>NZ_JAUZVK010000018.1:0-84372 GCF_031844505.1 Gordonia sp. AC31
GTGAATGGGCTCGCACCGCGCACAACGGTTCTGTCGTGGTCCACGACGGCCGCCAGGCCGCAATTACTCAGAACGCGGAGCGACAGCGACGGGATCAGGACAACAGGCCCCGGACGTATGCCGCCTGACCGATGTGCTGGGTGTCGTCGTCGATCACGCTGAGCAGTCGTACGCCCAACGTGACCGGCGGGTCCCAGTTCTCGTCGACGACGCGGTCGAGATCTGAATCCGACAGCGCGCCAATGTAGTCGACGCTGACCGCGTGCGTGGCGTCGTAGTAGCCACGCAACAGGTCCGGGTCGTCGACGACGACCCGCGCCGCCTCGTCGGCAGACTGCCCGTACCCGCTCTCCCCGGGGTCGAACGGCAGACCGAACCGTTCGACCCATCCCCCGGTCACCCACACCTCGTCGGTTCCGGCGACGTCGGCGACGTGCGAGTCCTGCACGCGCGTCAGATGCCACACGAGCCAGGCGATCGTGTTGGCACCGGGCGCGGGAGCCCGGTTCAATTCCTCGGTGGAGATGTCGTCCAGGACGGCGTGAACGTTCTCAACGACTCGACCGAGACCGTCGAGCAACACATCTGTAGATCGCATGGCACAAGTTTAGGTTCGCGGTGGGCACAACGATGGCCACTCCGACGATCCGTCAGCATCATTCCTCCGGTGTCAGAACCGAATGCCCCACGTAAGATCCGATTCAACGCCTTCGACATGAATTGCGTTGCGCACCAGTCACCGGGTCTATGGCGCCACCCCGACGACCGGTCGTGGGACTACAACACCATCGACTACTGGGTCGACCTCGCCCGCTTGCTGGAGACCGGCGGATTCGACGGTCTGTTCATCGCCGACGTCCTGGGCACCTACGACGTGTACGCCGGCAACGACGAAGCCGCCATCCGCCAGGGTGCGCAGATCCCCGTGAACGACCCGCTGTTGCTCGTCTCGGCGATGGCGCACGCCACCGAACACCTCGGCTTCGGGGTCACCACCGGTACGGGTTTCGAGCATCCCTACCCCTTCGCACGGCGTCTGTCGACGCTGGACCACCTCACCCGTGGCCGGATCGGCTGGAACGTGGTGACGGGATACCTGCCTGCGGCAGCCCGCAACATGGGCGCCGACGATCAACTCGAGCACGACGAACGCTACAACCAGGCCGATGAGTACCTCACCGTGCTGTACAAGCTCTGGGAGGGTTCGTGGGAACGCGACGCGGTCCTCCGCGATCGCGAGGCGGGCATCTTCGCCGACCCGGCCCGGGTCCATCACATCGGGCACCGCGGCACCCACTTCACCGTGCCCGGCATTCACCTCGCCGAGCCGTCGCCGCAGGGTTCACCGGTCATCTACCAGGCCGGGGCCTCGCCTCGCGGCCGACGTTTCGCCGCGGAGAACGCCGAGGCCATCTTCGTGGCCGCGCCGACCAAGGCCATCCTGCGTGATGTGGTGAGCAAGGTGCGCGACGAGCTGATCCTGGCCGGACGCGACCCGTACGACGCGAAGATCTACACGCTGCTGACGATCATCACCGACTCGACTCCGGAGGCAGCCCGCGCGAAAGCCGCGGAGTACCAGTCCTACGCCAGCACCGAGGGTGCGCTGGTCTTCATGTCGGGCTGGATGGGCATCGACCTCGCGAGTTACGAGATCGACGAACCGATCGGCAACGTGCACAGCAACGCGATCCAGTCCGCGGTCGCCGCTTTCCAGCAGGCGAGCGACACCGGCGAGGAATGGCGCGTGCGGGACATCGCGGCGTGGGGCGGCATCGGCGGAATGGGTCCGGTCCTGATCGGCTCCGGCGACGAGGTGGCAGAAGCCCTGCAGGACTGGGTGACCGAGACCGACGTCGACGGCTTCAACGTCGCCTACGCGGTGACCCCCGGATCGTTCGAGGACATCATCACCCACGTGGTGCCCGCCCTCGAGCGGCGCGGACTCTACGACCGGGACTACGTCCCGGGAACCCTGCGCCACAAGCTCTTCGGGCGTGGCGATCAACTGCCGGAGAACCATCGCGGGTCCACGTACCGGGTCGGTGGGAGCAACTCGACCATCGACGATTCGATCAGGGAAGCCGCTCAGCTCACCAGCGCGAACGGGGGCCTCCGGTGATCGAGGTGGTGGGGTTGACGAAGGTGTTCGGTGTCGGTTCGCCCGACCCGACGACGGTGCTCGACGAGGTCGACTTCACTGTCGACGCCGGTGAGATCTTCGCCGTCGTCGGCCCGTCCGGCGCCGGCAAGAGCACGCTGGCCCGGTGTCTGAATCTGCTGGAACGTCCGACGTCGGGCAAGGTCGTGGTCAACGGGGAGGATCTCACCGCACTGGGCACGTCGGGCCTTCGCGACGCCCGGCGCCGGATCGGCACCGTGTTCCAGTCGGCGAGTCTGCTGTCCCGGCGAACCGCGGCGCAGAATGTCGCTTTGCCTCTCGAATATCTGGGTGCGACAAAGCGATCGACCACGGCACGCGTCGGCGAACTTCTCGATCTGGTCGGCCTCGCCGACAAAGCGGACCTGTATCCGCATCAGCTGTCCGGCGGTCAGCGGCAGCGCGTCGGCATCGCTCGGGCCCTCGCACTCAAACCTTCCGTCCTGCTGTCCGACGAAGCCACCTCGGGTCTGGATCCCGCGGCCACGGACACCTTCTTACGGCTCCTCACCGACGTTCGGGACGAACTGGATCTCGCGGTGGTGTTCATCACCCACGAGATGGACACGGTCGTGCGGGTCGCCGACACCGTCGGCCGTCTCGAACGCGGCCGCATCGTCGAGCACGGCCGGCTGGAACAGGTGGTCCTGGAACCGGATTCGGTTCTGGGACGGGCACTCCGGCCGCGCGGGCCGAGTGCGCAACCGGCCTCGGCCGAAACCCCGATCTCGGTGGTCTACCACTCCGCGACGGTCCCCGCGGACTGGTTGACCCAGCTGGGCAGGCGACTCGACATCTCGATCTCGGTGCTGGGCGCCAACGTGCAGACCATCGACGGCACCGTCTTCGGCGATCTCACCGTGTCGGTGCCCACCGGACACGCGTCGGCATTCATCGGCGCCGCGGGTGAACTCGGCCTGGCCGCACGCCTTCTCGACGCCACCGCGACCGCGGGCGGTACCGCCGTCGAGACCGTCACCGGCTCCGAGGTGGCCGCGTGAGCACCACGTATTCGGCGAACATCACGGTGCCGCTCGACGAGATCCCCGACCTGCTCATCCCGGCGGCCATCGACACGGTCCTGATGGTGAGCATCGTGATGGTCGTCGTCCTGGTGGTGGGAGTCCCGCTGGGCGCACTCATCCACAACCTCGCTCCCGGCGGGCTTTTCGCACGACGCTCGTTGCACACCCCCCTGTCGTGGGTGATCAGCATCGGTCGGTCGTTGCCCTTTCTGGTGCTGATGACGGCGATCATCCCGTTCACCCGCCTGGTCACGGGCACGAACATCGGCATCGCCGCGGCGGTGGTACCGATGTCGATCGCCGGCATCGCCTTCTTCACACGCATCGTCGAGAACTCGCTGCGGTCGGTCCCGGCCTCGACGATCGACGTGGCACGTGCGTCCGGCGGATCGAACGCCCAGATCATCTGGAAGGCACAGGTTCCCGAGGCGCTGCCGAGCATCGTCGGCGGACTGACGATCAACACCATCGCGATGATCGAGTACTCCACGATCGCCGGCACCATCGGCGCCGGCGGACTCGGATACGTGGCGGTCACCTACGGCTACCAGCGATTCGATCAGGGGGTCATGGTCGCCACCATCATCGTGCTCATCGTGACGGTGGCCGTGATCCAGGTCGCCGGCGACGCCCTCGCCCGCAGCCTCAACCCGGTCACGTCCCGCCGGGCCAACCACTGAAGAACCACAAAACCGCCGGCCGGCTCTGCTCCCTGAGCGGCGGAGCGCTCGTCACCGCATCACCCAGCCACACCCGAAAGGCACCCCATGACACAGGACACCGGTTCCACCACCGGCACCTCATCGAAATCCGGCGAGACTCCCTCTCCGCCCGGCAGTTCCGGAATCGAGATCTCGACACGTCGCCGCTGGCCGCTGATCGTCGGCGCGCTGGTCGTGGTCGCCGTGATCGCCGCCGTCGTCGGCTGGCGCTTCCTCGGGTCCGACTCGACGTCGCCCAACGAGACCGCCGGTGCGACACTGACCGTCGTCACCGCCGAGGGCAACGCCTCCGAGCAGGCACTGGTCGAGTTCATCGCCGACGAGGTCGCACCCCGGTATGACATCAAGGTCGCATTCAAGGGCCTGTCCGACTCCACGACGCTGAACCGTGCGGTCAGCGACGGGGAGGTCGCGGGCACCGTCTATCAGCACAAGCTGTGGCTGTCGCAGGTCCTCGAGGCGAACCCGGACTTCCAGGAGGAAGCCGCGACGCCGGTGTTCCGCTGGGGATTCGGCATCTGGTCGGACAAGTACCGCGACGTCGCCGACCTGCCGCAGAACGCCCGCGTCTCCCTCTACTCCGATCCCGCGAACGAGGCCCAGGGACTCTGGCTGCTCGAACGCGCCGGACTCATCACGCTGAAACCAGGCGTGGACAAGTGGAAGGCGACCCAGAAGGACATCGCCACGAATCCGCGGAACCTGCAGTTCGTCCTGCTCGACTTCGCCGCCCAGTCGCGCTCGCTCGCCGACCTCGACGCCACCGTGGGCTACACCGAGTACTACCTCGCCGCGAACATCGACATCGCCAAGCAGATCTACGCTCCGCCCGCTCCCGACGAGTTCGCCGGGCAGCTGACCATCGGAACGCAGTGGAAGGACACCGAGAACATCAAGAACCTGGTCGCCGCGTTCAAAGACCCTGCCGTGCAGGAATTCCTGCGGACCGATCCGCGGGTCAAGGGCATCCTGCTGCCCCTGTGACCGGCGTCGGCACTGCTGCACACCCCATCACCGCACCCGGGTCGCCCATCGCGACCCGGGTGCGGTGCGCATAGGCTCACCGCGTGAGCCGCACACATCACGGGCACGGTCATGCGCACTCGCTGTCCGACATCAGCCACACGCTGTCGCCGATCGCCCGGTGGTTCGTCATCGGCACGCTCGCGGTGACCGCGGTCGCGGTCGCGGTCGGCATGGTCGTCCTGTGGCCGTCGGATTCCGAACACCCGATCCCCACCCAGTTCCGGTCCGCCGACGGCGGGCCGATCACCACGGTCGACGGCGAGATCGTGGACCAGTTCCATGCGAATTGCCTCAACTCGATGGCGGGATCAGTGCTCGAGACCGCCGACATACCGGTGAATCCGGTGCCGGGTGGGCCGTGCATCCTCAACGCGGTCCGGTTCACCTCCGGTGACGTGGCCGGCAAGTACACCGTCCTGGAGATCCCGACCAACCGGGCACAGGCCGGATCCGGGCCCGACACCGTGGCCCCCGCCGCCGGCACGCTCGACGACCCCCAGGCCGGCCAGCCGACGTTGAACGTCGGTGACGACATCCGGCTCGCGACCGTTCCCGGCCCCGACGGCAGCAACCGGTACAGCTTCTTCGACTTCCAGCGCGGACCGGCGATCATCTTCTGGGCCGTGCTGTTCATCGCCGCGATCGTGCTGGTGGCGGCGTGGCGCGGGTTCCGCTCGATCATCGGGCTGGCGATCGCCTTCGGGATACTCACCGTGTTCACGCTGCCGGCCATCCTCGACGGGTCGTCCCCTGTCGCGGTGGCGGTCGTGTCGTCGGCGGTGATCCTGTTCGTGGTCCTCTACCTCGCGCACGGTGTCAGTCTCCGGACCAGTTCGGCTCTGCTCGGGACGCTGACCTCCCTCCTGCTCGCGGGATTCCTGAGCTCGCTCGCCATCCGGACCATGAACCTCACCGGGCTCTCGGGCGATCAGACCACCAATCTGCAGGTGTATCAGGGCAACATCTCGGTCAGCGGTCTCCTGCTCGCCGGGTTCATCATCGGCACCCTCGGTGTTCTGAACGATGTCACGATCACCCAGGCCTCGGCGGCCTTCGAGCTGGCCGCGGCCGGCGAACCGTCACGGCTCGCGACCTTCCGCGCCGCGATGCGCGTGGGCCGCGACCACATCGCGAGCACGGTGTACACCCTTGTCTTCGCCTACGCGGGCAGTGCGCTGCCGCTGATGCTGTTGTTCTCCGTGGCCCAGCAGCCGTTGGGCGGACTGCTCACCACCGACGTCGTCGCGGTGGAGTTGGCCCGCTCGTTCGTCGGCGGTATCGCGATCGCGCTGTCGGTTCCGCTCACGACGGCGATCGCCGCCGCGCTCACGACCCCGGCGGGCGCGGGACGTACACCGGCCGCGCACGCCGCGGCCTGAGGTCACGGCCCGCGATCAGCATCGACCCTTGGGGAGGTCGGCCAGGTTCTTTCCGAGCCAATTGCCGAGCCGGGTCAGCATCTTGGTCCCGTCGGTGAACGATCCACTCCGCGGGATCGCCGCCATCGACACCGCGACCTGGCCGCTGGTCGTGGTGATGATGCCCAGTTGCCGCACCAGATGCGCCGACGACTTCGACGTCGCCGGACCCCAGCCACCCTTGACCGCGGTCACCGCTCCCTGACTGCGCCCCACCTTCGCGATACCCCACTGCTGGTTCGGGGCGACGGCGCTCATCAGCCGGATGAGGTGTTCGCTGTCGGGCAGACACGGCAGGTGAGCGCCGAAGATCGCCTGGTCGCGTAGCGCCCAGGCGGTGTGACCGGGGTACGACGGCGGATTGTCGACCTCGGAGGACACGTGTGTCCGGACGTCGTGGCCCTCACGGAGGACCGCACTGACAGCGTCGACGGACGCGTGCCCGCCGCCGAGCACCCCCCACAATTCGCCGGCTGCATCGTTGTCGGAGAACGTGATCGCCTTGTCCTCCATCGCGGCGACCGCTGGACCGCGCTCGCGCTGCGCGGCGAGCGACACCGGGACCTTCATCGTCGACCATGCACGTCCCGATTTGAGCGACCCGAGTGAGATGACCTCGTCCCCGCCGACGGGCACGATCGCGATCCCGAGCTGGCCGGGCAAGGACTTCCGCATCGACTTCGTCAGTGCGGCATAGCTCTTCGCGAGCTTTTTGTCGAGCGGTTCCGGGGGCTTGAACCACGTGGCGAAGGGTTCCGGCAGTGGCGGCATCACGGGGAGCGGTATCGCCGTCGCCGAGCCCGCGCCGATCACCATCGACATCGCCACCGCGCAGAACACCACGCCGATCCTGGTCACAACTTTCACATCTGTCTCCTGAGTCACTTCAGACACATGAGACTAGGACGGTTACGCACCAGGGACCAGGCTGTATACCCAATCGGAACCTTGCTGGGACCGGGGTCACACCGCTTCGAGGACCGGTCAGGCGGAACAGCGTCCGCGCGGAAGACGGGCGAGGTTGGTGTCGAGCCAGTTCGCCACCGAATTCAGCGCGGCGATACCCCCCGACATCGAGCCCCCGACCGCGCTCATCGCCACCGCCGCACGTTGGCCGTCGCGGAAGGTGAGGATTCCGATCTGACGGACGAGGTATCCCTCGGACACTCCTGGACCCCAACCACCCTTCACCGCGGTTGCGCGGGGCGCCGGCATGATCTCGATTCCCCACTGCTGATTGCCGCCCACCTGACCCATGAGGGCGACGACCTGTCGCGAACCCGAGATGCAGGGCAAGCCGGCGGTGAACGTCGCGGCCCCCGGCAGCGACCACACCGTCTGCCCGAACACGGTGAAACCGGCACGACGCTGCGTCGCCGGGACCACCGTCGTGGTGTCACCGCCGTCCCGCAGCACCGCGGTGACGGCGTTGGCTGCCGCCTGTCCGCCGCCCAGCGAGGACCAGAGGCTCTCCGCGGCGGCGTTGTCGGAGTCGACGATCGCGGCCCGCGCCGCCGGGCCCGGGCCGTTCGCCCGTTCTGCGGCGACGGCGAGCGGGACCTTGATCGTCGACCACGCCACCCGGGGTGTCGCATCGCCGAGGGTGAGCCCGGGGACGGCCGACCCACCGACCGGTGCGATCGCGATGCCGACCGTCAGTCCGGTCGACGCGGCAACCCTGCGGAAACTCGCCGCGAGGCCTCCATACGATGCGGAGGGGACGGCCGCCGACGACGTCGGGATGTCTGTAGCGCGTGCGGCGGGTGTTGACGCCGATGGGTCGGCGGTCACCGTGACGGTGACCGGCACAACGGGTTTCGGGTCGGATTCGGTCGAGCAACCGGCGAGGAGCGCGAGCGCGCCGAGCACGACGATGCAGCGGTTCCGCCGAGTCCGCGTGGGCCACAACGGCCGTCGGGTGGTGTCCATCAGTAGATGTGCACCAGGGCGTCATTGCCTCCCCGGCACGCGACGATCCCGCCTTCGGGAACGCAGTTCATCGCATAGGCCTGCCCGGTGACCGGGCTGACCGCGACCACGACACGCGGCGACCGTGGCGCACCCGCTCCCACATACGCATCGCGCACCGCGAACGCGAACGGGCAGCTGGTCACCGATGTACCGATCCCGACCGTCGCATCGCACGGACTCGAACCGGGCGGCGGCGCAGCCGGGGCCGGCGGCGCCGGCGGAACGTTCTGGACGGTCGGCGGGGGCGCCACCGTCTCGGTCACGGTCGGTGTCGTCGGCTCCTCGTCGGCCCGGGTCTCGACATCGTCACCCGAGCCGGCGATCAGGACGCCGCCGAGGACGGCGAGCCCGACGAGTGCCACCGCGATCAACCCGATCAGCACCGGTATCGCGACCGAGCGTCGCTGCGGCGGCGGATAGGCGGGCGGATACCCCGACGGCCCGTACACCGGCGGACCGGGTTGCGGTCCTGCGTAGTTGTGCGCCCCCGAGAACTGCTGCGCCCCAGAGAACTGCTGCGGCCCCGAGAACTGCTGCGGCCCGGAGAACTGGGTGGTCCCGGCTCCGGCCTCGGGGCCCGTCGTGTGCCGCACGAGGGTCGGTTCGTACCCGGGGTCGGTGGGCGCGATGACCGTGTCCGGAGCGCGGACGACACCGGTGGGTGCTTCCGGAGGCGGTGGCGACGCCTTGACGAGATCCGGCCCCGGCCGGACCCCCTCCACGCCCCCGGCGAGCGCGCTGCGAGCCGCGCGGGCGAGCGCGCCCGCGGAGTCATGGCGGGCCGCGGGATCGGCGGCGAGGGCCGTGCGGATCACCTCGTCCATCGCCGGCGGTACGTCGGCGTTGACCGCACTCGGCGACGGGGCCGGTGACAGTACGGCCGCCTTGATCGCCGCACTCACCGTCGTCGCCGGATGCGGCACCCGCCCGGTCAGGCACTCGAAAAGCACACAGGCCAGGGCGTAGATGTCGCTGGCCGCGCTGACCTGGGCGGCGTCGAACAACTCCGGGGCCATGTAGGCGATCGATCCCACGGCCGTCCCGGTCTGGGTGAGGTGGGTGTCCTCGGCGGCATGCGCGATGCCGAAATCGACGAGATACGCGAAGTCGTTCGCCCCGACCAGGATGTTCTCCGGTTTGATGTCGCGGTGCACGAGCCCCTCGGCGTGTGCGGCGTCGAGCGCCGCGGCCACCTGTTCGATGATCGACACCGCGCGTTCGGGCGGGAGCCGCATCTCCTGCGTCAGAAGCGCGCGTAGATCTTCTCCGACGACCAACCGCATGTCGATGTACAGCACGCCGTCGATCTCGCCCCAGTCGTGGATCGGGATGACGTGCGGTTCGCCGAGGCGGGCCGCGGCATGCGATTCCCGGCGAAACCGTTCCTGATACATCGGATCGTGTGCCAGCCCGGGGTTGAGCAGCTTCAGCGCGACGACCCGGTCCTTGGTCGTGTCGTATGCGCGGTAGACCTCGCCCATCCCACCGCGGCCCAGTAGTTCGTCGAGGCGGTACGGCCCGAACTGTGTGTTGACCCGACTCCCAGCCATACGCAGGAGCATATGTCGGTAATCGGACATCGTCTGTCGACCACTCGATTGCACCTTCCGAGTACAGGTGTCGCGTCGGGCCCCGAGCCCGCGCCGTCGCGTGACTACGCTGTGCCTGGTGACGCCGTCCACCCGGACGGCACGGACTCGGCCCGCTCGCTCCGCTCCCGGCGCCGATACGGACTCGGCCCGACTGATGTGAGGAAACGCCCGGAGATGTCTGCTCTGACCAAAGGCCAGAACGGCCCGTTGCCGACCCCCGATGTCATCGTCTCGGTGGACCTCGCGACCGCCGCCGACCTGTCGGCCCTCCTGGTCACCGACCGGGGGGTGGTGCGTACCGACGACGACTTCGTCTTCTACAACCAGCCGACCGGGCCCGGCGTCCGGCTGGAACAGGCCGCCGCAGGTTCTGCGCGACTGCACATCTCGACCGCTCGAGTACCTGCCGACATCGACGCGGTCCGCGCGGTCATCACGCTCGACGACGCGTCGTCGACCTTCGGCCGTTTCGCACCGCCGGTCGCTCACGTCACCGACGAAGCGGGCCGGCCGCTGTACGACTTCACCGTCACCGGCCTCACCAGCGAGTCGGTGGTCATCGCCCTCGAGGTGTACCGACGCAACAGCGAGTGGAAGGTACGTGCCGTCGGTCAGGGATACGCGGGCGGTTTCGCCGACCTGGTCCGCGACCACGGGGTGAGCGTCGACGACGAGCCGCAACCGATACCCGCCCCGCCCGCGCCGATCAGCTACTCGCAGCCGTCGGCTCCCACTCCCCCGGCACCCGCGCCCCCGGCGGCGGCGCCCACTCCCGCGCCCCCTGCACCCGGACCGCCTGCTCCCGCACCCCCGGCGCAGCCCGCCGAGGTCAGCCTGCGCAAGGGCGCCCCGGTGAGCCTGGCGAAAGGCCAGAAGGTCACCCTCCGCAAGGAGGGTGGCGTGGCACTCACCGACATCCAGATGGGACTCGGGTGGGATCCGGTGCGCGGCGGATTCGGGCGCCGGGGCTCGATCGACCTCGACGCCTCGGTGCTCATGTTCTCGGGCGGGAAATGCGTCGAGACCGTCTACTACGGTCACCTCAACAGCAAGAACCGTTCGATCCTGCACTCCGGCGACAACCTCACCGGTGAAGGCGAGGGCGACGACGAGGTCATCCGCGTTGCGCTGCAGTCGGTCCCACCCCAGATCGACGCGTTGATGTTCATCGTCACGTCGTACCGGGGCCACACGTTCGAGAAGATCGAGAACGCCTACTGCCGGCTCGTCGACGAGACGACCTCCGCCGAGCTGGCCCGTTACACCCTCAAGGGCGGGATGCCGTTCACCGCGGTCGCGATGGCGGTCATCTCCCGCGACGGCGGCGAGTGGAAACTGCGTGCGATCGGCGACGGTTTCAACGCGAAGACCCCGAAGAAGGCCGTGCCGCTCGTCGGCCGCTACCTCTGACGCCGACGCCGGACGCCCCCGCGGTCAGATCACGCCGTGCAGGGGCGGCTCCTCGCCGCGCAGAACCCAGCGCCCGATGTGCTGGTACTTCCATCGCACGGGGTCGTGCAGCGTGTGCGTCCGGGCGTCGCGCCAGAAGCGATCCAGCCCCCCACCACCGGCGGCACTGCGGGTCCCGCTCACCTCGAACAGGGCCGACGCCACCGAGGGGGCCACCCGGTCGGCCACCACCTTCGCCGTCGCGACTGCGATCGAGGCCTCCGCGACCAACTCGCGCGAGGACGATTCCGGGGTACCTCCCACTGCCGCGTCGACTCTTCGACCGGCCGCGGCGAGGGTCGCCTCGGCGGTCGCGACCTCGACCTCCAACTCGCCGAAGCGCTGCACCAACAGCGGATCATCCACTGCCCGTTCGACATTCGCCTCGAACCACGGTCGCGACTTCGTACGCACGAACTCCGACGCCGCGCGCAGCGCACCGCGGGCGATACCGACGTCGATCGCCACATGGAGCAGCTGGGCGAAGGCGCCGTAACCGGTGGGCGCCGATGTTGCCGGTGCGCGCGCCACCAGATCCGCGAGACCCACGCCGACCCCGCTGAACCGGACGGTCCCCGAGCCGGTCGTGCGCTGTCCCACCGCATCCCAGTCGTCGACGATCTCCACGCCGTCGGCATCGGCCGGGACGAACGCCACGTACTCCCCGGGCGCGACGTCGCCGACGGCGACGTCCAACCGCGCGAGGACGGCGAGGGTGTCCGCGAACAACGAACCGGTGCAATAGAACTTCTCACCGTCGAGGACGAATAGCGTCGATGCTCGATCGGCCACCGGACTCAACCGTGTCGAGATGTCGGCGATGGTCTTGCCGCCCCGCTCGGACTGAGCGTTGGCCACCCGTCCGCCGGCGAGGACGTCGGCGAAGATGCGCTCCTGCAACACTTCTCCCGCGGACAGGCGGACGAGGTTGAGGTAGACGAAGTGGCTGTGCGGGATCTGCGCGATGCTCGCGTCCGCGGCGGCCAGGATGGACACCACCTCGGCGAGCGCACTGGGACGCAGGTCGAGACCACCGAACCGAGCCGGGACGGTGAGTGCCAGCAGCCCCGACTGCGACAGACGGTCGATCTCGGCATGGGGCAACCGACGTTCGCGGTCGCGCTCGGCCGCCCCGACCGCGAATTCGGCGGCCAGTTCGCGCGCGATCGACAGCGCCTCGGCCTCGGACCCGATCCGCACGGCGGACCGGACCCGCGCCTGGCTCACTGCGGTCACGCCACTCCCGCAGGCGTCGGGGCGGTGTCGCTCTGGGCGCCCTCGATCTCGCGCACCAGAGGCAGCACCTTCTCACCGAAGTACTCGATCTCCTCCTGGAAGTGCAGGAAGCCGCCGAGGATCAGGTCGACGCCCAGACGCTTGTAGGCGACGATGCGTTCGGCCACCTGCTCCGGGGTGCCGATCAGCTGGGTCCGGAAGCCGTCGTTGTACTGGACGAGGTCCTCGAACGACGAGTCGGCCCACATGCCCTTCTTGTCGCCTGTCGAGTTCCCGGCCTGCTGGACGGCGTCCCGGAAGCCCTCCACCGCAGGGCGATTCGCCTTCTCGACGATCTCGCGCAGAGTGTCGCGGGCCTCTTTCTCGGTGTCCCGCGCGATGATGAAGCCGTTGAGCCCGAACTTCACCTCGCGCTCGTGGGCACGTGCGACGGCGCGGAGGTCGTCGAGCTGCTCGGTCACGCCGTCGAAGTCCTTGCCGTTGGAGAAGTACCAGTCCGCGTACCGTCCGCCGTTGTTGCGGGCGGCCGAGGAGTTCCCGCCCTGGAACAGCTCGGGGTTCGGACGCTCGACGGTGTTGAGCGGCTTGGGCTTCAGCGTGAAGTCGTGGATGCGGTAGAAGTCGCCGCGGTAGTCGACCTCGTCCTCGGTCCAGATCTTGCGGATCACCTCGAGGAACTCTCCGCTGCGCCGGTACCGCTCGTCGTGCTCGAGCCACGGCTCGCCGAGGTGGGTGAACTCGTCCTTGAACCAGCCGCTGACGACGTTGATCGCGAAGCGACCCTTGGACAGGTGGTCGGCGGTGGCGCCGAGCTTCGCCAGGACGGCCGGATGCCAGAGCCCCGGGTGCACCGCCGCGATCACCTTCAGCCGCTGCGTGGCGAGCAGGAGCGCGAGGCTGAAACTGGTGGATTCGTGCTGGTATTCGGCTCCGTAGCTTGCCTCGTACCGCACCTGCGACAGCGCGTACTCGAAACCGTTGTTCTCGGCGGTCTGCGCGAGTTTGACGTTGTAGTCGTAGTCCCAGCCGGTGCGTTGCTCGATGGTGCTGGTGACCAGGCCACCGCTGACGTTGGGCACCCAGTAGGCGAACTTGATCTGGTCCGCGATGGACTCGGTGGACATGGCTACCTCCGCGAGGTGTCGGTTACATGGCGAGAAGGGACGTGGTGAAGGTGAAAAGTGTTGTCGATCAGGATGATGCGGCCTGCAAACGCGGCAGGAACGCGGTGCGCACGGCCTCGGACGGGCCTGCCGACGCCGGGTCGAGCAGTCCGAGCCGGGCGAGAGCGGGCCGGACCCCGTCGCCGAAGTGGTACGCCTCTTCGAGATGCGGATAGCCCGACAGGATGAAGTGGTCCAGTCCGAGCGCGGCGTACTCGGCGATGAGTGCGGCCACTTCGTCGTAGGAGCCGACCAGAGCGGTGCCGGCACCACCACGGACGAGTCCGACCCCGGCCCACACGCCGGGGTGGATCTCCAGCGAGTGCGGATCGTTGTGGTCGGCGAAACCGGCTCCACGACCGTGGAGTTCGGACATACGTCGCTGACCCTCGGACTCCGAGCGCGCCAGATTCTGCTGGGCGGTCGCGACCTGCGCCGGATCGAGCGCACCGAGCAGACGGGCCGCCTCGGCCCAGGCCTGCTCCGACGTCTCGCGGGCGATCACGTGAAAACGGATGCCGTGCGAGAGTTCCCGGCCCTGCGCGGCCGCGAGGCCGTTGACCCACGCGATCTTCTCGGCCACCGCGTCCGGACGTTCGCCCCAGGTGAGGTAGGTGTCGGCGTGCTTGGCGGCGACGTCACCGGCGGCCGGCGACGATCCGCCGAAGAAGATCTCCGGCGTCGGATCGGGGCGGCGTCCGAGCTGCGCACCCTCGACGCGCAGGTACTTCCCCACCACGTCGACGGGTTCTTCCTCGGTCCAGAGTCGCCGGATGATCTCCAGGTACTCGTCGCAACGCTCGTACCGCGCGTTCTTCGCCAGGAAGTCGCCGAAGGCGCGCTGTTCACTCGACTCGCCGCCGGTGACGACGTTGACCAGAAGGCGGCCCTGCGAATGCCACTGGAACGTGGCGGCCATCTGGGCGGCCAGCGTCGGCGAGATGAGCCCGGGGCGGAACGCCACCAGGAATTTGAGGCTCTCGGTGGCGTCGATCAGAGCGGCGGTGGTCAGCCAGGCGTCCTCGCACCAGAGACCTGCCGGGGTCAGGACGGCTTCGAAGCCGTTGGCCTCGGCGGCGCCGGCGAGCTGTTTGAGGTAGCGCAGATCGGCCGGCCGGTCCCCTGTCATCTGGCTGCCGTGTCCGCCCGCGATCAGATTGCGCGAGTCGCCGTAGGTGGGCAGGAACCAGTGGAAATGCAGAGACACCGCGAGGGCACCTTTCGGTCGGGTCGGCACGTGACTAGCACGACACCGCCTCGACTCCCGCCTCGAGGCGAGTGGGCCGGCGCGGTGCCTCGGCCCAGTGTCCGGCACCATCGCGTCGACGGACCACAGTTGAAATCGCCCTGAGGGCAAATCGACAACCGCGGGGCCCGGCCGCTAGGCGTCGGCGGATACGACTGTTTCAGCAGTCACAGACCACCGAGTCCAGTGGCGCGGTGAGCGGGTCTTTGGACCTGATGATCCGGCTGTGATCATTCTCGACGGGGTAGCCCTCGCGCGCCCAGTACTCGTAACCGCCGATCATCTCCTTGACCCGGTAACCCAGCTTGGCGAACTCCAGCGCGGCCCGCGTCGAACCATTGCATCCGGGCCCCCAGCAGTACGTCACAACCGGTGTGCTCGTTGCTATCTCGTCGACGGCGCGCGCGGCGATCTGTGACGTCGGCATGTGCACGGCTCCGACGATGCGCCCCTGCGCCCACGCCGCCTCACCTCGTGAGTCGATCAAGACGAAGTTCACACCGCGTTCCTGATCGGCGTGCACGTCGGACGCATCGGTCTCGAAGCCCGCCTCGAAGAATTCGGGGTGATTCAGCGGCTACAGCGCCAGCGTCGACCCCGAGCGGCTCGGGTTCGCGATCCTGGCCTTCCTACGGCTGCGGTATCCCAGCAGCAGGTACGAGCCGTTGCACACCCTGCTCGCGGAGCTACCCGAAGTCATCGAGGCGCATCACGTCACCGGCGACGACTGTTTCATCATGAAGGTCGTCGCCACCGACATGAAGCACCTGGAACGGGTCAGCGGCATGGTCGGAACCCTCGGCAGCGTCACCACCAATGTGGTCTACTCCTCCCCGCTGCCACCTCGCCCGCTACTTCCGCCCGGGTCGGGACTCACCGAGAGCGCCGACAAGCTGTAGGTCGGCAACTACCAGGGCGTCCGATCCCCGCCGCTCAGTCGGTCGACGGGCGCCATTGCCCCATACCGAGGAAGACCATCACGAGTTGTCGCTCGGTGCGCTCGACGATCTCCTGCTCGGCGGAACGTCCGCGATACTCACCGTCGAGCAGATCGGCCACCGCGGTGAGCATGATGATGACGATCAGCTCCGCTGCCAGTTCGAGGTCGTCGGACTGCCACCGTGCCAGGTCCGGGATCCGGGCGAGATCGATCGCGAGTTCCTTGGAGAACAACCGGAGTTCGGTGCCGATCGCGCGACGGATCTCGGCGATGCCGCCCCGTTGCTCGCGCACCAGGAACCGGAATTGCGACTCGTTCTCGCGGACGTGCCGCAGCAGGATGGCCAGCGAGTTCTGCGCGGTGGGCAGGGCGTCACGCGCCGCCAGGTCGCGTCGTCCCTCACGCAGCGCCCGTCGCAGGACGCGCATCGAGTCCTCGACGACGGTGACCCCGAGATCCTCCATCGATGCGAAGTGGCGATAGAAGGCGGTCGGCACGATTCCGGCGCCACGGGCGACCTCACGGAGGCTGATGCTGCCGAAACTGCGCTCGCCGACCAGTGACCGCGTGGTGTCCAGCAACGCCTGTCGCGTCTGGTTCTTGCGGTCCGCACGGGTCTGCGCATCGCGCCGGCTCGGCTCTCGCGTGCGTGTCACGCACCCGAGTCTATGCGTCGGGTCGGCCGACGCGACGCAGAGGCACAGGCGGTGTCGTGACGGCAGTCACATCGGCCAACACTTGACGATCGACTGTCGCGCTGTGTCACACTTGCCGGTGTACACATGTACACCGAAACAGACCGAACGGAGCCCAGCCCATGAGCATCCGCACACCCCAGGACCAGACCCGCGCCGGCACCGGCGCCGAGCCCGGCCGGTGGAGCCGTCTGGTCGGTTCGATCGTGGAGGCAGCGCTGTCGCCGCATCCGGTCGACCGCTACCTCGAGTTGCTCGATCCGATGATCACCTGGCGCGATCTGCGCGGCGAGATCACCCGTGTCGAGCGTCCCACGTCGCGCACCGTCCGCCTCACCATTCGTCCGACCCGTCAGTGGCGAGGCCACGAGGCTGGCCAGTTCGTGCAGCTCAAGGTCGTCATCGACGGAGTCCGGCACACCCGCTGCTTCTCGCCGGCCAACGCCGCCGCGGGCCCGGACGGCGAGATCGAGCTGACCATCACCGCACACGACGACGGCTTCGTGTCCACCCACCTTCGTGAGCACGCCCGCGCCGGGGACGTCGTCGGGCTGTCCGCCGCCGACGGCGAGTTCGTGCTTCCCGACACCGACCCGACGTCGGCGGTCTTCGTCAGCGGCGGCAGCGGGATTACACCTGTACTCTCAATGGCGCGCACACTCGTCGCCCGACGGTACGCGGGACCGATCACGTTCGTGCACTATGCGCGCACCCCGGCCGACGTCGCCTACCGCGACGAGCTGCGTGAGCTCGCGGACAGCCATCCCCGGTTCGACCTGCGCGTGTACCACACGCGCGACGACGGACACTTCAGCGCCGACCACCTCGAGGGGATCCCGGGGTTGTCCGACGCCGACGTGTTCGTCTGCGGCCCCGCCGCCCTCATGGACGAGGTCGCACGGGTCCATGCCGAACTCGCCATCAGCCAGCCGTTGCACAGCGAGGCCTTCGCGCCGGTCATCCCGGCCGTCGACCCGGACTCCGTCGAGGGCGAGGTCACGTTCTCCTCGTCGGGGACGTCGGCGGCCAACGACGGCCGTCCGATCCTGGACCAGGCCGAAACGGCCGGGCTCACGCCCGAATCCGGGTGCCGGATGGGGATCTGCTTCTCCTGCGTCGCGACGAAGAAGTCGGGGTGCACCCGCAACGTCCTCACCGGCGAGATCGACGACGAGTCCGACACCCAGATCCAGCTGTGCATCAGCGCGCCGGTCGGCTCGGTCGACATCGACATCTGATGCCCGCGAGCTGATCCCCCAGATCCACCCTTCCCAGCCACATCTCCTCTCCGAGAAGGAGGCAATGCCATGACCATCGACATCAGCCGTGACGTCGAGACCACCATCGACAACAACCTGCCCGCGCTGCATCGCGTCGGCGCCGACCAGAAGGTCGCGGACGACCCCAACACCGTCGTCATGTCCTACGAGCAGGTCGAGGCGCTCGGGCGAGACCTCGACGCCCTGCGGGCCCGGATCGTCGCCGACCTGGGCCAGAAGGACCGCGACTACCTCTACTCGGTGATCCGCGCCCAGCGCGGTTTCGAGATCGGCGGACGCGCACTCATGTACCTCGGGTTCTTCCCGCCCGCGTGGATCGCCGCGGTAGGCGCCCTCTCGGTATCGAAGATCCTCGACAACATGGAGATCGGCCACAACGTCATGCACGGTCAGTACGACTGGATGCGCGAGGACACCTACAACTCCCGCGAGTTCGAGTGGGACACCGTCTGTCCGGCCGACCAGTGGAAGCACAGCCACAACTACCTGCACCACACCTTCACCAACATCCTGGGTGAGGACCGCGACATTGGTTACGGCATCCTGCGAATGGACCGCGATCAGAAGTGGAACCCCTACTACCTGGGCAACCTCGGCTACGCGACCGCCCTCATGCTGCTCTTCGAGTGGGGCGTCATGCTGCACGACCTCGAAGCCGAGAACGTCATCGCCGGCAAGCGCAAGTGGAGTGACGTCAAAGGCCTGCTGAAAGGCATGTGGCGCAAGGCCGGTCGTCAGGTCCTCAAGGACTACGTCGTCTTCCCCGCGCTCACGGGCCCGCTGTTCGTCCCGACCCTCATCGGTAACGCGACCGCCAACCTGGTGCGCAACGTGTGGACCTACTCGATCATCTTCTGTGGCCACTTCCCCAGCGGTGCACAGACATTCACGTCCGAGGAATGCCAGAACGAGACGCGGGGCCAGTGGTACCTGCGGCAGATGCTCGGTTCGGCCAACATCACCGGCAGCCCGTTGTTCCATGTGATGAGCGGCAACCTCTCGCACCAGATCGAGCACCACCTCTTCCCCGACATCCCGGCCAGTCGCTACCCCGAGATGTCCGCGGAGGTCCGGGAGATCTGCGAACGCTACGGACTGCCGTACAACACCGGCTCGCTGAGCCACCAGCTCGCGTCGACCTGGAAGAAGATCGCGAAGCTGTCGTTGCCCAACTGGATGACGCGCGACGACAACGATCTCACCGTCATCGTCGAGCGCGAGAAGCCCGCCTCGGTCGCCTGACGCCGGTTTGATCGGTGTGCCCCGGGGGTAGGCTCTGGGCACACCGATCAGGCTCCAGCCGCAACCAACTGCAGGGGGATTCCCGAAGCGATGGTCGACAGCATCGAACGCAACAAGGATCTGTTCCAGGAATTGATCGAGTCCACGGCCACCCATGTCGGCCGGATAGCGACCATCATCACCGGAGCCGTTGCGGGCGTGACCCGCGAGATCGGTGAGATCGTGACCGACGGGTTCGAGATGCGCGAGGCCGCCCGCAAGGCCAAAGCCGACGCGCACTCGCGATACGACGCGAGCGGCATCATCGACGCCGAGTTCGCGGACGCATCGTCCGAGGTGGACACCTCGGCCCCGTACGCCGAATCCGAACAGGCCAGAGAGGTGACCGGAGTGGACATGGACGAACTGCCAGACCGCATCGACGTCGGCGAGCAGGCCGGTATCGACCAGGAGGGCGAGGTCTCCCGCGAGGCGGAACTCGCCTCCGACGGCGGCGAGACCGACAAGGACGAACCGGACGTCGACGACCCGCGGGACATCGCCGCGTCCGAGCCGCGAATGGACCCGACCGCAGGGTCCTGACCGGCGCCGATCGATTCACCCTGGGCGCAATCGTTGCCCGATGGGGCCGTCGCACGTACCTTGGTCGGCGATTGTCCCCGCTCTCCGGAGGTTGTTGCCCGATGTCGGTGCGCTCTGTCCTCACGTTCCCGAACCCGGTCAACGACTACGCCGCGCGCAGTACCGCCGGGTTGGTCGTCGTCCTCGCGATCATCGCGGTGTCGGCGAACACGCCCGTGCTCTACGGCATCCTCGCCCTGGGGTTCGCGCTGCGTGTGGCATCGGGACCGACCCTGTCGCCTTTCGGGCAACTCTCGGTGCGCTTCCTCGTGCCGAAGATCATCCGCAAGGAGAAGCTGGTCCCGGGGCCGCCCAAGCGGTTCGCCCAGACCATCGGCCTCGTCGTCAGCGGGACCGCCTTCGTGCTCAGCCTGCTCGGCTACGGGCTCGCCGCCCAAATCGCCACGGGCGTGCTGATCGCCGCCGCTACGCTCGAGGCCGTCTTCGGCTTCTGCCTGGGCTGCACGATCTTCGGATTCCTGCAGCGCCGCGGTGTCATCCCCGAGTCGGTCTGCGAGGCGTGCAACAACATCTCGCTGCGCGATCCGGCTGCCGTCTGATCCGACGCCGCTCAGCCGTCGGACTTCACCGAACGGTCGGGAACGGTCATGGCCACCATCATGATCTCGGTCTCGCTGTAGTCGCGGCCGGGATGTTCGGCGGCGAGGTGGGCCTGGACCGACGGCACGAAGTCGGCTTCGAGGGCCGTGATGGACTCACCGCAGGGGCAACGCAGGTTGTATGCCATGCGACGCATGGTAACTGGATCGAGCATTGCTCAGTCGAGTATTCCCAACGCGATCCCGTCGAGGATGTCGTGTTCGCTCACGACTAGTTCGTCGATACCGGCACTTTCCGACAGCACTCTCGCGAGCTCGAGGGTGATCAGTGATCCGCCGCCGATGACGTCGACGCGCCCGGGGTGCATCGGTCCGAGCGCCGCGCGGTCGGCGCGTGTCATACCGATCAGGTTCCGGCAGACCCGGTCGAGTTCGGGCAGCGAGATCGTCGACAGATGGATCGCGTCCGAGTCGTACTCGGGGAGGCCGGCACCGAGCGCGGCGAGCGTCGTCATCGTGCCGGCGACGCCCACCCAGGTGCGAGCGGACTGAACCGGCACCGCGGCGAACGCCTCGGCGAGACGTGCGCGTGCGAATTCGGTCGCCGCGGCCAGCTCCGCCGGCGTGGGCGGGTCGGACGGCAGAGCACGCTCGGTCAGCCGAACACACCCGATGTCGGCCGAGTACGCCGCGGTCACACCGTCCGCATCGCCCAGGACGACTTCTGTCGAACCGCCGCCGAGGTCGGTGACCACGAAAGGCCCATCCGCCGAATCCAATTCGCCGACTGCCCCGCGGAACGACAGCCGCGCCTCCTCGTCGCCGGTGATGACCTCGGCGATCGCGCCTGCGGACACGCACCCGAGCAGATCGGCGGTCATGGCGAAGAACTCGTCGCGATTCGACGCGTCGCGGGTCGCGGAGGTGGCGACCATCCGCACTCTCTCGACGCCGAGCGCTTCCATCGTGTCGACATAGTCGCTGAGGGCGACCCGCGTCCGCTCGATCGATTCCGCGGCGAACATCCCGGTCGCGTCGACGCCGTAACCCAGTCGGACCACACGCATCTCACGATGGAGATCGACGAGTCGCCCGTCCGGGCCCGGCTTCGCCACGAGCAGGCGGATCGAGTTGGTGCCGCAGTCCACGGCTCCGACGACGGTCACTCGTCGGTCCCCGTATCCGACGGCTCGGGCCAGTCCTCCGGAATCGCGCTGCCGCGCAACCCGTTCGCGGCCGCGAGCGCCACCGCCTCGTCACCGAGAGGATTGAGCCCGGGGCCCTTGGCCAGGGAGTGCGCGATCAGGACGTGCAGGCACTTCACCCGGTCCGGCATACCGCCACCGGTGAAATCGGTGCCGAGGGGTTCGATCGCGTCGCGTTCGGCGAGATAGTCCTCGTGCGCACGGCGGTACGCCGCGGCGAGTTCGGCGTCGTCGTGCAGGCGCGCGGTCATGCCCTTCATGACACCGGCCGACTCCTGGCGGCTCGCCTCGGCGGTCAGACGCGGATCGGTCAGGTAGTACAACGTCGGGAACGGTGTGCCGTCGGGCAGCCGGGGCGCGGTCTTGACGACCGCGGGCTTCCCGTCAGGTGTGCGGTAGCTGATCTCGAGGACCCCGCGCGGTTCGCGTCCGAGCTGGGCGGCCACCGTGGCGAGATCCTCCGCGGAGACACCGTGGCCGGAGGAGGAGCTCACTGCACGCCGGGAGGGGTCGACAGCGTGTCCCAGAGATTTCCGTACCACGGTGCGCGGGCGCGCTCTTCGGCACGTTCGGCGGCCTCGCGCCGTGCCTCGTCGGCGGGGAACAACATCACGAGCGGGATCTCTCCTGGTTTGACGAACTGCAGGCGCGTCCGCGCCTGGGCCTCGATGTAGGCGGGATCGTTCTGCTCGTTGACCTTCTGCTGATAGTCCGCGACCTCGCGTTGCAGCTGCTCGTTCGACGCGGTCAGCTGACGGAATTCCGAACGCTGACTGAAGTACGTCCGCAGCGGCATCGCGAGCGTCAGTGCCACCACGCACACCACCACGACGGTGATGACGAGCGTCGCAAGGCCGGCCGGGGTCATCTCGACACCACGCAGGCGGGCGCCGATGCCGGCGCGGGCCGGACGTCGGCGGGTTCGAGGCACGCGCTCCGGCGCCACCCGACGGACCCCGGAATCCGAGGTGTCGTCGGCGACCGGTGCGTCGAGATCGGCGGGAACCTCGTGCCCGGCCGCCTCGACCGCTTCCTCGGGCGCCGCCGACGACGCAGGACGAGCGTGCCGCCGCGTGCGACGGGCGCGTTCGCGTGAGCGCGCGTCTACCCGACGATCGCGCCCACGCTGACGCCCGTCACCGCGGTGACGTCGCTGCGAAGCCATGCAGACAGCTAATCACGAACCAAACGAGAAACGCGGGAAGGCGAGGTCGCCCGCGTACCGTGCCGCGTCGCCGAGTCCTTCCTCGATCCGCAGCAGCTGGTTGTACTTGGCGACGCGCTCGGAGCGGGCCGGAGCGCCGGTCTTGATCTGTCCACAGCTGCAGGCGACGGCGAGGTCGGCGATGGTGGTGTCCTCGGTCTCACCGGACCGATGACTCATCATCGTCTTGTAGCCGTTGTTGTGCGCGAGTGCGACGGCGTCGAGGGTCTCGGTCAGGGTGCCGATCTGGTTCACCTTCACGAGCAGCGCGTTGGCGATGCCCTTGGAGATCCCCTCCTCGAGACGCTCGGGGTTGGTGACGAACAGGTCGTCACCGACGAGCTGCACCCGGTCGCCGATCGACTCGGTCAGCTTGGCCCAGCCGTCCCAGTCGTCCTCGGACAGACCGTCCTCGATCGAGACGATCGGGAAGTCGCTGATGAGCTTCTCGTAGAACGACACCATCTCGTCGGCGCCGAGTTCCTTGCCCTCGAGCTTGTAGGCACCGTTCGAGAAGAACTCGGTCGCTGCGGCGTCGAGCGCGATGACGACGTCGCGGCCGAAGTTGTAGCCGGCCTTGCCGACCGCCTCACCGATGACCGCGATGGCCGCCTCGGTGTTGGGCAGGTCGGGGGCGAAGCCACCCTCGTCGCCGAGTGCGGTGCTCATGCCCTGCTTGCTCAGGACGCCCTTGAGGGCGTGGTAGACCTCGGCACCGCACCGCAGCGCCTCCTTGAAGGTCGGCGCGCCGACCGGGGCGATCATGAATTCCTGGAAGTCGATGCCGTTGTCGGCGTGCTCGCCACCGTTGATGATGTTCATCATCGGCACCGGCAGGATGTGGGCGTTGGGTCCGCCGATGTAACGGAACAGCGGCAGCCCGGCCGATTCGGCCGCGCCCTTGGCGACCGCGAGCGAGACACCGAGCAGCGCGTTGGCGCCGATACGGCTCTTGTCGGGGGTGCCGTCGCAGTCGAGCAGTGCCTGGTCGACGAGGCGCTGTTCCTCGGCCTCGATCCCGATCACGGCCGGGGCCAGTTCCCCGAGGACACCCTCGACGGCCTTGGTGACGCCCTTGCCCAGGTACCGGTCGCCACCGTCGCGCAGTTCGACGGCCTCGTGTTCGCCGGTCGACGCCCCGGACGGCACGGCGGCCCGGGTGAAGGTGCCGTCATCCAGGACGACCTCGACCTCGACCGTCGGGTTGCCCCGCGAATCGAGAATCTCACGCGCACCTACCTGCTCGATGATTGCCACGGTTGCACCCCAATCTCGGTGGACGAGTTCGTCGGCGTGATCCCAGGAGATGTGTCCTCCGACGGGGCCGCCTACGCCGACGACGGCCGGGTCTGGTGCCGGCCGATAGGCAAGAGCCTAGTGGCTGCGCCGAAGCCGCACGTGACAAGGTCGACGCAAGCGCAGAAGGCCTTCCCGGCAGGGTTCAGAAGCGGACGTTGATCGAGTAGGCGTTGGCGTGATCGCGCACGTCGAGGACGTAGGCCATCGAGTTGTTGTAGGTCCGGACGGCCTTCTCCCACCCTTCCGGCGTCGTCATGTCGTTGCCGGCGGAGACACACAGATAGCGGGCCGCCGAGAGGGCGGCGTCGTCGATGTTGTCGGGGTCGGGGACGCCGTCACCGTTGGCGTCGACGCCGTAGCGCTTCCACGTCTCCGGGATGAACTGGAACGGCCCCATCGCTCGATCGTGGGTGGCGTCGCCGTCGAGTGCGCCGCCGTCGGTGTCGAGGATCTCCATGTTGCCGCGGGTGCCGTCGAGTTTGACGCCCCGGATGGGCGGGTTGACGTCGCCGTTGTCGGCCACGTCGGAGCCGCGGTAGTGGCCGTGTTTGCTCTCGACGCCGGCGATCCCCGCCAGCGTGGTCCAGTTCAGTCCGCACTCGGGGTGTTGCTGGCGCTGGATCTCGGCGGCGTTGCCGTAGGCCTGGAGCGAGACGACCGGGATACCGGTGGACTCCGCGATGGGCACGGCCCAGTCGTGCATCCTGTCCGCGGTACGCCCGGGTGCGTTGATGTCGATGTAGGGCTGGGGCACGCCCGCCCCCGGCGGGATGCCCTCCGGGATGTCCGGCCTGGTCAGCGACGGCAGGTCGATGCAGCCGGCCAGCAGCACCGACGACGCGACCGCCACGGCCGAGGCCATGAGGCCGTTCCTCCACGGGTTCGGCCGCCTCGACTCCCGACGCGCCGCATCCCGGCCCTCCACACGCATTCCTGCCCTACTCCCCTCTCCGGTCCGACGACTTTCGGGCGGACACCGCCCGAGGGGAACCACGATCGCACAGCCGATCGGGTCTCCCGGAAATCGACACACAGTCTGCTGATCCAACTGACCACGGCGGAGTTCGGTTCCCAGCGACGTGTGGACGGGTTGTCGGCCGGATGGATGTCAGCCGGCCGCGGGACCGACGGTCCGGAACCCGATGTTGCTCGCCGTCGACTCCGGCGTGTTGTGCGATCGCGCAGCGACCCGGTAGCGATGACAGTACGAGTCGTGGCAGAGATGGCTGCCGCCCCTCAGGACGCGAGCGCTTCCCCGGCCCGGCCCCAGCGGGTTGCTGCGGTCGGACACGCGGTAGTACCGGGCGCTGAACGTGTCGGCGCACCATTCCCAGACGTTGCCGGCGCACTGGTACAGGCCGAAGCCGTTGGGCTCGAAGTCCCGCACGGGCACGGTGCCGACCCGGGCGGTCGGCGCATCCGGGAACTCGCCGCGAAAGATGTTGCAGCGGGGCTCTTCCGGGGTCGGCTCCGCGTCCCCCCACGGATATCGTCGGCCGCGCAACCCACCCCGCGCCGCGTACTCCCACTGCGCTTCGGTGGGCAGGACACGTCCGGCCCAGGCGCAATAGGCCTGCGCGTCGCGGTGGCTGACGTGGACGACGGGGTGGTCGGCCAGATCGTCGACCCGGCTGCCGGGACCCGCCGGGTGGCGCCACGACGCACCTTCGACCGCGAGCCACCACGGTGTTCCCGGCACGGGTTTGCCCGGCGCGGTGGCGTAGGTGTGGAACACCGCGGAACCGCCGAATCGCTCGGCATCGGTCTGGTGTCCGGTCGCCGCGACGAACGTGGCGAACGCGGCGTTGGTCACCGTCGTCGCGTCGATCGAGTACGCACCGAGCTCGACCTCGTGCACCGGTCGCTCACCGTCGGTGCGGTACCCCTCGTCGAACGCGTCCCCCATGGCGAAGCCCCCGGCCGGGATGTCCACCGTCTCGATCGGGTGCACTCCGGGACCGCCACCGGCGTGCTCGGCCGGCGGGAACGGCGCACCCGGGCCGCCGTGCGCGGGTCCCGGGGGATGACAGCAACTCACCCCGCCATGATGCCGCGATCCATCAGCGCACCGAGGATGAGCGACGCCAGCCGGTCGATGTCCGCGCCGGTGGTGTCGAATCGCAGATCGGGGCTCTCCGGACTCTCGTAGGGCGCATCGATACCGGTCAGCCCGCGGAGTTCGCCGCGACGCGCTCGTTCGTAGAGGCCCTTGGGGTCGCGGCGTTCGCATTCGGTGACCGGCGTGGAGACGTGGACCTCGATGAAGTCGAGGTCGGCGGCGCGGTGCAGTTCACGCGCGATCTCCCGGTCGGAACGCAGCGGCGAGACCATCGACGCGATCGCGATGACCCCGGCGTCGGCGAAGAGTCGGGCCACGTGGCCGACACGGCGGATGTTCTCCGCGCGGTCACCGGCGGAGAAGCCGAGGTCGTCGGAGATCCCGTGCCGGATGTTGTCGCCGTCGAGGAGGTAGGCGACGCGCCCGCGGCTGACGACGGCCCGCTCGAGCGCGACGGCGACGGTGGACTTGCCCGACGCCGGTAGACCGGTGAGCCACACCGTCGCTCCGCGCTGCCGGGTGTGCGCCCATCGTTCCGCACGCGCCAGCGAACTCGGATGCCACTTGATGTCGTTGCGCGTCGCCTTACCCGGGATGACCTCGCGCGGCTCGAGGATCGTCCCCGCGCCGACCGTGTCGTTCGAGGCCTCGTCGATGAGGATGAACGCGCCGGTGTCGCGGTTGCTCGCATAGGGGTCGGCCGGCACCACCGACGACGTCCGCAGCGTGACGGTGCCGATGTCGTTGAGCACGAGCTCACCGGGGGCGACGTGCTCGATGAGGGTGTCCGGGTCGAGGCGCCGCTCGAGGGACTGGACGGTGGCGCGGACCGTCGACGGGCCGTGCTTGAGGGCGACGCGGTCACCGGCCCGCAGCGGCGAGTTCGACAACCAGCACACGTGCGCATCGATCTCGCGGGCCAGGACCGGTACATGCGCTCCGTCCGCACCGCTCACGATGACGTCGCCGCGACCGATGTCGATGTCGTCGGCGACCTGGATTCCCACCGAGAGAGGCGCCACCGCAACGTCTCTCGTGGGATCGAGGGTATCGAGCGCAGTGATGGTCGAGCGGCTTCCCGACGGCAGCACGACGATCTCGTCACCGACGCGCAGTGTTCCGGAGGCGAGCCGGCCGGTGTAGGTGCGCCGGTTCGACTCGCTGGGACGCGACACCCACTGGATTGGAAGGCGCAGTTCCTCGGTCACCGGCGCGGGCGCGTGGAGCTCGACGTCCTCGAGGTACTCCAACAGCGTTGTCCCGGAGTACCACGGGGTGTTCGACGAGCGGTGCACGACGTTGTCCCCGTGCTTGGCGGCCACCGGGATCGCCGGGATCTCCCCGATCCCGAGTTGCACCGCGAGTTCGGCGAGGTCGGCCCGGATCTCGTCGAAACGGTGCTCGGAGTAATCGACGAGGTCGATCTTGTTGACCGCCGCGATCACGTGCGGCACGCCCACGAGAGTTGCGATCCGGGCGTGGCGTCGGGTCTGCCGCAGCAGGCCGTGCCGGGCGTCGACGAGCAGGATCGCCACGTGCGCGTTCGACGCCCCGGTGAACATGTTGCGGGTGTACCGCTCGTGTCCGGGGGTGTCGGCGAGGACGTAACTCCGTGTGGGCGTGGAGAAGAAGCGATAGGCGACATCGATCGTGATGCCCTGTTCGCGTTCGGCGCGCAAGCCGTCGGAGAGGGCGGCCAGGTCGACATCACCGTCGCCGTCGGTGACCGCGGCGAGATGATCGGTCGGCAGACTGCCGGTGTCGTGCAGAATCCGGCCGATGAGCGTGGACTTGCCGTCGTCGACACTGCCCGCGGTCGCGATCCGCAGGAATTGCCTTGCGGACGTGCTTGTTTCGTCACCGGCGGGGACGACCGGCTGTGGCGAGGTGAGAGTCATCAGAAGTATCCTTCGCGCTTGCGGTCTTCCATGGCGGCGCTGGACGTGCGGTCGTCGGCGCGGGTCTCCCCGCGTTCGGAGACGGTGGATTCGCTGATCTCGGCGATGATCTCGGCGATCGTGGTGGCCCGCGAGCGAACCGCCCCGGTGATGGTCAGGTCACCGACGGTGCGGTAGCGCACCCACTCGGTCCGTACCTCCTCACCGTCGCGGGGCCGTGAGTACTCCGAGACCGAGAGCAGGATCCCGTCCCGGTCGAAGACCTCCCGCTCGGCGGCGAAATAGATGGAGGGCAGCTCGAGGCCCTCGAGCTCGATGTAGCGCCAGATGTCGGTCTCGGTCCAGTTCGAGAGCGGGAACACACGCACCGACTCCCCACGACGGATCCGCCCGTTGTACAGCGACCACGGTTCGGGTCGCTGGGCGCGGGGATCCCATTGCCCGAACTCGTCGCGGAAGCTGAAGATGCGCTCCTTGGCGCGGGCACGCTCCTCGTCGCGGCGGGCGCCGCCGAACGCGGCGTCGAATCCGCCCTCCTCCAGCGCATCGAGCAGGGTGCGGGTCTGCAGGCGGTTCCGCGAACCCGACGGGTCGGTGGACTCGGCGACTCGTCCGGAGTCGATGGACTCCTGGACCGAGGCCACGATGAGTTCGATGCCCTCGGGATTCTCGGCGGTCGGCGCGACCCGTCGGTCACGGAATTCGATCACCTCGTCGAAATTGTGGCCGGTGTCGACGTGCATGATCGGGAAGGGCAGGGGCGCGGGCCGAAATGCCTTCTCGGCCAACCGGAGCAGGACGATGGAGTCCTTGCCGCCGGAGAACAGCAGCACCGGCCGCTCCAGTTCCGCCACCACCTCGCGGATGATGTGCACCGCCTCGGCCTCCAGCACCCGGATGGCGGTCACGTGGTCGAAGTCGTCGGCGTCCCCGGGCCGGGCCGGGTCGCCGGTCGCCCGGTCGAGCGAGGTCTCGTCTACAGCGGTCACAGTGGGTATCCGTTTCGTTCGGCGTCTTCTCGATAGCGTCGGGCCCACTCCTTGGACCGTGAATTGGACTGTGGCTTCAGCGGTGGCGGCGGCGCCAGCTCCGGGTCCTGCCCGATCTTCTCCAGCACCAGTGCGGTCGCCTTCGTGGGATCGGTGACCAGGTCCCGGAACCCGATCTCGAGAGGTTCGATCCCCTCGGCGGCGAACCAATTGCGCCACTGTCGTTCCTGGTCGCTCAAGATGCCGGCGAGATGGGCGATACCGCCGGCGTGATACACCGCCTCGTCGTGCTCGTCGGTGTCCGAGCCGTCGTGCCGCCACACGCGGGTCTGCACCGCGCGCCACATCGACACCGCTTGCGGCACAACATCTTCTCGATGGACGTGCACGTAGAGCGGATCGGCTCCGCCGAACAGCCAGCGGACGGCGCCGCGCAACGAACCCGACGCGACCCGGCTGCGCGAGATCAGCAGCGGCGTCTGGTTCCACATGAGCTTGCCGCCCCACACCCCGTTCGGCGTGCGACCCGCCGCCCGCACATCCGAGCGCCAGGTGGCCGAATCGCGGGTGTCCACCACCCCGGGATCGAGTGGCTCCAGGAGCTCGAGGATGGTGGGATCGCTGACACCGGCGAACCATTCACGCGGCTGCGGAGCCGCCGAGGAATCCGAGAAGTACTGGAAGAACTCCTCCGGACGACCCGCAACGCCGGTCGCGGCGAGCGACTCCACCAGCAGCGTGCTGCCGCTGCGCTGGCTGGCACACACCAGATAATTTGCCGGTCCCGACGAGGACTTCGCTGACATGAAAGACGAGTCTAGCGAGCGGGAAAAGCACCGCAAGCTGGCCTTTTACGCGCAGCCGGGTCGAAACCATTGACACCGAGACCGCGCTGTGGGTGTCGTGAGATCGCGTGTCCGAGATGACGCTTTCGTGCCGACGCCCCTCAGCGCTCGCCCGATGTGATGTCCCCGGCCAACTCGCGACGGGCACCCAGCGGACGCCGGGACGGCAATGCCTCCTCCTCGGCCTCGACCTGCGCCGCCTTGGCGTGGAATGCGTCCATGAAGGCCTCCGCCGTCGCCGTGCCGGCCGCTTCATCGGGCAAGTCGTCATGGGTGCGCTCGCGCCAGTCGGCCAACGCCCGCGCGAGCTCGTCCCGGACATGCGCATACGACGGGTCGTCGGCGAGGTTGTTGCGCTCATGCGGATCGGAACGCAGGTCGTAGAGCTCGACCCGCAACCGATCCTGTTGCACCTCTTGCCGATCCAGCGACCGCGCCGACAAACTGTCGGCGATGTCGAGCGGGAGCAACAACGCCGGCCGCGCCGCGTAGTTCTCGATGTAGCTGAAGTCCTTGGTGCGCACGGCCCGGATCGGATCGAAGGCATCGTGGTAGGTCTTTTCGGTGAACACCTCGGTGCGAACGGCCGTGCATTCGGTTCCCACCAGCGCGGGGGCGTGCGAGTCACCGTCGACCGTGTCCGGGATGTCGACACCCACCAGGTCGAGCAGCGTCGGCGTGAGATCAACCCCCGAGAACAGATCGTCGTAGACCGTCGGCGTGATCCCCAGCCGCGACGGCGGGCGCATGATCAATGCGATCCCGGTGCCCTCTGCGTACAGCGTCGATTTCGCCCGTGGGAACGCCAGACCGTGATCGGTGACGAACACGATCCAGGTGGAGTCGTCGAGACCGAGTTCGGCGACGGTGTCGAGGAGCCGGCCCACGGCCGAGTCGGCCTTCGTGATCGAGCCGTGCAGACCCGCCAGATCGTCGCGCACGTCGTCGGTGTCCGGCAGGAACCCGGGCACCGCGATCGTGCTGGTGTCCGCCGGCTTGTACTCGTCGACCGGGTAGGGCCGATGCGTTTCGAAGAAGCCCGCCGTCAGGAAGAACGGCCGATCGTCGTGCGCATGTCGTCGCAACCAGTCCTGAGACCGGTCCACCACGTAGTCGCAGCGCGAGTCGGACACGTCCACCGAGTCGAAACCGAGCCGGCCGGGGTCCGCGCTCTCGTGCTGCATCCCGAAGAGTGCCGAGCGGTAGCCCGCACCCGCGAGGAGAGCCGGCAGGGTCTGCACGTCCGGGAAGTACTCGAACCCGTGGTGGGCCAGGCCGACGAGCCCGTTGCCGTGCGGATAGCGCCCGGTGAACAGGGAACCGCGGGCCGGTGAGCACAGCGGCGCCGTGGCGTGTGCGTCGGCGAACCGGATGCCGGCGGCCGCGAGGTCGTCGAGGACGGGACTCTCGACGCCATCGGCGCCGTAACACCGCAGATGGCGACCGAGATCGTGCCAGTGCACCAGGATCACGTTGTCGCGGCGCGCGGCATCGGGTGAAGAGACCATTCACCCATGATGGCGCAGACGATTCCCCTGCCGGGGCCCACCCGGGGCGGCGGATGCGCTCTCTCCCGCCGCCGCACCGCCTGACCAGATCAAATCAGCGTGAGCGAAAGTCCGGTGGCCGGGGTCACGGCGATCGCGCACCGGATCAGGTACGGAGCAGCCGGACGAGCACGCCGGCGGCGTGGGCGCGCGCGGCCCGGTCCGCTTCGTCGGCGTCACCGACCTCCAGTGCCGCGACTATCCGGCGGTGCTCGGTCACGGCGTGCCGACGGTTGTCCTCGTGCGACCACATGTCGGATCGGTAGAGATGTGACTGGGTGTCGAGCTTCAGCAGTGCGTCGCACAGCGGGGCGTTTCCCGACAGCGACCGGACCGCGGTGTGGAAGTCGAGATCGAGTTCGGCGTCGCGTCGGTGATCGGGCTCGGTCTCCAGCAGACGTTCCTGCTCACGAACCCGATCCCAGAGCCCGGTCAGCTCGGCACGGGTCACCCGGATGGTGGCCTGGCGCGCGGCGAGTCCGTCGAGGACCTCGCGGACCTCGAAGACGTGCCGCAGCATCTCGTCGTCGAGGACAGCCACCTTCGCACCGACACGAGGCGTGTAGACCGCCAGCCCGTCCATGACGAGTTGTTGGACCGCCTCGCGCACCGGGCTGCGGGACACGTCCAGTCGGGCGGCCAGACCGGGAACCGAGAGCGACGCACCGGGTTCGAGCGTGCCGTCGAAGATCTCGTCGCGTATCCGGCGCAGGACCGACTGCATGAGCAGCGCGCCGTCGTCTCCGTTTCCCGTCATGATCGTCCCAGCGTAGAAGGCCGATGCCCCGACCTCATCCCGCGGCCATCACGCGCTGCGCCTCGCGCTCGGCGCCGACGGGTGCGATTCCGCTCTTCATCCCGGCGAGCTTCGCATCGATGTTCTCGGCGACGGTGATCGGCGGATATCCCGGGTGGTCGGTACGCGCGCACCCGGGCAGCGTCTCGATGACGGCATCGGCGTTGCCGTCGAAGAAGAACGCTGCCGATCGACGACGCAGGATCCGGCCGTCGACGACGGGCGGGTCGACGCGGTGGACAGTCGATCGCCACCGGTCGTTCGTCCACCGCGCCATGGCGTCGCCGAGGTTGACCAGCAGCGCGCCGTCGGCGGGTGCCACGTCGTGCCACCGCCCCTCGTGATCGAGCACCTGGAGCCCGGGCACCTGGTCGGCCCAGAGCACGGTGAGGATGCCGAAGTCGGTGTGCGCACCCATCCCGGTCAGCTCCCCGGCGAGTTCGATCTCGCCTTCGGGGAGGGTGTAGTTGTTGAGCTTCAGCGCGTCGATGGAGTGATCGGTCATCCCGTCGAAGTACCCGGGCGGCAGACCGAGCGCATCGGTGAAGGCGGTGAGCAGAACTCGTGAGAGGCCCCGCGCCGCGTCGAACCAGGATTCGACGGCCGGGCGGAATCCCGGCGCCGCGTCCGGCCACGTGTTCGTCGGGTAGCTGGACGCCGGCAGGTCGAGGCCCGGGAACCAGGAACCCTCCGAGCCGACGGTGAACGCCTCGTAGAAGTCGTTCATCTGATTCGCCGCGGCCACACCCAGACTCATGCTCAGCGACTCACTTTTCGGCGGGCTGTAGCCACGATTCTGCCCCGGGCGGGCGTATTGCTTCTTCACCTCGAGGGGCAGCGCGTAGAACTCGTCGAGCGCCGCGGTCAGGGCATCGATGACGGCCGGTGCGATGCCGTGACCGACGATCTGGACGAAACCGACTGCGCTGCAGGCGTCGTCGAGGGCGCGCGCCACGCCGTCGCGGGCCGCGGCCGAGCTCTCCGGGTCGAGGTAGGGCGAGATGTCGATGGTGGGAACGGTGAACATGAATCCTCCGGATGGGTTCGGGTCGAGGTGGTTGCGAGCGCGGAGATGGCCTCAGCGACGACGGTTCACGGCTGCGTTGAGAATGCTGAAGGCGCCGAAGACGAGGATGCCGAACACCGAGGCCAGGACGATCGCCGCGATGAGGTCGTCGGACTGCAGGCGAGCCCGGTAGATGTCGAGCAGGGTCCCGATACCGGGTTCGCCCTTGGCGAAGAACATGTCACCGATGATGGCGCCCACCACGACCAGCCCCGAGGCCGTCCGGAAGCCGGTCATCATCGACGGGAGCGCCGACGGGAACTCGAGCATCAGCAGGCGTTGCACCGGTGAGGCCTTCGACAGGGTGAACAGCTCCTGTGAGGACTTGTCGACCGAGACGAGCCCGAAATGCGTGTTGGCGATGATGGGGAAGATCGCGATGATCACGCACACGATCGTGCGGGCGACCATCCCGTAGCCGAACCAGAGTCCGATCAGCGGAACGATCGCGAGCACCGGGATCACCTGCAGCACAACGGCCCAGGGGTAGATCGCACGTTCGAGGAAGGACCCCCGGCTCATCAGGACGCCGATGGCGACCCCGATCAGCGCGGCGAAGGCGAAACCCACGAGACAGACCTTCGCGGTGACCCACAGGGCGTCGAGCATGGGGCCGACGCTGTCCGGGTCCAGCAGCGACTCGGTCAGCACGCTGTGTGGCGGCGGGAGCAGGAAACGCCGTTCCGGAGTGAGGATGAGATAGCTGACCGCGTACCAGGCGGCGATTCCCACGGCGAGGGAGAGGACCGGGGGTGCTCCGTACCTCAGCACGGCTGCCGTGACACGGCGGGCGCCACTCTTCCGCGACGACCGTTCGCCGCGTGAGGGTTCGGGCTGCGGCGCGGAGACCGGTCCGTGGTGCTCGCCGGCGGCGGGACGAGATCGGGCGGCGGTGGTCATCGTGCACCTCGGAGGGTCTCGGAGATCTCGGCGACGTGGTCGGTGAAACGGCTGTCGTAGCGCAGATCCGGGTGGCGTGGGTGAGCGAAGTCGATGCCGATGTCGGCGACGATCCGCCCGGGGCGTGCGGACATCACGATCACCCGGTTGGCGAGGAAGACCGCTTCGGACACCGAATGCGTGATGAACATCGCGGTGAACCGGCGTTCGGCGTAGAGCCGTTGCAGCTCGGATTGCATGTCGAGCCGGGTCATCTCGTCGAGAGCGCCGAAAGGCTCGTCGAGGAGCAACAATTCGGGCTCGGAGGTCAACGCGCGGGCCAGCGAGGCACGCATCTTCATGCCACCGGACAGCATGCGCGGCAATTGCGACTCGAACCCGGTGAGACCGACCGCGTCGATGGCGGCCTGCGCCCGGCGTCGTCGTTCACCCCGCGGCAGCCGGGCGATCTCGGCGCAGAGTTCGACATTGCCCCGCACACTGCGCCAGGCGAGGAGGGTCGGTTCCTGGAAGATGAACCCGACCGACTCCGTGGACAGTGCCACGCTTCCCTCCGTGGGCTTCTCGAGACCGGCGGCCATCCGGAGCAGGGTCGACTTACCACAACCCGACGGTCCGACGACGGCCATGAAGTCGCCGGCGCGCACGTCGAGGTCCACCCGGTCCAGCGCCTGGGTCCCGGACTCGAATCGCTTCGTCACCCCGGAGACGGACGCGACCACATCTTTGGTGAGATGACGCGCATCCACATCCCTCACCGTGTCGTAGAGTTCCATCCGGCCTTCCCCTGTGCTGTCTACATGTAACTGTTGCACTCTTACTGCAACTAGATGATTGGTTACATGTATTTCAGGTTGATGACCGCGTGTAAACACTGCGTCACCAGCCGCGGCGGACCGGGCCCCTCACATCGCGCATTTCGACCCGTAAGTCCAGTTCAATGCACATCTACGGCCGAATTCGACACGTTCGAGACACCACCGTTCTCGGCTGGCGCAATCCTGAACGTCCACCTAGCTTTCACATGTAGATCGCGAATGTGTCGCGAATGAACGGCATCAGTCCAGGAGATCCCATGACCCCTCACCCACCGTCCCGCCTCCGCACGTCGCGTCTGGCCGTGGCCGCCACGGCGGCGACGATCTGCGCAGCGGTTCTCGCCGGCTGCTCGAGTTCCGGGTCCGACGACACCGCGTCGTCGAGCCTCCCCTCGGCGCCGGCCGAATCCACCCTCGCCGGAACCTGCCCCGACAACGTGGTGGTTCAACTGCAGTGGCAACCGCAGTCGGACATGGCCGGGGTCATCGGACTTCTCGGACCCGGGTACACCGTCGACACCGACAACAAGTCGGTCTCCGGGCCGCTCGTCTTCGACGGCATGGACACCGGCGTCGACATCACGCTGCGCGCCGGCGGCCCGGCCATCGGATTCCAGTCGGTGCCCTCGGCCATGTACTCCGACGACTCCATCCACCTCGGTCTCGTCCACGGCGACCAGATGATCTCCGCCGCCAAGGACCAACGCGTGGTCGGTGTGACGCCCCTGCTGCAGTACAACCCCTCGATCATCATGTGGGACCCCGCAACCCACCCGGACGTGAAGACGATCGCCGACATCGGCCGATCCGACGCCAGCGTGGTGGTGTCGAAGGATCAGATCTTCCCGCAGTGGCTGGTCGCGAAGGGGCTGCTGCAGCAGGATCAGCTCGACACCAGTTACGACGGCGCCCCGGCACGTTTCGTCGGCGACCCGTCGATCACCCAGCAGGGGTTCGCCAACTCCGAGCCCTACACCTACGAGAACGAGACCCCGTCGTGGAACAAGCCGGTCGCCTACGCGATGGTCAAGGACGCCGGGTACGACGTCTACGCGTCGAACGTCTCGGTCCGCGCCGGTGACGTCGATGAGATGTCGCCGTGTCTGGAGAAGCTGGTCCCGATGATCCAGCAGACCGGTAAGGACTACGTGGCCTCGCCCGACGCGGTCAACGCCACCATCGTCGACTGGGTGTCCCAGGACGTCTCCTTCACCCCGTATTCAGCCGGCGAGGCGGCGTACTCGGCGGGCTTGCTGAAGGATCGCGCGGTCATCGCCCCGGGCGCGGACGGTGTCTACGGCAGCTACGACATGGTGAAGGCGCAGAACGTGATCAACGACCTCGTGCCGATCCTGAACGGCGGAGGCGCCGACCTGCCGGCCGCATTGCCCGCCGACCAGCTGTTCACGACCCAGTTCATCGATGAACAGATCCGCTGACCCGACGCCCACGTCTTCCCCGACCACAGAGAGACACACGATGACCGAGACCACCACACCCCCATCGCCGGCCGCCTCGGCCGGCCTGGCCGAGCTCGACCGGGAACGCCGGATGGGCGGGCTGGGAACCGAGACCACCGACCGCGAGATCCGCCGGATCAGTCTGGCCGATCTGGACAACCGCCGCGACGAGATCGCCGACCAACTCTGGTCGGCCGCAACCGACATCGGCTTCTTCCAGGTGATCGACCACGGCATCGACCTGGCCGCGGTGGACCACGCGTTCGAGATGTCCGCCCGGTTCTTCGCGCTCCCCCGTTCGATCAAGGAGCAGTATCCGCTCAAGAAGGGCCAGAACGCGGGCTGGGAGTACCGCACCCAGGTACGCCCGTCGATCGGCACACCGGACCAGAAGGAGTCCTACCAGTTCACCCGGCCCCGCATGGACGGACTGTGGCCGAGTGAGCGCGAGCTCGCCGGATTCCGCTCCACCATCGAGGATTTCGAGCACCGGTGCTGGTCGGTGGCCATGACCCTGCTCAGCTGTTTCGCCCAGCGTCTGGGTCTCGACCGCGACTTCTTCACCCGGGCGCACGACCCGACGGCGGACACCTACCAGAGCACCCTGCGGCTGCTGCACTACTACGCGTTCCCCGACGAACTGATCGACTCCGAGAACAGTTGGCGCGCCGGCGCACACACCGACTTCGACGCACTGACCCTGCTGTTCCAGCGGTCCGGTCAGGGAGGCCTGCAGGTGCTACCGGGAGCCGAGGCCGACGGTCAGGCCTGGACGTCGGTCGAGCCGTCCGACGACGCCATCACCTGCAACATCGGCGACATGCTGATGCGCTGGTCCGACGACCGACTGCCGTCGAACTTCCATCGGGTCCGGGCTCCCCGACGGGGCGAGTACACCGGTCCGCGCTACACGCTCGCGTTTTTCGCCCAGGCGAACTCCGACGTGCTGATCGAGAGCGCGGGCGGCACCTACCCGCCGATCACCGCCGCCGACTACCTCGCCCAGCGCATCGCCGCGAACTTCGCGAAGTGACCGACACATCATTGCCCGGGGCCGCCGTCACCGCGGCGGCCCCGGCCTTTCGCGACGTCACCGTCTACACGGCCGGGCAGTGGAAAGCCCATCACGACGTCCATGTCGTCGACGGGATCGTCACCGCGATCGCACCCACCGCCCGTCCGGGCGGTGGAACCGGTAACGGTTACGTCATCCCCGGGTTCGTCAACACCCACACGCACCTCCAGCAGTCGCTCATGCGGGGAATCGCCGAATGCACACCGTTGCTCGAATGGTTGCTGGCCGTGGGCGAGGAATCGGTGGCGATCACACCCGAGCGGGCCTACCTCGCCGCCGTCTCGGCCTGCCTCGAACTGTTGCGATCGGGCACGACGACCGTGGTCGAACACATGTGGCCGCACCCGTCGCACGAGATCCATGACGCCGTCGTGCGGGCACTGCGCGACACCGGAATCCGGGCGATCCTCGGCCGCGGGGTCGCCGACCGCACCGACCCGAGCCGCAAGTGGGGGTTCGAACCGCGGCTGATGCAACCCCTCGGCGAAGTCCTCGACCACGTCGACCATCTCCGCAACGAGGTTGCCGGGTCAGCGATCTCGATGGCCCTGGCGGTACCCAATCCGCGCTCGGTCACCGACGCCGGGATGCGGACGATCCGCGACTTCGCGCAGGAACGTGGACTGCCGGTCTCCATCCACCTGCTCGAGACCGGCACCGACGAGCAGATGTGCCGGCAGCACACCGGCTTCGGGGCCGTCGACCACCTCGACCGCAACGGCTTCCTGTGGGACCGCGTGCTCGCCGTCCACTGCGTCGAGCTCGACGACGCCGGCCAGCGCACCCTCGCCGCCCGGAAGGTGGCGGTGTCGCACAATCCATTGTCGAACATGCGTCTCGGCAGCGGGGTGGCCCCGATCCCGGCGATGCTGGAGCGCGGCCTGGCGGTCGGGCTGGGCGTGGACGGCGCCGCCAGCAACGACACCCAGGACATGCTGGCGACGCTGCGCATCGCCGCTTACCTGCAACGTGCCGTCCACCGGCGTGCGGACCTGCTCGGGTTCCCCCAGATGCTCGACATCGCCTGCGGCGGCGCCAACTCCGCGCTCGGTCTGTCGCCGGTGACCGGCGGCGTGACGGTCGGGTCGCCCGCGGACCTCACCCTGGTGCGGTTCGATCGCGACTACGCCACCCTCCCCGTCCGGGATCCCGGCGCGTCGCTGCTCACCACCGGATCACGGTCCATCGTCGACACGGTGATGGTGGGTGGCGAGATCGTCGTCGCGGACGGACGCCACACGCGAATCGACGAAGGGGGGTTCACGAAACAGCTGGCCGCACTGTCCGTCTGAGCCTCGATCCGGTTCATCTCCCCACACCCCGCGACAGTGGTCGCGTTTCGTTGCGCGGATCGCAACGAAACGCGACAACTGCGCCGCTTGATGATCAGGCCGGGTTCTCGCCCAGTACGGCCGACCACGCCTCGGGCGAGTCGAGGGTGATGCCTCGCTCGGCCGCACGCGCTTCTGCCGCGCGCACGTCGGCCATCAACGCGAGCGCTCGGTCCCGCGCCTGCGCCTCGACGCTGTCGCCGCCGGCGACGACCGTGACGGTCAGGGTCTCCGCGGGGATGGTGTCGACGGGATAACCGGCCGCGGTGAGCCGTTCGAGGACCTTCTGCACCAGGGCGAGAGCGGGCTGGGTCGTGGCGACGCCGTCGAACACCGAGCCGCGGCGCTTCTCGGCCGCCTTGCGTTCCTCCCATTCCCGGATCTGGGTCTCCAGATCCGAGTGGGCGCCGGACAGCACGCCCGGGGTCCGGCCGGTCACCTTCGACGTGAAACTCCGTGCGACGTCGTCGATGTCGAACGGCGACTCCGGGTCGTCGGCGGCGATGCGCGCGTGGAACAGCACCTGTAGCAGGAGGTCGCCGAGTTCCTCACAGAGCTCCACGGGGTCACCGGCCTCGATGGCGTCGAGCAACTCATAGACCTCTTCGAGCAGGTAACGCCGCAACGAGTGGTGCGTCTGCGTGCTCTCCCACGGGCCGTTCCGACGCAATGTGTCCATCAACGCCACGGACTCGAGAAGCGCCATGCCGGAAACCGTCTGCGCCGCGATGACGTCTTCCCCGCGCGCGATTCGCGCCTGCACCAGCGGATGTTCGGGATCGGTACTGACGAGCACCGATGCCGGATCAACGGGTGCGTCGTCGAAGACGGGTTCGACGTGGTCGAACTCCCACAGCATCGCCGCGGGCACGTCCTCGGTGACCTGCACCGGCCCGGCGAGACATGAGCGTGCCTGAATGGGGATCAGATCCGGCCGTGCCGGGTCCAGCAGCACCACCGTCATTCGTCGTACGCCCTTCCCTGAGGAGCGCCCGGAGCCTGCGGAGGGCGCGCTACCCCCGCTCCCTGAGGAGCGCCCGGAGCTTGCGGAGGGCGCGCTACCCCCGCTCCCTGAGGAGCGCCCGGAGCTTGCGGAGGGCGCGTCACGAAGGGTCCGGCCGGAGTTGGGTGAGGAAGGTCGTCAGATACTCGATCAGCTCGTCGTCGCGCAGGCGCGCCGACCCCACGCCTCCGGTGCGCGGGATGGGCAGCGTGACCACCGACGTCGTCGCCCGGTAGGTGGCCGACGAGTACAGGCGACGAAGACGCACCTGCTCGCTGTCGAGCAGCGACAGCGGTGAGATCTTCATTCCCTGTCCGGCGAGACCGATCTCGGTGATCCCCCGCTCCCGGCATCGCAAGCGCAGCCGGGCGATGGACGCCAGCCGCGTGGTCTCCACCGGCGGTGGGCCGTAGCGGTCGTTGAGTTCGACGAGGACCGAGTCGACCGCGGCGTCGTCGGTCGCCGACGCGAGCTTGCGGTACGCCTCGAGACGCAGGCGGTCGGAATCGACGTACTCGACCGGGATGTGCGCATCGACGGGAAGGTCGATGCGCACCTCGCCCGTCTCCCGGGATTCGACGGGCTTACCGTCCGCGGCCGCGCGGTAGGCCTCCACCGCCTCGCCGACCAGCCGGACGTAGAGATCGAAGCCGACGCCCGCGACGTGCCCGGACTGCTCGGCGCCCAACACGTTTCCGGCGCCGCGCAACTCGAGATCCTTCAGCGCCACCGCCATTCCCGCGCCGAGCTCGTTGTTCTGCGCGATTGTCGCCAGCCGGTCGTAGGCGGTCTCGGTCAGCGGCCGGTCGGGGCTGTAGAGCAGGTAGGCGTATCCACGCTCGCGGCTGCGACCGACGCGACCGCGCAGCTGATGTAGCTGCGAGAGGCCGAGGTTCTCGGCGCGGTCGACGATCAGGGTGTTGGCGTTCGAGATGTCCAGACCGGTCTCGATGATCGTCGTACAGACCAGCACGTCGTACTCACGATTCCAGAATCCCGACACTGTGCGCTCGAGCTGATCCTCGCCCATCTGCCCATGTGCGACAACAACTCTCGCCTCCGGGACCATCGCCGCGATGTCCTTGGCCATCTTGTCGATGGTCGACACCCGGTTGTGCACGTAGAAGACCTGGCCGTCACGCAACAGCTCGCGGCGGATGGCGGCGGCGACCTGCTTGGGCGCGTAGGCACCGACGTAGGTGAGCACCGGGTGCCGTTCCTCGGGCGGGGTCAGGATCGTCGACATCTCGCGGATCCCGGCCATCGACATCTCCAGCGTGCGCGGGATCGGGGTGGCCGACATCGTCAGCACGTCGACATGGGTGCGCAGCGACTTGATGTGTTCCTTGTGTTCCACACCGAACCGCTGCTCCTCGTCGACGATCACGAGTCCGAGGTCTTTCCATACGATCCCGGTCTGCAACAGTCGGTGGGTACCGATGACGACGTCGACCTCGCCCTTCGACATCGCCTCGGCGATCTCGCGTGACTCCTTGGCATCGGTGAAACGCGACAGGCCGCGCACGCGCACCGGGAAGCCGCTCATCCGTTCGGTGAAGGTCTGCAGATGTTGTTGCGCGAGAATCGTCGTCGGGACCAGGACCGCGACCTGCTTGCCGTCCTGGACGGCCTTGAAGGCGGCACGGACGGCGATCTCGGTCTTGCCGTAACCGACGTCGCCGACGACGACGCGGTCCATCGGCACCGCACGTTCCATGTCGGCCTTGACCTCGGCGATGACCGTGAGCTGATCCACGGTCTCGGTGAAGTCGAAGGCGTCTTCCATCTCCTGCTGCCACGGGGTGTCGGGACCGAACGCATGTCCGGGCGCTGCGTGGCGGGCGGCATAGAGTTGTACGAGCTCGCCGGCGATCTCGCGAACAGCCTTGCGCGCCTTGCGTTTCGTGTTCTGCCAGTCCGACCCGCCGAGTTTCGACAGCGACGGTTGTTCGCCGCCGACGTACCGCGAGAGCTGGTCGAGTGCGTCCATCGGGACATACAACCGATCGGCCGGCTGGCCGCGTTTGCTCGAGGCGTACTCCAGGACGAGGTACTCGCGCCGGGCACCCGAGACGGTCCGCTCGATCATCTCGACGAACCGACCGATGCCGTGCTGGTCGTGCACCACCAGGTCGCCGGCGGCCAGGGCGAGCGGGTCGACCTGGTTGCGCCGCTTGGCCGGCAGCCGGCGGCCGTCCCGGACGTTCGCGACCCGTGTGCCGGTGAGGTCGGCCTCGGCGACCACCACGAGACCCGCGTCGGGACAGACGATCCCGGCACGCAGCGGCGCGCAGAAGACGGTCACCTCGCCGGGCTGCGGCCGATGCCCGGGTTCGGCGAGCACGTAGGGCACCTCGGCGTCGGACAGTCGTTCGCCGACACGCTGTGCGGTGCCCTTGCCCGCCACCACGATCGCCGCCGTCTTGCCGTCGGAGACGTGGGCGCGCAACTGCGCGAACGTCGCCGCGATCTCGCGGTCGTCGCCCCGTGGCGCCGGGCCGGGAGCCAGGTCCAGTTCGAGTTCGTCACCGCTGCCGGTCGCGAGTGGACTCAGGGTCCACCAGGGCCGGCCCGCGGCGAGCGTCGCCTTCCGCACCTCGTCGAGAGACCGGTACGCGCTGGCCTGCAGATCGATGCCGAGGCTCTCCGACGACCGGCCGTCGATCGGCGCCGAGGCGCCCATGGCCGCCGCCGTCCACGATGCCTCAAGGAATTCCGCACCCGTCTTCGACAGATCCGAGGCCCGGGTCCGCACCTTCTCCGGGTCGAGGATGAGGACCCGGGTGCCGTCGGGGATCACCTCGGTCAGCAACTGCATGTCGCCGTCGACGAGCGCGGGGATCAGCGCCTCCATCCCCTCCACCGGGATGCCCTCGGCGAGTTTTCCCAACATCTCGGTCATGGTCGTGTCGCCCGGATCGGCGGCCGCGAGATCGGCGGCCCGCGCACGGACCTTCTCGGTCAGGAGCAGTTCACGGCACGGGTGAATCCGCACCTCGCTGGTCTCGACCTCGGGCTGGCTGCGCTGGTCGGCCACCGAGAATGCACGCATCTCGGTGATCTCGTCGCCCCAGAACTCCACGCGCACCGGATGATCGGCGGTCGTCGGAAAGACGTCGAGGATGCCGCCGCGTACCGCGAACTCGCCGCGTCGGCCGACCATGTCGACGCGCTCATAGGCCATCTCGACCAACTGGGACAGCAGTGCGTCGAAGTCGACCTCGATGCCCTCACGCAGGGTCACCGTGGCGACGTCGGCGAGGCCCGGTGCCATCGGCTGGACGAGCGAGCGAACAGTGGTCACGACGACCCGCAGCGGGGTGTCGCCGGGGTTCGCCAGGCGGTGCAGCACGGCCAGTCGCTGTCCGACGGTGTCCGCACTCGGGGAGAGCCGCTCGTGCGGCAGCGTCTCCCAGGACGGGAACTGTGCGACGGCCCCGGCGTCGTCGAGGAGTTCGCCCAGCTCGGCCGTCAGATCGTCGGCCTCGCGGCCGTTGGCCGACACGACCAACAGCGGCGCCTGCGCATCGGTGACCAGGCACGAGACGAGGAAGGGGCGCGCGGCATCCGGCGCGGTGATGTCCAGTCGGCGCTCGTCGCGGTGCTTGTGCACCTCGCGGAAGGACTTGTCCGCACACGCGAGTGTGGCCAGACCGGACAGGGCAGACAGCGTCGACACTCCGTCGATTGTATGGGTCGCCGATCGGCCCGCCCTGCCCGGTCGGCGGACTCGTCCCGACGAAGTTCTCGCCGTCGGCGCCCCTGCCCTACTCTCATCGGCATGAGCGACCGCACCTCCGGCGCGACCTCGCCCCTGATCCGCGTGTCCGACGCGACGATCGACGATTGCGAGGCCGTCGCGGACATCTACGCGCACTACGTGCAGCACACCGTCGCGACCTTCGACTACCTGGTTCCGTCGGTCTCGCAGTGGCATGCCAAGCACGCCGCGATCACCGCTGCGGGACGGCCGTTCGTGGTGGCCCGCGCGGTCGACGACGGGGTCGAGCGCGTCGTCGGATACGCCTACCTGGGGACGTTCCGGACGATGCCCGCGTACGACCTGTCGACCGAGGACTCGATCTACGTGCGGCCCGGTCACGGGGGGCGCGGGATCGGCACCGCGTTGATGTCCGCGCTGCTCGCCCGCGCCGACCCGGACAACGTCCGCCAGATCGTCGCGGTCATCGCCGCGACCGGGGGTGAGGGCTCGATCGCACTGCACCGGCGGTTCGGATTCGACGAGGTGGGTCGCCTGCGCGCCATCGGTCACAAGGCCGAGCAGTGGATCGACTGCGTCTACATGCAGAAGGACCTCTGGAGCGGCGACGACGCTTCCGGCGCGGGCAGCTGACCGGCCTGGCCACCAGGTCGGGGTGAACCGTCGCTCAGCGTTCCAGACCTGCGGCCTCGGCGGCCGCGTCGGCCAGTCCGACGCCGGTGCCCTCGTAGATGTGGAAAGCCACGTCGGCCCCTCGCTGGAGTAACTCGTCGCGTTCGTCGTCGTACTGCGCGACGACGGCGATGGTCCCGGTGACGCCGAGCTCCTCGATGCGTTCGAGAGCCACGAGATTCGAGCCGTGGAAGGGCATGGCCAGGACGAGCAGTTCGAGCTCGCCGACGCCGACGGCCCGGTCCCAGAAGTCGGTCTCGGTGGCGTCGGCGTCGAGTACCCGGACACCCTGCTGGGCCAGTTCGCTCGCCTTGAGCGGGTCGTTCTCCACGCCGATCACGGGCAGGCCGTATTCGTCGACCAGCCGGTCGTAGACCGAGTGGCCGACGCGACCCATCCCGAGGACGAGTACGCGCGCCGGCGCCAGCACGATCGGCGCGTCGTCGGGGTGCGCCCGGGCGGCGGCCGTGGTCGGGACGAACGCCGACAGCCGGGTCACCAGGCCCGTGCCGCGTCGATTGACGAGGGTGGAGAACACGAAGCTCCCCGCCACCGCGACCGACGTCACCACCAGCCAGTCCTCGCCGATGATGCCTGCCCCCACACCGGTCGCGATCACGATGAGCCCGAATTCCGAGAAGTTGGCCAAGGCGAGTCCGGTGAGGATCGACGTCCGGCGACGCAGGCCGAACAGCGACAGGACCAGCGTGTACACCGCTCCCTCGAGCGGCAGCAGGATGAGCAGGAGCAGGCCGAGCAGCACGGTCTCGGTCGTCGGTGTGACGTGCAGGCCGATCGACACGAAGAAACCGACCAACAGCAGCTCACGCAAACCGAACAACGTCCGCGACAACTCCCCCGCACGCGGGTGCGAAGCGAGGAGGACGCCGATGATCATCGCGCCGAAGTCGCCCTTGACACCCACGGATTCGAAGAACCAATAGCCGGGCACGAGCGCCATGACGATCCCGAACAACGTCTGCAACTCGCCGTGGCCGAGGGTGTTCCACAACCGCCGGACGATCCACGCGCCGGGGATCAGCAACACCAGGGCCAGCGCCCAGGGGCTCGGCGGCTCGCCCTGCATGGCGGTCAGATAGACGACGGCGACGATGTCCTGCAGCACGAGGACGCCGATGGCGATCCGGCCGTAGAGGGAATGCGACTCCGACCGCTCGTCGAGTACCTGGACGACGAACACCGTGCTCGAGAAGGACAGCGCAAATCCCAACAGCGCCACCGTCTCCCAGCCCTCACCGGCGAGCAGCCGCACCCCGATGGCACCCAGGACGCCGAGGAAACCCATTGTGAGACCGAGGATGACGAGCAGGTTCGCCGCCGTGGTGATGACGACCTCGCGCCGGAGCAGCATCCGCACGTCGAGCTTGAGCCCGATCGTGAACAGCAGGATCGTGACGCCCAGTTCGGCCATCGTGTCGATGATCGGCAGTTCGTCGATTCCCGGTGCGTGCAGGATGAACCCGGCTGCGAGGTAGCCGACGAGGGTCGGCAGGCGGGCCACACGTGCGAGGAACCCGCACGCGAAGATGACGACCAGGTAGATGCCGACGGTCTCCACGCGCGGCGCCTCAGCGGGATGTGATGGCCGGCCGGCCGGCGCCGTGCGGGGTCGACATCGGTTGATCCTTCCGGCCGGGGGACGCAGAGTGAATCAACAATAGACGCGGTTGGGGCACACTGCCGTGCACCTCGGGTCGGGTGTGGGCCGGGACGCGAGCGGCCCCCGGTCAGGCGTCGTCGACGGTGGTCCGCTTGCGCGATTCGACGTAGTCGGGCCCGACGAGTTCGGGATCGGGTTCGAGTCGGGTGAGCCCGTTCCAGCACAGGTTGACCAGGTGTGCCGCCACGACCTCCTTCGACGGTTCGCGGACGTCGAGCCACCACTGCGCCGTCACCGACACCATCCCGACGAGCGCCTGGGCGTAGAGCGGTGCGAGGGCGGGATCGAAGCCGCGTCGTTCGAAGTCCCCGGCCAGGATGTGCTCGACCTGACTGATCGCGTCGTTCAGGAGACTCGAGTAGGTCGCCGTCTCGTCCGTGCTCGCGGTGCTGTCGCCGCGGACCAGGATGCGGAAGCCGTCGGTGCGCTCCTCCATGTACGTCAGCAGCGCGAGTGCGACCTGCTGGATGCGATAGAGCGAGCGGTTCTTCGACAGCGACGAGGTCACCATCTCCAGCAGGGTCTCCATCTCACGGTCGACGACCACCGCGTACAGACCTTCTTTGCCGCCGAAGTGCTCGTAGACGATCGGTTTCGAGACACCGGCACGCTGCGCGATCTCTTCGATCGACGTGCCCTCGAAACCTCGTTCGGCGAACAGTCCGCGCGCCACCTCGATGAGCTGCAATCGCCGTTGCGCGCCGGTCATCCGCGCCCGCGGCGCGCGCTGCACCTCCGCCGAACCCTCCGATGGACGCCCGATAGCCATGGGCCCAGCGTAGTGGTGCATCTCGGGAGATTCCGAGCGGTCGCGCGAGGTCGGGTTCAGTACAGGCTGGACCAGTACGACCAGAATCGCACCGCGATCAGCACGATCACGAGGCCGACCGCCGCGACGAGGATGGGCGCGTGGTTGCGGGCCAGGGCGAGCGCGACACGGGACCGCGAGGTGAGCCCGCTCGCGTGCGCGTTGCGCACGCTGACCAGGACGAAGATCGGCAGTGTGACCGCCCAGACGACCATGCAGTAGGGACACAGCGCCCCGATCGAATAGAGGCTCGAATAGACCAGCCACCCGATGAAGACCATCGCCGCGGTGACCCCGACCTGTAGCCCCGCCCAGTACCAGCCGGCGAGGCGCGCCCCGGCCAGCAAGGCCATCCCGGTGGTGATCGCGACCGCGAAACCGGCGATCCCGAGCAGCGGGTTGGGGAAACCGAAGAGCGCCGCCTGCGGCTGCGCCATCACCGAACCGCAGCTCAGCACCGGATTGAAGTTGCAGGACGGCACGTACTCGGGGTCGGCGGCCAGTTCGAATCGTTCCACGGTCAGCACGAACGCCGCGACGAAGCCGATGGCCCCGCCGACACTCAGCACCCAGGCGACGATGCGCGTCCAGGAACGCACGGCCTCGGCCAGGTGGGCCCGATCGTCGTCGGGTCCGACCTCCGAGCTGGTCAGCGCAGTCTCACTCACCCATCCAGGATGGCACCGCGTCGAGCGGAGATCGACCCACGCCGCGTGAAAGTCACACTGGATCGGTCCAAATGTCGGCAGTCTCGTTCAACTCTGCGTAATGTCGACGCAGACACCGGGGGTGGGACACCGGGGATGGGACACCGACAGTGCAATTGTGGGATTACCTCAGCGAGAACGCCCGATCACTCACTTTTCTGACATATCAACACGCGTCTCTGTCATTTCAGACAGTGCTCGTGGGTACGGCCGTGGCGATCCTCATCGCCGCCGTGGTCTATCGCCTCCCGCTCGCCAGCGCGCTGACGCTGACGTCGAGCCGTGTGGCGCTGACCATTCCGTCGCTTGCCCTCCTGGCCCTGTTGATCGTGCCGTTCGGACTCGGTGTGACGCCGTCGTTTCTGATGCTGGCCTTCTTCGCCACGCTGCCGGTGATCGGCAACGCGGTCGTCGGTCTCCGGTCCGTGCCGCCGGCCGTGGTCGAATCCGCCCGCGGCATCGGGCTTTCGAGGTGGCGCATCCTGCTCACCGTCGAGTTGCCGATCGCCTGGCCGGTGATCCTGACCGGCATCCGCGTGTCGACCCAGATGATCGTCGGTGTCGCCGCGATCGTCGCCTACGTCCTCGGCCCCGGCCTGGGATCGCTGATCTTCAACGGGCTTTCCCGCCTCGGTGGTGCCAATGCACTCGAAATGGCGCTCGCCGGAACGATCCTGATCGTCATCATCGCCCTCGTCTTCGACGCTCTCCTGGTTCTGCTCGGCCGACTCACCATCTCCAAGGGACTCTCATGACCGACTCCGCCACCTCGTCCGCGCCGAACGGCAACAACCGCAACGTCACCGGCGAGTCCATCCGGCTCGACGGCGTGGCCAAACGTTACCGGGGAGCCACCACGCCGGCCGTCGCCCGTCTCGACCTGGAGATCGACGCCGGTGACATCGTCGCCTTCGTCGGCCCGTCCGGATGTGGCAAGACGACGACGCTGAAGATGATCAACCGCCTCATCGAACCCACCGAGGGTCGCATCTACATCGGTGGACGCGATGTCACCGCGGAGAACCCGGACAAGCTGCGGCAGTCCATCGGCTACGTCATCCAGTCCGGCGGACTCTTCCCGCACTGGTCGGTGAGCAAGAACATCGGCGCCATCCCGCGAATCCTCAACTGGGACAAGAAACGTATCGCCGAGCGCACCGAGTACCTGCTCGACCTCGTCGGACTCGACGCCGCGACCTTCGCCGACCGGCTCCCCAAGGACATGTCCGGCGGCCAGCAGCAGCGGGTCGGCGTCGCACGCGCCCTCGCCGCCGATCCCCCGGTGCTGCTGATGGACGAGCCGTTCGGCGCCGTCGATCCGATCACCCGGGCACGCCTGCAGGACAAGCTGATCGCGATCCAGCACGAGCTGGCCAAGACCATCGTCATCGTCACCCACGACTTCGAGGAGGCGACCAAACTCGGCGACAAGGTGCTGATCCTCTCCGAGGGCGGGCACATCGAGCAGTTCGCGCCGCCGGAGGAGATCCTGGCCAATCCGGCGAGCCCGTTCGTCGAGGAGTTCGTGGGATCGGGTGCGACTCTCGCCCACCTGACCCTCACCCGCGTCCGCGATGTCGACTTCAAAGAGGTGATCACCGCCCGCGTCGGAGAACCGTCCGGCGCCGTGGTGACCCGCGCGAAGGCGGCCGGCGAGGACTGGGTCGCCGTCGTCGACCAACACGGCCGCCCACGCGCATGGCCGTCGGTCGAGGAGATCCGCGCCAAGCCGGAGGTCTCCGACTACCTCGACCATCGCCTCCCGGTCGTGGCCAAGTCCTCGACCCTGAACGACGCTCTCGACTCGATGCTCGCGACGAGCCAGGGTGGTGTTCTCGTCACCGACGGACGCGGCGCGGTCGTCGGTGCGCTGAACATCGCCTCGGTGATGGAAGCGATCCGCGGTCAGCTCGCGACGGTGCGGGAGGACGACGACCACGGTGGCTATCTCGACCACGCCGAGGGTTCGGCTCCCGTCGAGACCCCGGTCGTCGCGGCCGACGACGAGCCCGGCCTGGAACCTGCCGCAGGCGCCGGTTCCGCGACAGCGCCGGTGGGCACGCCCGAGACGAGCGCCGAGCGGTGACGGGTTTCATCGCCGAAGAGGCGAGGATCACCGAGACCGCGAAACCGCCTGCCCCGGAGTCGGTCCCGAGCGGCTTTCGACGACGGCTCTCCCGTATCCCCATCGACGTGTGGTTCGAACCGCTCGTGATCGTGGTCGTCGGCGTGGGTTTCGCCATCTGGTACGCGAACACCACGTTCACCACCACCGAGAGCGCGTCGATGTCGTGGGCCGCGCTGCGCGCCACCATCCTCGATCACATCCAACTGACTCTCGTAGCCACCGTCATCGTCGTCGTGATCGCGATCCCACTGGGTATCGCGCTCACCCGACCGTCGCTCCGGTGGCTGAACCCGATCGCGGTGAACATCGCCAACATCGGGCAGGCGGCGCCGGCGATCGGTCTGCTGGTGCTGTTCACCTTCTGGCTCGGGACCGGGTTCAACACCGCCGTCGTCGGCTTGGTCGTGTACGCCGTGCTCCCGATCCTGCAGAACACCATCGTCGGATTGCGTCAGGTCGATCAACGGACTGTCGAGGCATCCCGGGGCATCGGCCTGTCCGCCGTCCGCACCCTCGTCCAGGTCGAACTACCGCTCGCCGTACCCGTCATCCTCAACGGGGTGCGGACCGCACTGGTGATCCTGGTCGGCACCGCCACCCTCAGCACGTTCATCGGCGCGAACAGCCTGGGCACGCTCATCACCACCGGCATCACGCTGTTCCTGCCCAAGCTGCTGGTCTCGGGCGCGATCCTGGTCGCCCTGCTCGCCATGACGATCGACTGGCTCGGCCGCCTCGTCGAACTCGTCGCGACACCTCGGGGGATCGCATGATGACACGGTCGCAGTCGGCCCGCTCGCTGCGCTCCCGGGCACTCGCAATCCTGGCCGCGTCGGCGGCCCTCGTGATGACGCTGTCGGCGTGTGGTCTGGTGAGTTCGTCCGGAACCTTCCGTCCCGCTTCCCTTCCCGGCGGCGAACGTCCGCTGGAGGGCACGTCGGTCGCCGTGACGTCGAAGAACTTCACCGAACAGGTCCTGCTCGGCAAGATCACCGCGACCTATCTGGCAGCGGCCGGGGCCGACGTCGACGACCTCACCAACGCACCGGGTTCGATGTCCTCGCGGCAAGCGGTTCTCAACGGTGACGCCGACATCGTGTGGGAGTACACGGGCACCGCCTGGCAGACCTATCTCGGTGAGACGGAGACCATCGCGGATCCGCAGCAGCTGTACGAGCGCGTCCGTGACGCCGAACGCGCCAATGGTGTCGAGTGGCTGCCGCCTTCGTCGTTCAACAACACCTACGCCTTCGCCGCCTCGGCGCCGACGGCCGAGCGGTTGAACGTCACCAAGATGTCGGATATCGCGAAGCTGCCCGAATCCGAGCGGACGTTCTGCATCAACGACGAGTTCCTCTCGCGCGCCGACGGTTTCATCCCCATGCTGGAGGCCTACGACATCCCGCTCGACGCCCCCGGCGGCGTGCCCAAGAGCAACGTGACGACCATGGACTCCGGCGTCGTCTACACCTCGACCGCACGGAGCGAACCCTGCAACTTCGGCATGGTCTACTCCACCGACGGTCGCATCAAGAACCTCGACCTCGTCGTCCTGGAAGACGACAAGAAGTTCTTCCTGCCCTACAGCGGCTGCCTCGTGGTGAGCACCGGCGTCAACGACGCGAACCCGGAGATCGCCGAACTCATGGCTCCGGTGTCGGCGAAACTCACCGACGAGCTCATGCAGGAACTCAACGGACTCATCGACATCGATGGTGCCGACCCCTCCGACGTCGCCTACGACTGGCTCGTGAAAGAAGGCTTTATCGTCCCGGTCGACTGACCGTCGACTCACAGTCAATGAGACTGGCTCGGTGCGTAGACCGTCATCCAATGCGGGTGCAGGCGAAAGTAGATGACCTCGACGTCCCAGTCGAACGCATCATCGCCGTAGATCTTCTTGAAGTGGGCCACCAACTCGGGCCAGTCATCGGCGCGGTCGCCGTCGAGCGGGTTGAGGATCTCGACCGTCCCGTGCGTGAACACCCCGAGTTCCTCGCCCTGGATGTGAGCAGCGCTGGCGGCCGGACGGGCGGCGAGGTGCCGAGCCTTCGCAGCTGTGCGCGCCGTGCCGAAGATCCACTTCCCGTGGAGGAAATGCCCGTCGACGGCGCTGATCCTCGGCTCGCCCGCCGCGGTCACGGTCGAGAGCGCGAGAACACGCATGCCGGTCAGGATGTCAACCAATTGCGGTGCGTCGACCGTGTTCTCGCTGCAGATGATGGACCGCAGATGATCTGTCGATCGGGACAGGGACGCGTCGAGAAGGGTCTGCAGTTCGTGTAGTTCATCCGGGGTCTCGTACATGGTAGGCGTCCTCGTGGCTGCTCGTCGGCGACGACCGTCGTCACCGGAGAACCTCATGGTGCCACCGGGACCCGGTTATGAGACCTTTCCGCGGCCGACCGTTCTTGCTGACTCCAACGGGAGACCCAGGGGCGGTGCCTCCGGATGCAGCGCCGCACACACGGCGAGAAGGTCCACGTCGACGCGACGCCGGATGCCGGTGAACAGGGCCCTCAACGACGACCGCACACCGGCGCGTCGTCCGAAACCCTCTGCCGCGTAGCCGGTCATCTCACTTCCCTCGCAATCCCCATGCGGCCGCCAGCAACTCATGCGACGCCAGCCGATGGTCGAAGTCGTGGGTGACGCTGGTGACGAGCAGCTCGTCGGCGCCGGTCACCCGCGCGAGTGTGCGCAGCCCGTCCACCACGGTGTCGGGGTCGCCGACGAACTGGGTGCGCACGCGATCGTCGACCAGCGGGAGCGCGTCATCGTCGAGCGGACGCGACGTGTCAGGGTTCGGGTACGGTTGCGCGCCGGCTCCGCTACGGATGCCGTACACCCAGTGTCCGTAGGTGGATGCACGGTGCCGTGCCGTCGATTCATCCGCGGCGACAACGACATCCGCGGAGACGACCACATACGGCTCGGCCAGGACCGGCGACGGCCGGAACGCACTTCGGTACGCCTCGACGGCCTCCAGGACCGTGCTCGGGCTGACGTGATAATTGGCGACGAACGGCAACCCGCGCGCACCTGCGGTCTGGGCACTCTGCCCCTTGCTGCTCCCGAAGATCCAGACCGCCACGTCAGCGCCCCGCCCCGGCACCGCGGTCAGTTCGACGTCGCGGTGACTGAACCCGCCCGTCAGGAGCGCCAGGACATCACCGACGGCGTCGTCGAAGTCCGGCGGCGACGCACCGTCGAACTGCGAGGCCTCGAACGCGGCGACGACCCGCGGTGCGTTCAGGATCGACTCGACAGGGAACGGCGACGGTATGAGCAGGCCGTCGACGACCTCGTCGGGCTGTCGGGGTGCGGGCTCGCGGGGTGCGGATCTCCGGTCGGCGGTCGCCAACTCGGTGCGACGCTGCGCGGAACGACCGAGACCCAGGTCCAGTCGGCCGGGGTGGAGCGCGTCGATGGTCCCGAAGGCCTCCACGATCGACACCGGGGTGTGCAGGCCGCTCTGGACCGCCGCAGATCCCACGCGGATGGACTCGGTCGCGCCGGCGACGAGTCCGATGAGCGTGGTCGTCGACGAGCTGGCCACTGCCACGAAGTGATGCTCGGCGAGCCAGAAGCGGTGATATCCCAGACGTTCGGCGTGCCGGGCCAAGGCAACGCTGCGGCGCACCGCCGTCGCCGCGTCACTCCCCTCCGTGACCGGCACGAGGTCGAGCACCGACAGCGGTATGGGTTCATGTCCCGTCATACCGCTCCCCGACCGTCTCGAGTCCTGTGCCGAACACACCTCATCCTGATCAGCGAAGCGGCATCGGCGGGACATCGGAAGGGTTAGGCCCACGCCGATCCGATGGCCTGGTCCTGGAATCCCGTGTCATGCCGCCTCTGTTCGAGACGGAGACACACATCGACGACACGACTCGAGGGGAGACTCGATGACCGAACACGTACGCGTCGCCGTGGCGCTGGACGGTTGCGGGTCGCATCCGGGTGCGTGGCGTGCGCCCGGGGCCCGGGCAAACGCGCTCACGACAGCGGCGCACTGGCAGCAACTGGTCGGCGAGGCCGAAGCCGGGCTCCTCGACTTCGTCACCCTCGCGGATACCTTCGCCCTGCATCGCGGGCATCCCCGCACCGACCGGGCGACGGGAGGACTCGATTCGGTACTACTCGCCTCCCGTCTCGCTCCCACGACCCGTTCGATCGGGCTGATCCCGACGGCGACCGCGACCCACACCGAACCCTTCCACGTCTCCAAGGCGATCGCGACCCTCGACTATGTGAGCCACGGCCGTGCCGGAGTCGTGGTGCGCACCACCGCGGATCCCGACGAGGCCGCATTGTTCGGTCGAAGGAGATTCCCCGACGACCCGGCGGTGCTCGCCGACCTCGCGTCCGAGGCCCTCGACTTCGCGACCGTGCTCGGTCTGCTCTGGGATTCGTGGGAGGACGACGCCGAGATCCGCGACGTCGCAACCGGTCGCTTCGTCGACCGGGACAAGCTGCACTACATCGACTTCGCCGGGGATCAGTTCTCGGTGCGCGGCCCCGCCATCACGCCGCGCCCGCCGCAGGGCCGGCCGGTCATCGCCGCGACCGGCGCCCATCCCACCGATCTGCGGCTGATCGGTCGGGGCGCCGACCTCGGGTTCATCAGCCCGCGCGACGTCGACGACGCCGTACGCGCGGTGGACGCCGTGGGCACCGCACACTCCGACGCCGGTCGCGAGATCACCGATCCAGCACTCCTGTTCGTCGACCTGTTCGTCGTGCTCGCCGCATCGGAGGCGGAGGCCGACGACCGTCGGGCGCAGCTCGACGACTGGACCGGTGGCCCGTTCACGCCCGACAGCGCGGTCTTCACCGGCACACCGGTCGGGCTCGCGGACGAGATCGAGCGCTGGGCCGCGGTGGCAGGAATCAGCGGAATACGACTACACCCGGCCGCCTTGCCCGAGGACCTGCGCGCGATCACCCGAGAGCTCGTACCGGAACTCCGACGCCGCAACCTGTTCCGCGATGAGTACAGCCATTCGACGCTGCGTGGGCACCTCGGCCTGGCGCGCCCGTCCAATCATTTCGCCACTGGAAAGGCCGGTGTCGCATGACCAAACAGGTCCATCTCGCCGCCCACTTCCCCGGGGTCAACAACACCACGGTGTGGAGCGACCCGGCGTCGGGCAGCCAGATCGAGTTCGACTCGTTCGTCCACCTCGCGCAGACCGCCGAGCGCGGGAAGTTCGACTTCTTCTTCCTCGCCGAAGGACTGCGGCTCCGCGAGCAGAACGGGCTGATCTACGACCTCGACGTGGTCGGTCGACCGGACACCTTCACCGTGCTGTCCGCGTTGGCCGCGGTCACCACCCACCTCGGCCTGACCGGCACCATCAACTCGACCTTCAACGAACCCGTCGACGTCGCACGGCAATTCGCCACCCTCGATCATCTGTCCGCCGGACGCGCGGCCTGGAACGTGGTGACCTCGTGGGACGAGTTCACCGGCGAGAACTTTCGTCGTGGCGGTTATCTGCCCGAGGACCAGCGGTACGCGCGCGCCAAGGAATTCCTCGCCGCCGCCGCGACGCTCTGGGACTCATGGCGCGACGATGACGTCGTCGCCGATGCCGAGAACGGCCGATTCCTGGCACGCCTCGAGGCGGGTGAATTCGACTTCACCAGTTCACAGTTCGACATCCGCGGGCACTTCCCGACCCCTCGTCCGCCACAGGGGCGACCGGTCATCTTCCAGGCCGGGGACTCCGACGAGGGTCGGGAGTTCGCGGCCGCGACCGCCGACGCCATCTTCTCCCGGCACGCCACCTACGACGCCGGCCGGGCGTTCTACACCGACGTCAAACGACGACTCGCCTCCTACGACCGGCGACCCGACGAACTCCTGGTGCTACCCGCGGCCACCTTCGTCGTCGACGACACCGACGCGCAGGCCGCCGAACTCGCCCACGAGGTGCGCCTACAACAGGTCACCGGGCAGACGGCGATCAAGTTTCTGGAGCAGCTGTGGAATCGCGACCTCTCCGACCACGACCCCGACGGTCCGCTGCCGCAGGTGGATCCGGTCCCGGGTGAGAACACCGTCGCGAAGGGACGCGCAAGTGTGCGTATGCATCGCGACCCGGTCGCCGTGGCGCACGAGTGGCGCGACCTGGCCGAGGCGAAGAACCTGACGACGCGCGAACTCATCATCGAGGTCACCGGCCGCCAGTCGTTCGTCGGCTCGCCACAGACCATCGCGCACACGATTAACGATTTCGTGCAGGCCGACGTCGCCGACGGTTTCATCCTGGTGCCCCACATCGTGCCCGGCGGGCTCGACCGGTTCGTCGACGAGGTGGTGCCGGTGCTGCAGGAACTGGGCGTGTATCGCACCGACTACGAAGGATCGACGCTGCGGGACAATCTGAGACTGGCGCGCCCGGGGGGTTGAGCCTCGCCGGGGACCCGCTGCTCGTCGTGAGACTCTCCGGAGGCCCGGCTGCGCCGCGACTCATGAGCTCCGCCACCAGGACTCGAACCTAGAATGCCTGAACCAAAATCAGGAGTGTTGCCGATTACACCATGGCGGATCACTGCGCTGACGATTGTGCCACAGCCCGCGGGCACTCACGCCAGGTGACCACTCGACGTCAACTCGACTCACAGACTTCGATCGAGGTCTGGGAGTCGAGTCGACGTCTGGGAGTGATCAGTCCTTGGGGCCGCCGGCCACGTAGACGACCTGCCCCGACACGAAGCCGGCACCCTCGCTGATGAAGAACGACGCGGTGTGGGCGATGTCCTCGGGCACGCCGACGCGGTTGACCGGGATCTGGCCGGCGGCGGCGCGCTTGAAGTCCTCGAAGGGCACGCCGACGCGTTCGGCGGTGGCGGCGGTCATCTCGGTCTCGATGAACCCGGGCGCGATGGCGTTCGCGGTCACGCCGAACCGGCCGAGCTCGATCGCCAGGGTCTTGGTGAAGCCCTGCATGCCGGCCTTGGCCGCCGAGTAGTTGACCTGTCCCCGGTTGCCGAGTGCCGAGGTGCTCGACAGGTTCACGATGCGTCCCCACTCCGCCTCGACCATGTACTTCTGGGCGGCCTTGGTGACGTTGAACGCGCCGCGCAGGTGCACGGCCATGACGGCGTCCCAGTCATCGACGGTCATCTTGAACAGCAGGTTGTCGCGGGTGATGCCCGCGTTGTTGACGACGACCGTCGGCTTTCCCAGTTCGGCGACGACCTTGTCCACCGCGGCGTTCACCGAGGCCTCGTCGGCGACGTCGGCACCCACCGCGATCGCCCTGCCACCGGCGTCGGTGATCGCCTTGACGGTGTCGGCACAGGCGTCGGCGTCGAGGTCCAGGACGGCCACCGCGAGCCCGTCGTCGGCCAGGCGCTTGGCCACCGCCGCACCGATCCCCCGTGCGGCCCCGGTGACGATCGCCGTCTTCTGCGTGCTCATTCACTACCTCCGTGTGGTCGTTTCGCGAGCCGGACAACTCCGGCGCGCATGGTTGGTTCCCCCGCACCCACCCTGTTCCGTCAGCGACAACGGCAATGATCTACCGATTGATCGCTCGGCGTTGCGGTCCCTATGTGTTCTATCAGGCCCGGTCGCGAGGTTTCGCCACAAACAGCGCGCTGCATTTCTGCCATCGGGTACCGATGCGTAGGATCGCACCCGACGTGCGACCGCGAACCCGGTCAGCGACCCCCGCCGGCGCCGTCGGACAGACATGATCGTGGCAGTCACCGATCAGGAAGAGGGTGGGCATTCGATGACGGGAACGTCGCCGTCCGTGGCCGTGATCGTCCTGGCCGCGGGTGCCGGTACCCGTATGAAGTCCAAGACCCCGAAGATCCTGCACACCATCGGCGGCCGCTCGCTCGTCGGCCACGCGCTCCACGGGACCGCGGGCATCGACCCCGAGCATCTCATCGCCGTCGTCAGTCACGAACGCGAACGGGTCTCGGCTGCCATCGGCGAGATCGGGGCAGGCCTCGGCGTCGTGATCGGGATCGCCGAACAGGACGCGCCCCGCGGGACCGGTGATGCCGCCCGGGTGGGCCTCGGCGGACTCCCCGACGACTTCGACGGCACCGTCGTCGTCACCGCTGCCGACGTCCCCCTCCTCGACGCCGACACCCTCCGCGCGCTCATCGACACCCATCTCGCCGACGGCGGGGCCGCGGTCACGCTGACGAGCTTCGTCGCCGACGACCCGACCGGATACGGACGCATCATCCGCGACGGGGACGCCGTCACCGCGATCGTCGAACACAAGGACGCCCCCCCGGAGCAGCGCGCGATCACCGAGGTCAACGCCGGCGTGTACGCCTTCGACGCCGCTGCGCTGCGCGACGGGTTGTCGAAGCTGTCGACGGACAACGTGCAGGGCGAGTACTACCTCACCGACATCGTCGAGATCGCCCGCGGCGAGGGGCGGGCCGTCCGCGGACACACCGTCGCCGATCCGGTGCTCGTGGCCGGCTGCAACGACCGTGCCCAACTCGCCGCCCTGGGCGCCGAACTCAACCGCCGCATCATCCGTCGTCATCAGCTCGACGGGGTGACCGTCGTCGACCCCGCCACCACCTGGATCGACACCGACGTCACCATCGAGCCCGACGCGCACATCGCGCCCGGCACACAGCTGCACGGGCGCACGCACATCGCCGCCGACGCCGTGATCGGACCCGACACCACTCTGACCGACGTCACCGTCGGACGCGGCGCGCAGGTGATCCGCACGCACGGCAGTGACGCGGTCATCGGCGCCGAGGCCACCGTCGGGCCCTTCGCCTACCTGCGACCGGGCACGGCCCTCGGAGACGCGGGCAAGATCGGCACCTTCGTCGAGACCAAGAACGCGACCATCGGTGCCGGGTCCAAGATCCCGCACCTCACCTACGTCGGCGACGCCACCATCGGCGAGCACTCCAACATCGGCGCGTCAAGCGTCTTCGTCAACTACGACGGGGTTGCCAAGCACCGCACCGTGATCGGCGACCACTGCCGCACCGGCTCGGACAACATGTTCGTCGCGCCGGTCAGCGTCGGCGACGGGGCATACACCGGCGCCGGAACCGTGGTGCGGCAAGATGTACCGCCGGGAGCCCTCGCGGTCTCGGCGGGCGAACAACGCGTCATCGAGGACTGGGTCGTGCGCAAGCGGCCCGACACCGCGGCGGCGCGCGCGGCCCTCGAGGCACGCGACAAGAACCCCGGGACGGCCTGACACCCCGACCCGCGCTCGACCCTGCAGATCCGAAACGACACGAACAGAAGAGTTTTCATGACCTGGACCACTGACAACCAGAAGAACCTGATGCTGTTCTCTGGTCGTGCCCATCCCGAACTCGCCGAAGCAGTCGCCGATGAACTGGGCATCAAGGTCACCCCGCAGACCGCCCGCGACTTCGCCAACGGCGAACTGTTCGTTCGTTTCGAGGACTCGGTCCGCGGATCGGACGCCTTCGTCCTGCAGAGCTGCCCGTACCCGCTGAACCAGTGGGTCATGGAGGCGCTCATCATGATCGACGCCCTCAAGCGCGGCTCGGCGAAGCGCATCAGCGTGATCCTGCCGTTCTACCCCTACGCCCGCCAGGACAAGAAGCACCGCGGGCGTGAGCCGATCTCCGCCCGCCTCATCGCCGATCTGCTCAAGACCGCGGGCGCCGACCGGATCATCACCGTCGACCTGCACACCGACCAGATCCAGGGCTTCTTCGACGGCCCGGTCGATCACATGCACGCTCAGGGACAGCTCGCCGAGTACATCCGGGGCAAGTACGGCACCGACAACATCGCCGTCGTCTCCCCCGACTCCGGTCGCGTGCGTGTCGCCGAGAAGTGGGCCGACACCCTCGGTGGCGCGCCGCTGGCGTTCATCCACAAGACGCGTGACCCGCTCGTGCCCAACCAGGTCAAGTCCAACCGCGTGGTGGGCGAGGTCGAGGGACGCACCTGCATCCTCATCGACGACATGATCGACACCGGCGGCACCATTGCCGGCGCCGTGCGGGTCCTCAAGGACGCCGGCGCGGGCGACGTCATCATCGCCACCACCCACGGCGTGTTCTCCGACCCCGCGGCCGAGCGTCTCGCGTCCTGCGGCGCCAAGGAGGTCATCGCCACTGACACCCTGCCGATCCCGGCCGAGAAGCGCTTCGAGAACCTCACCGTCCTCTCCATCGCACCGCTGCTCGCCCAGACGATCCGCGAGGTCTTCGAGAACGGTTCTGTCACAAGTCTTTTCGACGGCATCGCCTGACCGTTCGAGGCTCGCTGCGCTCGCACCTCAACATCTGCGGCCTCGCGGCCGGCGTGGACTCCGAAAGAACCCGTTGTGTTGGAGCGAGCCCAACCACTGCTCCCTGAGGAGGCCGGAGCTTGCGGAGGCCGTCACGAAGGGTCCTGGCGAGATGACGTCGCCAGCCCTTCGAGGCTCGTCGCTTGCGCTCCTCGCACCTCAGGGAGCAGAGGAATTGGCGCTTCTCAGGGAACAGAGGGATTGACGCTCCTCAGGGAGCAGAGGGATTGACGCTCCTCAGGGAGCAGAGGGATTAGCGCTCCTCAGGGAGCAAGCTGCGGCTCCCCGCACCTCAGCCAACAAGCGGCGCCCCACCGAGTACCGTGTCACCCGTGGACGCGACGATCTATCACAACCCGAAGTGCTCGACCTCGCGGAAGGCGTTGCAGGCCCTGCGCGACGCCGGGATCGAGCCGGCAGTCGTGAAGTATCTCGACGAGCCGTACAGCCGCGAACAACTCGTCGAGCTGTTCGCCGACGCCGGGATCACACCCACACAGGCGGCCCGCAAACGCGAGGCCCTCTACAAGGAGCTCGATCTCGCATCGGCCACCGACGAGCAGATCCTCGACGCCATGGTCGAGCACCCGATCCTCGTCGAACGTCCGATCGTGGTGACCGACAAGGGCACTCGCATCCCCCGGCCCATCGAGAAGCTCGACGAAATCCTCTGACTCCGGGGCGCGGCAGCGCCCAGGTCAGGCCGACACGGCCGGCGCGGGCAGCGGCCGCTGCACCGACGGCACGGCCAGTGCCGCGACGCCCCGCGCGAGCGCCTTGGTCATGTCGAAGTAGTCGAAGTAGTCGCGCCACACCGTGATCCGGCCCTCCCGTACCTCGAACCGGCCGCAGACCCAGAACTGGAGATGCAGCCGCCCGAACCGGAGTTCGTCGACGCGCTCGGTCAGCACCACGCCGGTGTCGTCGGCGGACACGTTGATCATCCGGTAGTTGAAGCCCACCGACTCCTTGCGCGCGACTCCGCCCAGGACACCGGCCACCTTCCGCTTGCCGCGGATCGTCGGCAGCGAGACGTTCGTGTAGGCGATGTCGTCGTCGATTGTCTCCAGCGCGGCGGGCACGTCGCCCCGCGCGAACTCGTCCAGCAGGGTCGTCACGATCTCGATCGGCGTCTGTGAGGTCATGGCAGACCAGTATCCCCCAGCGCGGCGAACCGAGCGGGCGATGTGACATCCCGGCAGGTCATCGACTACTCTGATCGCCGTTGTCTCGGCGAGGGTGACCCAGTCACCGTGATCGGCGCGGCCATCGCAGGTCTTCCTCACGCCCTCCGGGCGAATGGAACGCCCGCGGTCGGAACTCGTGCCCGGTGTTGCTCGTCGCGACGCCGACAGAACGTACCCACCGATCGCGAGGAGACCGTCATGGCCACCCAGACCAGCAAGCTGTCCGTCAGCACCCGTACCGAGAAGGGCAAGGGCGCAGCCCGCCGCGCGCGTCGCGAGGGCAAGGTCCCCGCCGTGCTGTACGGCCACGGCGCCGACCCCCAGCACCTGCACCTCCCGGCCCGCGAGTTCGCCGCCATCCTGCGTAACAGCGGCCTCAACGCCGTCATCGACCTCGACATCGAGGGCTCCAGCCAGCTCGCGCTCACCAAGCAGGTCGACGTCCACCCGATCCGCAACTACATCGAGCACGCCGATCTGCTGATCGTCCGTCGTGGCGAGAAGGTCACCGTCGAGATCGCGATCATCGTCGAGGGCGACGCCGCCCCGGGCACCCTCGTCGTCCAGGACGCCAGCGTCGTCGAGGTCGAGGCCGACGCCCTGTCGATCCCCGAGCAGATCGTCGTCAGCGTGGAGGGCGCCGAGATCGGCCTGTCCGTGCACGCCTCTGATCTGGACCTGCCCGAGGGTGTGACCCTCACCGCCGATCCCGAGACCCTCATCGTGTCGGTCACCGAGGCGCAGCTCGCCGCCACCGAGTCCGACGCCGACGGCTCGGCAGACGCCGCAGCCGAGGGCGACGCCGAGGGCGAGGCGACCGAGGAAGCCGCTGCGGAGTCGGAGTAATCCGACCACCGACTGCCCGGTTCGGGTGGTGAAACTGCGTAAGTGGTGAAACTCATTGTCGGACTCGGCAACCCAGGGTCCAAGTACGAGAAGACGAGGCACAACGTCGGCGCGATGGTCGCCGACGGCCTCGTCGCCTCGGCCGGCGAGCGCTGGAAGGTGCACAAGAAGTCCGGTGCCGAGGTCGCCGAGGTACGCCTCGGCGGCCAGTCGGTACTCGTGGCCAGACCCCGCACCTACATGAACGAGTCCGGCCGTCAGATCGGCCCGCTCGCCAAGTTCTACTCGGTCACGACTGACGACCTGATCGTCGTCCACGACGAACTCGACATCGACTTCGGCGCCGTCCGTCTCAAACGGGGCGGCGGCGAGGGCGGCCACAACGGGCTGCGGTCGCTCAGTCAGGCACTCGGTACGCGCGACTATTTGCGCGTGCGCATCGGCATCGGCCGGCCACCCGGCCGGCAGGATCCCGCCGATTTCGTGTTGAAACCGTTTCCGTCCTCGGCTCGCAGCGAGGTCGAACTCCTCATCGCCAACGGTTGCGACGCCGTCGAACTATTGCTCGGACAGGATCTGGAGTCCGCGCAGAACACCGTGCACGCCTGGTGAGGACACCGAATTCGGCGGCCGCGCGGCCGTAGAATCGCTGCGGCGGGCAATGAAGGGATCGGCAACAGTGGTCAACCTCTCGGTGAAGACCGGACACCAGAACGTCTCGATGCTCGGCATCGGCGCCTACCGTCCGCGACGCCTGGTCAGCAACGACGAGGTCTGCCAGGTCCTCGATTCGTCCGACGAGTGGATCTTCGAGCGGAGCGGTATCCGCAACCGCCGATGGATCAGCGGCGACGAGTCGGCGCGTTCGATGGCCGCCGCGGCCGCCGAGCGGGCCATCGCGAACTCCGGGGTGGCGAAGGAGAAGATCGGTGCGCTGATCCTCGCCACCAACAGTTGGAAGACCAAGATCCCGCACGGTGGCCCGATCGTCGCCTCCGACATCGGGCTCAACGGCATCCCCGCCTACGACGTCGCCGCCGGGTGCGGCGGCTTCGGCTACGGACTCGGCGTCGCCGCCGACACCGTCCGCGCCGGCAGCGCCGAGTACGTCCTGCTCGTCGGCGTCGAGACCATGTCGGTGGTCATGGATCCCACCGACCGCAACACCGCGTTCATCTTCGGCGACGGAGCCGGGGCCGTGGTCGTCGGGCCGAGCGCGGACAACGGCATCTCCCCGACCGTCTGGGGCAGCGACGGCGAGAACGCCGAGGCGATCGGCCAGAACTGGGACATCCCCGAGTACATGGACCGCGCGCAGGCCTACCAGGACAAAGACCCCGAGACCGACCCGGTCGGTCGCATGGTGGTGACGATGGCGGGACCCAAGGTGTTTCGCTGGGCGGCCGTCACCCTGCCCCGGGCCCTCGCCACCGTGCTGGAGACCTCGGGCGTCGGCGTGGAGGACATCGAAGTCTTCGTGCCCCACCAGGCCAACGCCCGCATCAACGACCTGATGAAGAAGAACCTCGGCTTCCCCGACCACCTGCCGATGGCGAACGACATCGAGAACACCGGGAACACCTCGGCGGCCTCCATCCCGCTCGCCATGGAGGAGATGCTCGCCACCGGCAAGGCGAGGGGCGGACAGACCGCGCTGCTCCTCGGCTTCGGCGCCGGCCTGAGCTACGCGGGCGCGGTCGTCACCCTGCCCCCGGCCCCGGCGATCACCAGTTTCGACTGAACCTTCGGGCCCGACCCTGCTCTTGGAGAAGCGAGCTCGCGAGCGTCACCCCCGCTCCCTGAGGAGCGCCCGGAGCTTGCGGAGGGCGCGTCACGAAGGGTCTGGCGACGCATCTCGCCAGGACCCTTCGTGACGCTCGCAAGCTCGCTCCTCAGGGAGCAGGGGTCGGGCTCGCAAGCTCCGGCCTCCTCAGGGAGCAATGGTGGGCTCACCCCTCAGGCATTCTCCTTGCGGAACACCGAAGTGCCCCACAGGGTTCCGAGTCCGGCCAGGATGAGCGACGCGAGGACGCCCCAGAGGACCTGAGCACTGGCGAGGTCGCCGGAGAAGGTGTCGCGCACCGCGTCGACGATCCACCGGAACGGCATGAAGTCGCTGAGACTCTGCAGCCACGACGGCCCGAGGGTCATCGGGAGCAGGATGCCCGACAGCAACAGGACCGGCATCATGACCATGTTGATGAGCGGCGCCATCACATCTTCACTCTTCGTGGTCAGCGCCAGGGCGTTCGACGCCGCGGCGCACGCGCCACCGATCAGCATCGTGATGATGATGCCGAGGATCACGCCGATCACCGAACCCCGCATGCCCATCAGATAGCCCAGCACCACCAGGATCAGCGCCTGCACGAGAAGTTGCAGCATGTCGCGCATGAGTCGACCGGTGAGCAGGGCGGTGCGGCTGGCCGGGGTCACCCGTTCGGCCTCGATCACACCCTCGCGCCATTCCCCGATCAGGCTGAATCCGGCGAACAACGCGCCGAACAGACCGAGCTGCACGAGCAGACCGGGGACCAGGAACGTGTACGGATTGTCGGCGCCGCCCGGGAACTGCGCGACGAGGGGCTTCAGCAGCGGCCCGAAGAGGACGAGGTAGAGGACCGGTTGCATCACCCCGATGAGGACCCAGGCCGGGTTGCGCAGGTTCATGCGGATCTGTCGGCGGAACACGATGGTGCTCTCGCGGAGGAACGTGGTCATCGGCTGGCTCCCTGCTGGTTGAGTTCGGCCGACGGGGCGTCGGCGCTCGTCGAATCGGTTGTTTCCGAATGGATCTCGTTGCCCCGCTCGGTCTCGGCGTCACGCAGCGACCGACCGGTGAGGGTGAGGAAGACGTCGTCGAGGGTCGGGCGGATCACCTCGATGGAGTCGAGGGTGATGCCCGCGGCGTCGAGGTCGCGAAGCAGTCCGGGGACGGCCCGGCCCGCCCGCGGCACCCGGCTCCGAACGTGCCGACCGTCGATCTCGATCCGGCCGTCTCCGCGGCCACCGGTGACCGAGGCCAGTTTCTCCGCGGCGGTGGACACGGCCGCGGAGTCGGCGACCTCGAGTGCCACCAGGTCGCCGGACACCTGCGCCTTGAGGTTGTCGGCGGTGTCCGCGGCGACGATCCGGCCGTTGTCGATGATGATGATCCGATCGGACAGTTCGTCGGCCTCGTCGAGGTAGTGCGTCGTCAGGAAGACCGTCGCGCCGCGCTCGGTGCGCAGACGCCGGATGTGGTCCCAGAGATTGGCCCTCGCCTGCGGGTCGAGGCCGGTGGTCGGCTCGTCGAGGAAGACCAGGGACGGTTCGTGGACCAAGCCCATCACGATGTCGAGCCGGCGTTTCTGCCCGCCGGACATGTTCTTGGGCTGGCGTTCCCACAGGCCGTCGAGCTGGAGCTGGGAGAACAGGGCATGGCCGCGGCGGGTCGCCTCGGCCCGGGACAGCCCGTAGAGCATGCCGTGATCGACGATCTCGTCGCCGGCCTGGGCCTGGCTGAAGGTGCCGCCGGCCTGCGAGACGTAGCCGATGCTGCGGCGGACCGAGACCGGGTCGGCGACGACGTCGTAACCGTTGACGGTCGCGGTTCCCGCCGTCGGCCGCAGGAGGGTCGTCAGCATGCGCAGCGTGGTGGTCTTGCCCGCGCCGTTGGGCCCGAGGAACCCAACCACCTCCCCTTCGGCGATGTCGAGGTCGACGCCGTCGACGGCCCTCACCTCGCGCTTCTTCTTTCCTTTCCCGGTGCTGAACACCTGGACCAACCCGCGTGCGTGGATCATGCGGACTCCCCTTCTCGATGCCGTCGAATGGTGTGCTGACTCGTGCGTTCGGCGTTGCGCGCACGTCATCGTGTGCTGATCGTCGTGACCGCGGGCCGCTTTCCGACGCCCCGGCGGTGGTCGACCGACCTGCGGACCAGCATCCCGCTCATCGAGGACGACTTCGGTCCGCATTCCGCAACTCCGTAACGATTGCGGGCGGGGTCCCGCTACTTCCCAGTAAGAGGCGGTGTGAGTACCGTCGTATGTCGGGTCACATATTCGCCGGGCACGTTTTGGGAAGGGTTCACCATGGCGGTCATCGCAGACACCACTGGCATCAACAACATCGGCATGCTCGGCATCGGCGCGTACCGCCCCGAACGCGTCGTCACCAACGAGGAGATCTGCCAGCACATCGACTCCTCCGACGAGTGGATCTACACCCGAACGGGAATCAAGACGCGCCGGTTCGCGCGTCGCGACGAGAGCGTCATGGAGATGTCGGTCAACGCCGGCCGCAAGGCGATCGCCAACGCGCTGCTGCAGGGCTCGGACATCGACGCCGTCATCCTCGCCACGAACACCCACCTGCTGCTGACCCCGGCCGGAGCCACCAAGGTCGCGACCGAACTCGGCTGCAACGGCGTGCCCGCCTTCGACGTCACCGTCGGTTGCGCCGGTTTCGGCTACGGCATGGCGCTCGCCTCCGACATGATCCGCGGCGGCAGCGCCACCCACGTGCTGGTCATCGGCGCCGAGCAACTCTCGGTGACCATGGACATGACCGACCGCACCAACTGTTTCATCTTCGGCGACGGCGCCGGCGCGGTCGTCGTCGGACCCACCGAGCAGCAGCAGCTCGGCCCGGTGATCTGGGGCTCGGACGGCTCGCAGTTCAACGCGATCCGCCAGGACTTCGACTGGGTCACCTTCCTCGACAGCGACCGCACCCAGCGTCCCTACCTGCGCATGGAGGGCACGGCGGTGTTCCGGTGGGCCGCCTTCGAGATGGGCAAGGTCGCCCACCGCGCCCTCGAGGCCGCGAAGCTCGGCTCCGAGGACCTCGACGTATTCGTGCCGCACCAGGCGAACGCCCGTATCAACGAACTGCTCGCCAAGAACCTCAAACTCCGCGACGACGCGGTCGTCGCCAAGGACATCGAGTACACCGGCAACACCAGCGCCGCCTCGATTCCCCTGGCCATGGAAGACCTGCTGTCGACCGGCAAGGCACAGCCCGGCCAGACCGCGCTGCTCCTCGGCTTCGGCGCCGGACTCTCCTACGCCGCGCAGGTCGTCACCATGCCGCCGGTTCCGTTCGAGTAGGGCGCAGTGTCGAGTCCGGGGGCAATCTGATCCGCTCAGCGGCTCTTGATGCCCCCGGATTTGTCATGCCGGCCGGTCGCGCTGCAAGCCGGGCGCCTGGCGGACACGCGCCACGACGTCGTCGGGCCGCTCCCGCAGATCACTCCACGTGAAGTTGAGGACGGTCCAACCCAATGCGATGAGGTCGTTTCGGCGTCGGCGGTCTCGCTGGAACGTCTCCGCGTCGCGGTGGAACGCCATCCCGTCGATCTCCACCGCCAACAGCCGATCCGGGAACGCGAGGTCGATGAAGTACCCGCCGGCCGGGTGACCGCACGACCAACCGCTCACACCTCCGGCGCCCAACACGTCGACAGCCAGCCGCTCCGCCACCGAGCGCACGCCGGATTCGGCGCCGTCGACGAGGGCCGCGATCGCGGGTCCATCCTCCTTGCCACGTCGACGATCAGCGGCGACGCGCAGCTGACGCAGCGAGACCTTGCGAACGAGCAGCGCGTTGTCGAGGACTCCACTGTCGCGCTCGAGTGCGGCTTCCAGCACGGACAGCGGCAAGGCTGTCACGAGCAAGTCCTTGCGGGTCACCACCTCCGCGTCCGCGAGGCAGCGGCGCCGGACCCGAACGCCCTCGACCGGAGAGCCATGCCGCGATCGCGGTGCGGTGACCGTGAACTTCTTCGGCGGCTCGTCGAGGAGCCCGTGCCACCACGCCGCTCCCGATCCGGACAGCGCCGCACCGCGGCCCACGCTCGCGACTGCCAGTCGCACACGGGTGGCCGGCGTCGTCGGATGATCGGCGAGCGAATACACCCCGCGCGTGTGCGGCATCCAGTCTCCGCAATCGACTCGACGCCGGACCGCGGACCGCGTGAGGCCGAATTCGAGCGCATCCGCCATGGTCAGTACCCCGTCACGGGCGAGAACGCGGCGCCGAAGGCCCGGTGGAAGCTGCACGACCATCAGACGCACAGCAACGTTGACGGGTTCCCAGTTTTTGGGCGGGGGCACAAGGTGCCGCATACCGGCACAACCTGCCCCGGCACTCCGCCCCGAGCGAGTTTGGCCGCCCCCTGCACGCCCGGTAGCCTGGAACCTCGTGAGTTCCGAGGTGATCAGTCGCGAAGTGACGCGTCGTCGTACCTTCGCCATCATCTCCCACCCCGATGCCGGCAAGTCGACGATGACCGAGGCGTTGGCGCTGCACGCGCGGATGATCAGCGAGGCCGGCGCCGTCCACGGCAAGGCCGGACGTAAGTCGACCGTCTCCGACTGGATGGAGATGGAGAAGGCGCGCGGCATCTCCGTCAGTTCGACGGCGCTGCAGTTCAACTACTCGGCCGCAGCCCAGGCCGACCCCGAGATCCCGAGCGTCATCAACCTCGTCGACACCCCGGGTCACGCCGACTTCTCCGAGGACACCTACCGCGTGCTGACCGCGGTCGACGCCGCGGTGATGCTCATCGACGCCGCCAAGGGACTCGAGCCGCAGACCCTCAAACTCTTCCAGGTGTGCCGCCACCGGGGCATCCCGGTCATCACGGTGATCAACAAGTGGGACCGGCCGGGTCAGAGCCCCCTCGAACTGATCGACGAGATCACCGAGCGCATCGGCCTCACCCCGACCCCGCTGTTCTTCCCGGTCGGCATCGCCGGCGACTTCCGTGGTCTCCTCGACCGGCGCACCGGCGAGTACGTGCACTTCACCCGTACCGCGGGCGGCGCGAAGATCGCGCCCGAGGAGATCATGTCCGCCGACGACGCGCTGGCTCGCGAGGGCGACGAGTGGACCTCGGCACTCGAGGAGAGCGAACTGCTCACCGAGATGGGCCAGGACCACGATCAGGAATTGTTCCTCGCCGGGCAGACCTCGCCGATGATCTTCGCGTCCGCGATGCTGAACTTCGGTGTGCGGCAACTCCTCGAGGTCCTCGTGGAGCTCGCTCCCCCGCCCGGGCCGCGGGCCGACGTCGAGGGCAATCCACGGCCGGTGACCGACCCGTTCAGCGCGGTGGTCTTCAAGGTGCAGGCCGGGATGGACTCCAGCCACCGGGATCGCCTGGCGTACATGCGGATCGTGTCCGGCGAGTTCGAACGCGGCATGGTCGTGACCCATGCGCAGACCGGAAAGCCGTTCGCCACCAAGTATGCCCAGGCCGTCTTCGGCCGCGACCGCTCGACGGTCGACACCGCCTACCCCGGTGACGTGGTCGGGCTGGTGAACGCGACCGCGCTCGCTCCCGGCGACACTCTCTACGACGGCCCCAAGGTGCAGTTCCCGCCGATCCCGTCCTTTGCGCCCGAACACTTCTCGACCCTGCGTGCCACCACCGCAGACAAGTACAAGCAGTTCCGCAAGGGCATGGACCAGCTCGAGAGCGAAGGCGTGGTCCAGGTCCTGCGCAACGACACCCGCGGTGATGCGTCGCCGGTGCTCGCCGCCGTCGGCCCGATGCAGTTCGAGGTCGTGACCGCGCGGATGAAGGCCGAGTACAACGTCGACACCATCATCGAGCCGCTCGGTTACACCCTCGCCCGTCGCACGGATGCCGACAGCGCGCCCGAACTGAATCGGCAACGCGGCGTCGAGGTCTTCACCCGCACCGACGGCGCCGTTCTCGCGCTCTTCAGCGACAAGTGGCGCCTGCAGTACATCGAGAAGGAACACCCCGACCTCACTCTCGAACCCCTTGTCGCGGCAGCGGACTGACCGGTCGACGAGCACACGGCGCCGGCCGGTACGCGCCGCCGTGCTGATGTGCGCGGCGGTGGCGTCGCTCGTCACCGCCTGTGGCTCCGACGCCCCGCACCAGTCCACGCCCACCACCTCGACGCCGGTGCCGACCGCACGCCCGGTCGACTCGACGCTCTGCACCGAGAAACCACCGCAGGGCAACGTCGACCGCAGTGGCCAGAACTTCGAGTTCCGTCACGGCAACATCAGAATCGCGGTCGCGGACACGCCGGCGGACTCCCGGCGCGGACCCGCGGTGGGCGCCACCCCCGCCGACGAGCCCAACTGCTATGAGTTCGACCGGTGGGGCCCGGCGCGGCCCGACGTGCCGCCGGACTCGCTGCTCTTCGTGTTCAAGGACGCCGGCACCGGCGGCGCGCAGATCGAGTTCCTGATCAGCGAACTGACCGGCGGCCTATTGCCACCGGTGGGCGCGACGCGTCCGACCGTCGGGCCGTTGGCACGACCGATCAACGCCCAGATCGGGGTCTCGATCAACGGCGACTACCACCACTCGTCCGCGTGCCAGCTCAGCGTGAGCGGCATGTCGAGCTCACTCGCGGCCGGCTCGTTCACCTGCCCGACGGCGACACGGGTCGAGGCCAACCCGCTCGCGCCCGACGACGACGTCCGCTACGACCTCGACGAGTCGTCGGCCACGAAACAGCCGGAGTCCGAGGGCAACTCGACCGACAGCGTGTCGTTGTCGGGGTGGTTTCAGCTCACGCCCTGAGATCTGCCGGTCGAGCAGCGTCGACCGAGCGTGGTAAGGACGCCACCCCCCGCTGGTCGAGCAGCGTCGACCGAGCGTAGCGAGGACGCCGCGTCCGTCGAGGCCACCTCGGCAACCGACCTCGCAAACCCGACCAGTGGCTTCGACAAGCTCAACCAGCGGGGAGGCGGCTCAACCAGCGGTGGCACCGACGATCCGGGCCACGACGGCGGGATCGACGTCGTCGATGCGCGCCGGATCGAATTCGGGATTGCGATCCTTGTCGACGAGCACGGCCCGCACCCCCTCGCGGAAGTCGTGGGTCTTCGTGATCTCCTCTGCGGCATGCAGTTCCCGGTCGAAGCACTCGTCTATCCCCGACCTCGCCCCGGCGCTGATCATCGCCGCGGTGACCCACAGACTGGTGGGTGAGGCACCCTCGAGCAGACCGACCATCTCCTGGGCCCAGTCGTCGCCGACCGCGCCGCGCAGGCCGCCGAGGATGGCGTTGACGTTGTCGTCGGCGAAGTACTCGCCGATCTTGCGCAACGGCACGTCGCTGGTGTCCTCGGTCCCCGACGTGGCCAGCGCGTCGGCCAGCGGGGCACCGGAACGGATGCTGTCGGCGACCGCCGGCAGGTCGGCGGAGGACACGAAATGCGTTGCCAGTCCGACGGCGACCGCGTCCACACCGCGGATCCGGGCGCCGGTGAGTCCGAGCCACATGCCCACGCCCTCCGGGAGCCGCGGCAGGAAGTAGGTCGAACCGATGTCGGGGAAGAACCCGATCGCGGTCTCGGGCATGGCGATCATCGCCTTCTCGGTGACGACCCTGATCTCGCCGTGCACGCTGATCCCGAGACCCCCGCCCATGGCCGCCCCGTCGATCAGGCTGATGTAGGGCTTCGGGTAGTCGGCGACGAGCTGATCGAGCCGGTACTCGCCGGCGAAGTAGCGGCTGATCGAGGCGTGGTCGCCGTCGATGGCGTGCTCGCGGATCGCACGGATGTCGCCTCCGGCGCAGAACGCCCGGTCGCTCGCCGAGGTGACCAGGACGGTGTCGATCGCGTCGTCGTCACCCCATTCGCCGAGCGTGACGTACATGTCGTCGATCATGCTCTGGTCCAACGCATTGAGAGCCTTGGGCCGGTCCAGGACGATCTCGCCGACGCCGTTGGACACCGAGGTGCGGAGAAATGACATACCCCAACCGTAGCGGTGAGCCCGGAACCGACTCGTCGGCGGTTAATTCCGTTGGCAACTCCGAGCGCGTCCGCTACGGTGGTCACCACTTGCCCCCAGACCCGCCAGGAGTGATCCACCGCGATGAAGAACTGAAGTGGCCCCGGCCGTCGGCACCGCCGACGGACCCCACCGACGCCCTGTCGGTGTACCCGACCCACTTCAGGAGCGCTCATGCCGTCTTCCATCGTGCTGTCCGACGTCTCGTTCGCCTGGCCCGACGGGACAGTCGTCTTCGAACACCTCGACCTCGCCCTGGGCGCCGAGACCTACTCCCTCATCGGCGCGAACGGTGCGGGCAAGTCCACCCTCCTCGGCCTGATCGCCGGTCGATCACGCCCGGCGTCGGGCAGCATCACGATCGCAGGCGACACGTCGACGACCGATGTCGCTGTGGTCGTGCAGGACCCGCAGTCCGACCCGTCGTCGACCGTGGCGCACGCCCTCGGCATCGACGAGATTCGTTGTGCGATACGACGAATCGAGAGCGGTTCGGTAGATCCGCAGGACTTCGACGCAGTCGGGGACGACTGGGGCGTCGAGGAGCGTGCCATCGGACTCCTCGAGCAGATGGGACTGCCGCCCGACCTCGACCGCACGGTCGGCACCATGTCCGGCGGGGAGGCGACCCTGCTGGCGATCGTCGCCGCACTCATCGCCGACCCGACGATCCTGCTCCTCGACGAACCGACCAACAACCTGGACATCGACTCCCGCGCCCGGCTTTTCGACGCCATCGAGTCGTTCCCTGGCACGGTGGTCGTGGTCAGTCACGACCTCGAACTCCTCGAACGTGTCGATACGACGGTCGAGCTGTACCGAGGTCGGGTGCGGCTGTTCGGCGGCCCCTACTCCCGGTACCGCGAGATCATCGACGCCGAACAAGACGCCGCCGAGGCAGCGGTTGCCACCGCCGCCGGCGATCTGCGCAAGCAGCGCCGCGAGATGACCGAGGCGTTGATCAAACTCGATCGGCGGGCCCGGACGGGCGCGACAGCCGAGCGGGAGAAGCGGGTGCCGAAGATCGTGGCACACAACCGCCGGAGCGAGGCGCAGGTGTCGGCGGGCAAACTGCGCAACGCCCATCGTGACGACGTGGCCTCTGCGGCAACACGTCTCGACGAGGCCCGCGAGGACATCCGCACCGACCGCACCGCGCGGATCGTCGTGCCGACGCCGGACGTGGCCCCGCGCGCCCAGATCGTCGTCGATGACCGCCTGCGCTTGGACGGACCCGAGCGGGTGGCTCTGGTGGGGCCCAACGGTTCCGGGAAATCGACACTGATCGCGAAGTTGATCGCCTCCGAATCCGTCGTCGTACCGTTCGCCTTCGTACCTCAGCAGATAACCTTCCCCGACCCGACCGTCTCGATCGCGGAGCACCTCGCGCGGACCCACCCGGACATCTCGACGCAGGAGGTGCGGGCGCATCTCGCGCGGTTCCTGTTCCGGGGTGCGCGCGCCGATCGCGCACTCGCCGAACTGTCCGGCGGCGAACGGCTGCGCGTCGCACTGGCCGATGCACTGCTCGGTGACCCGACACCCAAGCTGCTGATCCTCGACGAGCCGACGAACAACCTCGATCTCGACACCGTCACGCAACTCGTGGACGCACTCGAGGCCTGGACCGGTGCGTTGCTGGTCGTCTCCCACGATGCCGGTTTCCTCGACCGCATCGGCATCGGTCGGCGCGTGTCACCGGTGCCCCCACCGGGCGAACCGGCGGGAACGCCGGGGCAGACCGGTGCCGAACAAACCGACGTCGAAGCAGACCGCTGACGAACAGTCGGTGACGCCGGCGGCGTCGAGAACCGTTCGGCGGCATACTGCGTGCGATGGCCGAGCCCGCACCCGTTCCCGTCGACGCGCCGGTGGTCGAACCCACGCCCGTCGTCCTCGTCCACGGTTTGCGCGTGAGCGGCGCGACCCTGCACCGGGTCGCGGCGGCTGTGGCCGGTCCCGACCCGAGGCGCGCGGTCGCCACCCCCGACCTCCCTGGCCACGGGCAGCGCCGCGACGAGACGTTCACGATGTCCGGCGCGGTGGACGCCGTGCTCGCCGAGATCAGCGGGTTCGGCCGGCCGGCGGTCGTGGCCGGGATGTCGATGGGCGGCTACGTGGCGATGGCGGTCGCCGGACGCCATCCGGAAGCCGTCGCGGCCCTCGTCCCGATGTGCGCGACCGCGCAGCCCAGTCCGCTGCTGGCCGCGCCGTTCGAGACGTTCGGTGCGGTCACCGCGTTCCTGCCGCGTCAGGCGGCGATCATCAGTCAGGTGGCCACCCGCCTCGCCGTGGGACGTCAGGTGTCCGCCGACATGGAGATCGGCGGACTGGCACTGGGGTCGATCGCCGACGTCGTCGCTGAGATCAAGCGGTTCGACGCGCTCGGCGAGGTCCGGCGCTACCCCGGCCGAACGATGTTCGTCAACGGTAGCCAAGACCAGTTCCGGGTCCACGAACAACGTTTCGTCGAGGCATCACAGCACGCGTCGCTGACCATCGTCCCCGGGGCGAGCCATCTCTTCCCGCTCATCCAACCGGAACTCACCGGGCGACTGGTTCACGACGTCGCGGCGAGCTGCGACGGCGCCGCGGCCGGACTCGCCGACCTGGATCCATAGGTCCTACCTCAGGATGTCTGAGCCGCCCACAGCTTGAGCGCGATCGCCTCTCGTGATCGGATGACTGTTGATCACTGCAACGATCATCAGCGGTATCACCACGCGACGGACCCGGCGGGAGGCTGGATGGGCACGATCGAGGTCACCGGCACGCTGCAGAAGCAGGCCTGGGCCGACAAGGTGTTGCCCCCGGTCGAGGAGGTCCGGCCGCAGCTGTGGTCGATCCCGGTCCCCATGGGATCCAATCCGTTGCGATACGTCCTGGTCTACGCCCTCGGATTGCCCGACGGCGGTCTCGCACTGATCGACGCCGGCTGGCCGTCCGACAAGTCGTGGGACATCCTCGTCGCAGGCATCCGCTCCACCGGCCACGACCTCGCCGACATCAGGTCCATCGGCGTGACCCATCTGCACCCCGACCATTTCGGGCTCGTGCCGCGTCTACTCGAGCACGTGGACGCCGAGCTGTGGATGCATCGCAACGATTCCCGGTACCTGCGCCACTACTCCGATACCGAGGTGGAGACCCAACTCGGCCAGGCGCGATCCGAACTCCGCGCTCTCGGCGCACCGACCGAGGTCGCCGACGAGGGGCTGGTCGGTTTCATCCGCCTGCCCGACGGGCGGACCGTCGACCGCGAGCTGACCGGGGACGCCCCGCTCGACATCCCCGGCTGGGATCTCCGCGCCGTCTGGACCCCGGGCCACACCGCGGGGCACCTCTGCTTCGCCGACGACACCGCCGGCATCGTCTTCACCGGCGACCACCTGCTGCCGCGGATCAGTCCGAACATCTCGACCAATCCCATGCAGACCGACAGTCCCCTCGCCGACTACCTGATCTCGCTGGCCAACACCGAGAAGATGCGTGACCACGAGGCGCTGCCGTCCCACGAGTACCGGTTCCGAGGCCTCGGCGACCGCGTCACCGGTCTCCTCACGCATCACGAGGAGCGGCTCGATGAGATCGCCTCGACCGTGACCCGGTATCCGGAGAGCACGGCCTGGGAGATCACCCGGTCGGTGACGTGGTCGCGCCCGTTCGAGGAGCTGTCCCTCACCCTCAGCCGACTCGCGTTGCGGGAGACCCACGCCCATCTCGTCGTCCTGCAGGAACGCGGCGTCCTCGACGCCCGCGTTCCCGATGAGACGGCGACCGATCCGACCACCCCGGAGCCGATCCGCTGGTTTGCCGCCGGCGAGCCCACACCGGCTGAGCCGCAACAGATCTCCACATCCGAGAACACCTGACCGCCCGTCCCGTCCACCAACTCCAGGAGTCCCCATGAGTGCCGTGCTCACCGAGTTCGCCGACGGCGTCGCCGTCATCACGATCAACCGCCCCGAGGCGAAGAACGCCGTGAATCTCGAGGTGTCGGAGGGTATCGCCGCCGCGATCGACGAACTCGATTCGCGCGACGACCTCACCATCGGCATCATCACCGGTGCCGGTGGCACGTTCTGCGCCGGGATGGACCTCAAGGCCTTCGCCCGCGGCGAGAAGGTCGCGCTGGACGGACGCGGGTTCGGCGGCCTCACCGAGGCCCCGCCGACCAAGCCCCTCATCGCCGCCGTCGAGGGCTGGGCGCTGGCCGGCGGATGCGAACTCGCGTTGTCGGCGGACCTCGTCGTCGCGGCAAACGACTCCAAGTTCGGCATCCCCGAGGTCAAGCGCGGACTCGCCGCCGCCGCCGGTGGCCTCCTACGCCTCCCGAAGATCCTCCCCTACCAGCTCGCCATGGAACTCGCGCTCACCGGCGACCCGCTCACCGCGGCACGCGCCCACCAGTTCGGCCTGGTCAACCGGATCACCGAACCCGGCGAGGCACTCGCTGGGGCCCGCGAACTGGCCGCCGTCATCGCCGCCAACGGCCCCCTCGCCGTCCGCGCCACCAAACAGGTCACCTCCATGGCGATCCGCTACACCGATCCCGAACTGATCAAGAAGCAGTGGGACTTCCTCGGTCCGGTGTTCGTCTCCGACGACGCCAAGGAAGGTGCGGTCGCCTTCGCCGAGAAACGCGCGCCGCGCTGGACCGGCAAGTGAAAGATCCGGGCGCAGTACTCATTCGGCCCGCTCGCTCCGCTCCCGGCGCCGGGCTGAGTCGGCCCGCTCGGTCCGCTCCCGGCGCCGGATAGAGTGACCGGGGTGGACCTGCACCTCGTGACCTACTTCGTCGCCGTGGTCGACCACGGCGGCATCACGAAGGCCGCCCAGTCGCTCTACATCTCACAGCCGTCGCTGTCCCAGGCGATCCGCACGCTCGAGAGACGTCTTGGCGTCACCCTGTTCGACCGCACCGGACGACGCCTCGAACTCACCGAGGCCGGACGCAAACTCGACGTAGCCGCCCGGCGCATCCTGGCCGACGTCGACCGCGCCAAGGCCAAGGTCGACGCGGTTCGGGAACTGCGCGCCGGTCGCGTCGACATCGTGACCTACGCGGCGTTCAGTGTGGACCCGGTGGTCAACATCGTCCGACTGTTCCGGGAACGGTTCCCACGCTTGTCGGTTCGAGTCGTCTCCGCCGACAGTCCCACCGGGGTGTTGTCGGCGTTGCGATCCGGGGACGCCGAGATCGGGATCATGGACTCGGCCGCCGAGCACGCGACCTTCACCGCCATCCCGATGGCCGAGCAGGAACTCATCGTCGCGGCGCCGACGACGCTCGCCGACGGTCTGCCCGAACCGATACCGCAGTCTGCGGTGCGCTCGCTGCCACTCGTCGTCGATCACAGCGACCCGATCAGCGCGGAACTCCTCAGCGGACTCCTCGACGACAACGCCAAGAACGTGGTGGTCGACTGCCAGTTACCGTCCGCGGTGTGGAGTCTGGTCAAGAAGGGCACGGGCGCAACGGTTCTCCCACGCACCGTGGCCGACCGGCAGCTTGCGGGACTTCGTCGGCTCGCGCTCGACCCACCACTCACCCGACCGTGGGGTCTCGTGCTGCGATCCGGGCTCCCCTCGCCGGCAGCCCTCGCCTTCATCTCCGCGGCGAAGGTCCACTGCGGGATCGCGCCGGACCCCGCCGAACCACGGGATTGGTGACACGCCATGGAATTGCGACAGGTCGAGTACTTCCTGGCGGTGGTCGAGAACAAGGGCATCGGCGGGGCCGCGTCGGCTCTCGGTGTCGCGCAACCCACCGTGTCCCAAGCACTCCGGGCGCTCGAACGCGAACTCGGAGTCCAGCTGTTTCACCGCATCGGTCGCGGGATGGTCCTGTCGGCGGCCGGGCGCACGATGGTCGGTCCCGCGCGACAGATCGTGCGCGACATGGACGCCGTCGACGATCTGCTCTCCGCCTCGGCGGACGAACTCACCGGCCACCTCGAGATCCTGGCCTTCGCCGCGACCGCGGTCGGGCCCGTCGTCGATCTCGTCGCCCGGTTCCGGGCCGCCTATCCGCGGGTTTCGGTGCGACTCGGCGAGTTACGCGATGAGACCAGGGCCGCGTCGGCCATCGAGGACGGTCATTGCGAGTTCGCCGTCGCCCACCTACCCATCGCCGGCGACGACCTCGAGGTGATCGTGATCGGCGAACACGAACACGTGCTCGTCTACCCGCCGGGCACCGACGTACCCGAGGGCCCGATCCCGCTGAACAATCTGCCGGCGATCCCGATGGTGTTCGTGCCACGCGGCTACTCGGTGGCCGACGAGTTCGAGGAGGCGATCCGCGTCGGGGGCGTCCGCCCGCCGCTGGCCGTGCTGTCGGAGATCCGCGAGGAACGGCTCCCGATGGTGGAGTCCGGAATCGGCGGCACTCTACTCGAACGATCGGTGGCGGAGTCGGCCGACGAGCCGGTCGTGATCCGTGAGATCGAACCGAATGTGGTGCGACCCTTTGCCATCGCATTCCACCCGCCGTCGCTGTCGGCCGTCGGTCAGGCCTTCGTCGACCTCGTGCGCGAAACTGCGGGATGAACGGGTGGAACACCGGGCCCCACCGGTGCGGATCAGGTGGGGCCCGGTGAGTCTCGGGGTCAGCTGACGCGTTCGAAGACCGCGGCGAGGCCCTGGCCACCGCCGATACACATGGTCTCCAGGCCGTAGCGGGCCTCGCGCCGGTGCAGTTCACGCGCCAGGGAGGCCAGCATGCGTCCGCCCGTGGCGCCGACCGGGTGGCCCAGCGAGATGCCCGAGCCGTTGACGTTGGTGCGGTCGAAATCGCCGCCGGCACCGAAACGGCCGAAACCCCACTCGCGGGTGACGGCGAGTGCCTGCGCGGCGAACGCCTCGTTGAGCTCGATCACGTCGATGTCGGCGAGCGTCAGACCGGCCTTGGCAAGCGCCTTCTCGGTCGCGGGGACCGGCCCGATCCCCATGGTGCGCGGCGGCACACCGGCCAGACCCCATGACACCAGCTTCACCAGCGGGCGTAGACCCAGCTTCTCGGCGACCTCGGGGGTGGTCACGAGCGCCATCGACGCGGCGTCGTTTTGACCGCTGGCGTTGCCCGCCGTCACCGTCGCGTCCGGATCCGTCTTGCCCATGATCGGCTTCAACTTCGACAGCGACTCGACCGAGACATCCGGGCGTGGATGCTCGTCGGTGTCGATGACCTGATCACCAGATCGCGAAGCCACGGTGACCGGGACGATCTCCTCGGCCAGTACGCCATCCTTCTGGGCGCGGACCGCTCGTTCGTGCGATGCCACAGCCAGTTCGTCCTGTTCTTCCCGGGAGATCTCGTAGTCCTTGCGCAGGTTCTCGGCCGTCTCGATCATGCCGCCGGGCACCGGGTAGTTCTTGCCGCCGGCGGTCGAGCGCGCCCGGACGAGGCTGTCGTGCATGGCAATTCCGGTCCGGGCCCCACCCCACCGCATGTCCACCGAGTAGAACGACGCGTTGCTCATCGACTCGGCACCGCCGGCGACCACGACGTCGTTGTTCCCCGAGGACACCTGGTAGGCGGCCTGGATGACGGCCTGTAGTCCCGACCCGCAACGACGATCGATGTGCATGCCGCCCACTGTGATCGGCAACCCGGCATCGAGTGCGATGACTCGTCCCAGGGCGGGCGCCTCGCTGTTCCCGTTACAGTGACCGAGGATGACGTCCTCGACCTTCTCCGGGTCGAGTCCGGTCCGGTCGAGCATCCCCGTCAGCGCGGCGACCCCGAGATCAACGGCGGTGAGATTCTTGAACATCCCGCCGTAACGGCCGATCGGGGTACGGACCGGTTCGCAGATGACGACGTCGCGCATGGGTGACCTTTCGGTGTCAGAGGAGGCGTGGAGCAGGGCCGGCGGTCACATGAAACGGCCGCCGGTCACCTCGAGGACGGTGCCCGTCATGTACGACGACATGTCACACGCCAGGAACAGCGCGACGCTCGCGACCTCACCGACCTCGCCGGCGCGCCGCATCGGGATCTCCGCCATCTTCTGGTCCCACGCTTTCTGCGGCATCGCCTCGGTCATCGCCGACCGGATGAGGCCGGGCTGGATCGCGTTGACCCGCACGCCGTGATGGGCCATCTCCTTGGCCGCGGCCTTGGTGAGGCCGACGATGCCCGCCTTGGCGGCCGAGTAGTTGGTCTGCCCGACCATGCCGACCTTGCCCGACAGCGACGAGATGTTCACGATCGCACCACGCTTGGCCTCGCGCATGATCGCCGCCGCCTTGCGTGTGCCGTTCCAGGTGCCTTTGAGATGCACCGAGATGACCTGATCGAAATCGTCTTCGGTCATGGTGCGCATCGTCGCGTCCCGGGTGATCCCGGCGTTGTTCACCAGCACATCGAGTGCCCCGAACCCGTCGACCGCGGCCGCGAGCAGCGCGTCGACCTCCCCCGCGTCGACGACGTCGCACCTCACCGCGCGGGCCACGTCGCGGCCGCCGAACTCGTCCGCGGCCGCCTGCGCGGCGTCGAGGCTGAGGTCACCGAGCACGACTCGCGCGCCGGCGTCGACGAACGAGCGGGCGATCTCGAAACCGATGCCCTGGGCTCCGCCGGTCACGACGGCCGTACGACCCTCCAGCAACGCGGCGGCGGGCGGGTGCGATGACATGTATCGGAGTCCTTTCGAGGGCGGCGGGGTGACGGTCGTCGGGCAACCGGTCGCGAAGCGCCGGGCCCGCGGTGAGTGCCGCGGGGACAAATCTATCGAGGTTCCGCCCCGATCGACCCGTCCGCGCTCATACGCAACGGCTATCGCAGCGATCCCGGTTTCGTATTGGACCCCTCGCCCGCCGGCCGCGAGAGTGACAGCATGACCGGAGTGATGCATTCAGCGCGGACGACCTCCTCCGAGGTGGGCGACGAGGACTTCGCCGACATCCTCGCCGCGACGCGCGAGTTCGTCCGCGAGGTGGTGGTCCCGCGGGAGCAGGAGATCCTCGACACCGACGCCATCCCCGACGACATCCGCCAGACGGCGAAGAGCATGGGCCTTTTCGGCTACGCCATCCCGCAGGAGTGGGGCGGTCTCGGCCTCGATCTGACCCAGGACGTCGAACTCGCGATGGAGCTCGGGTACACATCCCTGGCGCTGCGCTCGATGTTCGGCACCAACAACGGCATCGCCGGCCAGGTCCTCGTCCACTTCGGCACCGACGAGCAGAAGTCCGCGTGGCTGGAGAAGATCGCGTCCGGCGAGGTCGTCGCCTCGTTCGCGCTGACCGAACCGGGGGCCGGGTCCGATCCGGCCGGACTGCGCACGAAGGCCGTCCGCGACGGTGACGACTGGGTGATCACGGGCGAGAAGCGGTTCATCACCAATGCGCCGCTGGCCGATCTGTTCGTCGTGTTCGCACGTACCCGTCCGGCCGACGAGAACGGCACGGGCATCGCGGTGTTCCTGGTCCCCGCCGACGCCGCGGGGCTCAGCGTCGGCGCCAAGGACCGCAAGATGGGCCAGGAGGGCGCCTGGACCGCGGACGTGCACTTCGACGCCGTGCGGGTGCCGGCGTCGGCACTGGTCGGCGGCAGCGAGGACGTGGGCTACAAGGCCGCGATGATGAGCCTGGCCCGGGGCCGGGTGCACATCGCGGCTCTCTCGGTGGGCACCGCGCAGCGTGCGCTCGACGAGTCGGTCACCTGGGCCGCCACCGCCACCCAGGGCGGTACCGCGATCGGCGAGTTCCAACTGGTCCAGGCCATGCTCGCCGACCAGCAGGCCGGGGTGATGGCCGGACGCGCGCTCGTCCGCGAGGCCGCCCGGGCGTGGGTCGACGACACCGACCGCCGCATCGCCCCGTCGGCTGCCAAGCTGTTCTGCACCGAGATGGTCGGCAAGGTCGCCGATCTCGCCGTGCAGATCCACGGCGGCAGCGGTTACATGCGCGATGTCGCGGTGGAACGCATCTACCGCGAGGTGCGGTTGCTGCGCCTGTACGAGGGCACCAGCGAGATCCAGCGACTCATCATCGGGCGCAACCTGATCAAGCGCGCGCAGCGCTGACCACACGCGCGTGCGCCGGCGCCTCGGGCGCCGGCGCTGACCCTGTCAGGCGTTCGCCAGGCGCTCCCGCAACGCCACCTTCTGGACCTTGCCGGCCGCCGAGGTGGGCAGCTCGTCGACCACGTACACGTCCCGGATCTTCTTGTAGGGCAACACCTGCGCGGCGACGAAGTCCGACACCGCATCGGCGTCGATGACGTGACCGTCCCGGGCGACGAGAAAGGCCACCGGCTCCTGCCCCACCGCACCCGCCTCCCGGGCGACGACCGCTGCCGCACCGACGTCCGGATGCGTCACCAGGATCTCCTCGAGCTCGCGCGGATACACGTTGTAGCCCTTGTAGATCAGCATGTCCTTCGCACGGTCGCAGATGTAGAGGTACCCGTCGGCGTCGCGGTAGGCGATGTCACCGGTGTCGAGCCACCCGTCGACGAACTGCTCGGCCGTCTTCTCGGGGTGATCGAGATAGCCGTCGGTGACCTGCGGGCCGCGCACCCACAACTGTCCCTTCTCCCCCGTCGGGAGGACGACGGCCGGATCGTCGACGGCGCGGATCTCGATCTGGGTGTCGAACGTCGGCAGACCCACACTCCCGAGCCGGTATCGACCCCCGGACGTCAGGGACGCCGAGGACACCAGGCACGTCGCCTCGGTGAGGCCGTATCCCTCCACGATCGCCGCTGCCGGGAACGCCTTCTCGAGCTGCTCCAGGGTCACGTGATCGATCGGCGCCGCGCCGGAGGAGACCACCCGCACCGAGGTCAGGTCCCGTGTGGAGACGTCGGGGTGCACGGCGAGCGCATGCCACATCGCGGGACTCCCGGTCACATACGACGCCCGATGCGCCTCGATGAGAGCCAGCATCCGCCCGGGCTCGAAACGACCGGCGAACACGTGCGTGGCACCGCACAGCAGGAGAAACGACATGTTGATGAGGGCGTGCGCGTGGAACAGCGGGGACACGACGACCGTCGCCGCATGCCCGGGGACCACCCCCGGGTTCTCCGACGACCGGGGAGTGAGGGTCAGGAGACCGTCGGTTCCCACCTCCACGGAATGACCTGCCCGCCAGGCGATCATCTGCGTGACGTTGCCGAGCACGTTGCGGTGCAGGACCCGAACGCCCTTCGAAACACCCGTGGTGCCGCCGGTGAAGGCGAGGTGCGCGACGTCGTCGCTCGTGGTCGAGACCGGCGGGGCCGTCTCGTGCCCGACGACGAACTCCGCGAGGGGGACGGTGTCGATGGTCTCCGGCGCATCCGCGGTCCCGTCCACCGTCACCACCGTCGTCAACGCCGTGCCGACGGCGGCGGACAGGAGACGCGCGGACTGCTCGACCTGCGTGAAACCCACAACCGCACCGGTTTCCGCGATCTGACGTCGCAGACCCGGTACGGGCTGCAACGGATTGACCGGGGTCACCGCCGCACCGGCCCGGAGTGATCCGTAGTAGGCGACGACGAACTCGACGCTGTTGGTCAGGTACAGCAGGACCACATCGCGATCGCTCACTCCGACCGCACGCAGGGCCGACGCCACGGCGGCCGAGCGCACGTCGAGCTCGGTGAACGTGAGCGTCGTCGCGCCGTCGACAACGGCCGCGCGCTCGCCGTAGAGGGCGGCCATACTCGCCGGCAGCACCGCCATCGTGGCGTCGGGATAGCTCAGAGTGGTGGGCGCCGTGACAGACATCGCGATGATTCCTCTCGAAAGGCGTTGTGGGGGAAGCAGAACGGACGTGTCGGGGTTCGGGTTACCGCGGCGCCATCCGGATCGCCCCGTCGAGGCGAATGGTTTCGCCGTTGAGATAGGTGTTCTCCAGGATCGACGCGGCGAGCTGACCGAACTCGTCCGGCCTACCGAGCCGCGCCGGATTGGGAATGCTCGCGGCGAGCGCATCGCGCACGTCGTCGCGCAGCCGGGCGAGCAGCGGCGTGTCCATCGTGCCCGGCGCGATGGTGTTGACGCGGATGAGCTTGCTGGCCAGGTCCCGTGCGGCGACCAGCGTCATCCCGACGATGCCCGCCTTCGACGCCGAGTAGTTGATCTGGCCGATCTGTCCCTCGTACGCCGCGACCGACGCGGTCATGATGATGGCACCCCGCTCCCCGTCGACGGGCTCCTGTCGAGCGATACGTTCCGCGCCGAGCGAGAGCGCATGGAACGACCCGACGAGGTTGAGCTTGATGACGAACTCGAAGTCCTCCACCGAACCCGCCTTGCCCTCCTTGTCCAGGATGCGCATGCGCCGGCCCGCGCCGGCACAGTGCACGAGTCCGCGCAGGCCCCCTCGGTCGTCGGCGACATCGAGTGCGGCCTCGAACTGTTCACGGTCGGTGATGTCGGCGGCCGCGAACGACGCTGCGGCGCCGAGTCCGTCGGCCACGGCCTGACCGTCCGAGGTCGGCAGATCGATCAGGGTGACCAGGCCACCGGCGTCGATGACGCGCTGGGCCGTGGCGAGCCCGAGACCGGATGCGCCGCCGGTGATCGCGACCGACAGTCCATTGAGTTTCATTGTTATTCAGTACCTTTCGATGAAATTGTTCCGTGCCCCCTGAGGGGCGAGCTTGCGAGCCCGGCCCCGGCTCCCTGAGGTGCGAGCGAAGCGAGCCCCCGTTGCTCCCTGAGGTGCGAGCGAAGCGAGCCCCCGTTGCTCCCTGAGGTGCGAGCGAAGCGAGCCCCCGT
>NZ_JAUZVK010000019.1:0-74257 GCF_031844505.1 Gordonia sp. AC31
CAGGGAGCGGAGGGGGACGCTCGCAAGCTCGCTCGTCAGGGAGCGGAGGGGGACGCTCGCAACCTGGCTCCTCAGCTCAGGGAGCAGGGGGGGAAGCTCGCTCCCAGAGCGGAGTTCTCTCGTGGTCCCGACGGCCCGTCCCCGGCCGACGATCTGACCGGGAACGGAGCCGACTGGGGCGTCACTGTGGAGTTGTCAAGGGACAGATGCGGTCCCGGGCGATGGCCGGGTGCGAAAAGGTGCTGCGCGAAAGTGTGTGTCGGAGGGCCGGTCAGGCGGCGTCGTCGAGTCGCATGGTGCGGCGGTTGTAGGCGGGTAGCGGTCGGCGTTGCGGATCGATCGACACGGGCGGTACGAGCCAGGGGTGGCGGTCGAAACCCATCACGATGTCCCAGCCGTGGTGGTGGACTTGGGTGTGGCAGCGTTGGCAGAGCAGGCAGCCGTTGTCGAGGTCGGTGGGACCGCCGTCGGCCCACGACTTGATGTGATGCACCTGCGTATGGGACGGCGGTGCACCACATTTGACGCAGCACGCGTCGCGGACGATGATCGCTTTGCGTAAGTGTGACGGATACAACCGGCGGGTGTGACCCATCTGAAGCGGTACGCCTTCGCTGTCGAGGATGATCTCCGTGAGCGAGCCGTCGCACGACACCTGTTTGGCGGTGGCATGGCTGACCGATCCGGTCCACGGCAGCGTTGCGAGGTCTCCGGTCGCGGGGATCGTCAGCATCAATTGAGTGCGTGGGGAACCAACGGTATCGAGGGTAGCGCCGATCGCGGCTTGGTCGAGGATCAGTTCGAAGGCGTCGGCGCGGCGTTGCTCGGCGGTGCGTCGATCCTGTGCGCCGTCGGGTTCCGGCCTGGGGCAGGAGTGTTCATCGATCATGGCCTGGAACTTCTCTCCCACGATTTGGGTGAGGTCGGCATGTACTTCGACGCGGCCGTCGTCGGTGGTGTGGGCGTTGACCGCGTTCAGCGATGGGTCGTCGGCGGCCGGTACACCGGTGTCGGAGGTGTCCGCCAGAGTATTGGCGATGGCTCGGCCATGCTTGAGCACTTCTGTCGGTGTTGCGCCGGAGAGTGCTTGGGCGATGAGTTCGAGTTCGTACTGGGCGCGCTCGTCATCGGAAAGGGCTTTGTGACAACGCTTCTCGATCTCGTTGATCCCCCGCACGATGGCATCGACGACCTCGCCGGACAGTCGCCCGTCGGCGGCGTGACGCGCCACCACGGGCAGCGTCGACAGCGCGTCGACACCCCGCATGGTGCGAAGAGCAGCGGCCGGTGCATGGCCGGACTCGATCAGCAGTTTCTTGGTGGTGCTGCCGGCTTTCTGCGCGACCCCAAGAGCATCGAGTTGCGCTGCGTGCGTGACGATCTGATGATCTGCAAGGTTGCGGATCAGACGCCACATGTCAAGGGCGTCGAATGTTGCTCTGCCCGTAGGATCGTCGGCGGGTGGGGCGGTCTCGACGAGCTGATCGAGGAGAGTGGCGAGCTCTGGCATGACTCCAAGGTACAGGAACATGGGTTCGATTTCGAGGAGTTTCCACAGGCTCGGAAATCGCGAAACTGGCTACTGTGCAGCATGTTTCGTTGATTGTGCCTCGATCGTCGTCAGTAGTCTAATCCTGTCACATACGTACCGTATTCTGTCCCAGAACGGTAGAAGTGCTGCTGACCAACGACTGTCGTGTGCCCGAATGTCGCGCGTCGTCCTGCTGCAGAGGTATCTGCGTGTCCAGGAAGCGGCCGATTACTCCTGAGCGCAGGCGCTGCTCGTCGGGTGATTGATGGTGGACGCCGGTCACCGAGGTGGCACGGGAACTCAACGTCCACGAGATCGCAAGGTGCCGCCGAGGCGGCGGGTGAGCGCGCGGAACGGACCAGACTGCGTGCCGAGCTCGCCGAGAGGGACCGTGACGTCGCGCTACGGAAAGAAGTTTCGGCGGACTGTGCGGCGCAACATCATCGGTGAGTCGTTCGAATTCATCGCCGCGGAGCGCCGACCACCATGTCATGAAATACGTTGCGCCGCGTATTGTTTCGCGGCCTAGAGTTTCTGCTTGTGCAGATCGGCAACGCCGCGTCGAGTTGACGTCACGACAGCGGCGGCGCCGCGATCCGGAAGTGTCTGGCGCACTGGCAGGCCACGCGACGTACCTACGGTTCACCGCGTACTACTGCCGCACGCCGAGGCGGGTGCGGTCTCTCAGCTCGATTCGGCGGCGTCGTTCGGACCGGACCTGGTTGGCCGCCGGTTCGATTAGGGCATCGGCGGGGTCGAACCCGCTGAAGAATGATCGCCCACATCTAACCCTGGTCTACGTCAGACGAGCGACGCTGGTCGTCACCTGCCCTCAATGAATGCCCTGTGCGTTCGACACTCTCGGGCACCCGGCTCAGTAGTAGTACGGGTAGTCGTCCCAGCGAGGGTCGCGCTTCTCGAGGAACGCGTCACGTCCTTCGACGGCTTCGTCGGTCATGTAGGCCAGGCGGGTCGCCTCACCGGCGAACACCTGCTGGCCCATGAGGCCGTCGTCGGTGAGGTTGAACGCGAACTTCAGCATGCGCTGGGCCGTCGGCGACTTGCTGTTGATCCGGCGCGCCCAGTCGATGGCGGTGGCCTCCAGCTCGGCGTGCGGGGCGACGCGGTTGACCGCGCCCATCCGGTGCATGGTCTCGGCGTCGTAGGCCTCCCCGAGGAAGAAGATCTCGCGCGCGAACTTCTGCCCGACCTGCTTGGCGAGGTAGGCGCTCCCGTAACCGGCGTCGAAGGAACCCACATCGGCGTCGGTCTGCTTGAACCGGGCGTGCTCGGCCGAGGCGAGGGTCAGGTCGCACACGACGTGCAGCGAATGCCCGCCGCCGGCCGCCCAGCCGTTGACGACCGCGATCACGACCTTGGGCATCGTCCGGATCAGGCGCTGGACCTCCAGGATGTGCAGCCGCCCGCCCTCGGCCTTCACCCGCGCCGCGTCGACCGTCTCGGCGCCGGCCGCCGCGACGTCGTCGTCGTGTGTCGTGGCGTACTGATAACCGCTACGCCCGCGGATGCGCTGATCGCCGCCGCTGCAGAACGCCCACCCGCCGTCCTTGGGGCTCGGGCCGTTGCCGGTCAGCAGGATCGTGCCGACGTCGGGCGACCGCCGCGCATGGTCGAGGACCCGGTACAGCTCGTCGACCGTGTGCGGGCGGAAGGCGTTGCGGACCTCGGGACGGTCGAATGCGACGCGCACGATCCCAAACTCGCGGCCCTCGCCGACGTGGCGGTGATAGGTGATGTCGGTCAGGTCGTCGAAGCCGGGCACCACCGCCCACGATGCCGGGTCGAAGGGTTGGCCGGAGGGTCCCTGGGTGTCGGGCGTCGCACTCATGGGGTCAGCCTATCGACGCGGCGACCGGGCGCTTCGCACGCCCGCAGCGGCGGATTGGTCGGAAGAGATCACGAAGTCGTGACGGGTTCGACGCGGATTGCATTCAACCATTGGATGCCGGCCGGTCTTCGGCTCGAACATCACCGAAATCTCAGTTTCGGATGCTTAGCTGTCCGTATGGCTGTATGGGGGTGGATTCTGATCCTCGGGGGCGCGTGGTGTGTCGTGTCCGCGGCGGTCGCGGTGATCGTCGGGAGGGCGGTCCGGATCCGGGACGAAAAGGAACGCGGTCCGCGTGGCGTGCCGGACTACATACCCGAGTCCACGCGCCGGCTGGCCCGGGGCGGGGTGTGTGTGGATCTCGCCGACCGTCGACGCACGGAGGGGAACACCGACACCGACTAGGGCGCGGCACCGCCGGCTCTTATACGGTTGGCCGGTGAGCGAAGCGAACGATCGCGCCGTCGAGACCGTCGACGAGGACCCGCACGAGGGTGGTTTCCGGGCCCATGCGGCCATCACCACCGACCGCGGCGGACCCCGCTACGGCGAGTTCAGTGAGCAGGTCCGCCTGCTGATGGACAACGCCCGCTACGCCTGTCCCGACGACGAGCTCGTCGACGAACTCATCGAGTCACTGAAGGCGCTCAACGACCGGCTCGCCGATTCCCGGATCGACGAGTGGCACTCACCGGCGGGGACCCGCATCGACCTCCCGTCGCGCGGCAACATCACCCTGCCGCCGTATGTGGTCACCGAGGTGAACGACAACGGGGTCGTCGCCGAACTGACGTTCCGCGATTTCCACCTCGGCGGGAACAACGCCGCGCACGGCGGTCATGTCGCGGTCGCCTTCGACGACGTGGGCGGCTTCGCGTCGGCGGTCGCGATCCAGCATGTCAGCCGGACCGCGTACCTGACCGTGCAATACCGGTCGATCACACCGCTGAACACGCCGCTGCGAATCCACGCCTGGGCGGACCGGATCGAGGGGCGCAAGGTCTTCATCAAGGGCACCCTGCACGACGGCGACCGCCTCTGTGCGGAGATGGACGCCCTGTTCATCAAGCTCAACCCCGGTCAGGCCTGACCAGCACTCGTCGGCGGGCGCACGGGCAGACGACGGCTCACCTCCACCGGCGCATCCGTGCGCGACAGGCGCAGCACGATGGTCGGCGCCTCGCCGGCGTCGAGGGGCCACGTCTCGAGCATCTCGCGGCGCAGGGCGGCCAGTTCGTCGCCGTGATTGCTCGACAGTGTTCGCGCGGTCGCGTCGTCCCCGGCGTAGAGGAACGTCGGTGTCATGGGGTGAACCGCGAAGCCGAGACGCTCGGCGGCCACCCACAGCTGCTGCGCGACGATCCCACCGCGGAGGTAATCGGCGGGGGTCGTGCCCTGCTGCACCAAGACCAGGATCGCCGACGACGACGCGGCCCGGGCGCCGGCATCGGCACCGAGTGCGGCACCGCCACCCCATTCGTCGAGCAACGCCATGACATCGGCACGCCGCAACACGTCGAGCATCCCCGCCATCGCCGGCGGTAGGTCGAGCGAGGCGACGTCGATGCCCTCGGCGGCGGCCGGATCGGTGGTGAGCTCGGCGAACATCTCCCGGTGCAGTTCGGGCGTCAGGAACCGGGCGCGATCCGATCGGGCGATGATCGAGGCATATCGGTCGATGTCCGCGCGGTCGTCGAGCGCCACCAACCGGGTCCGATCACTCGTGGCGGCATCGTGCAGTCGGACGAGATCGGAGGCCGACAGCGGTGATCCGTCCCCGACTCCACGTCGGGTGCCGCGGGCGAGCAATGCGTCGAGTTCGGTCTCCGCGTCCGCGGAGCGCGACCCGGTGTCGATGCCCTTGAGGCGTGCCCGGCCGGCCAGCGTGTCGGCCGCGTCGACGATCTCGATGTCGTCGAGCACCCCGCGCGCGACCGCCGCGACCTGCGCGTTGTACAGCGCGGCGCCGACCGCCACCGCAGATGCCCGGTGCTCGACGTCGAGGGTCGAGGTGCGGGTGCGGTCCAGGACGATGGTGACGGCGTCGTCGTCGGCGATGATCTGCCAGGGCTGCTGGTTCCCGGCGGACGGCGCCCGGCTCGCGGCGTACACGACGAGTTCGCGGTCGGTCATCGCCCCGATGTCGGGCTGCACCTGCGGACGGATCGGTTCGGTGTCGGCCGGTGGTTGTGCTGCGGGTGCGGGGGCGCGGGTGTCGATCGGGTCCTCGAGGCCGTCCAGCCACGCGTCCCGGTCGAATCGGACCCGACCGGACGGCAGGGACTTGCCCTGGACGAGGCGGCGGACGGCCGCGGCCACCGTGGCGCCGCCCAGGAGGACGTCGCCGCCGAGCTGTGGCCAGGCGGTGACCGTGTGCCCGAGCTCGATGGCCGACGCCGCCATCGGCGCGGTCACCTTCGTCGGCTCGAGTACCCGGACGGCGAGCGGGGTGAGCGACGCGCGGTCGAGTCCGACGAGATCTTCGATCCGCAGGTCGCCGGCCAGGCCGTGGAAAAGAGGCCGATCCGGTTCGAGGTCGAATCTCTCGACATCGAGGGTTCCGCCGTCACTCGTCTCCATGAGGACCGGAATTCCTCGCTCGCGACATTTCTGGCGCACGAGGACCTTTACATCGAAAGAATCACATTCTTCGACGACGAGATCCAGGCCGTCGAGGAATTCATCGATGTTCTCGATTGTTATGCCGTCCACATGTACGACGGTGGTGAGATAGGGATCGATCTCGGAAATGCGTCGAGCGGCGATCACGGCCTTGTTGTCGTGAATATCCATGAGGGTCGCCGGAATTCGATTCATATTCGTGAGTTCGAGATCGTCGAAATCGGCAAGGCGTAATTCGCCGGCAAGACCTTCGAGTGCGAGCGTGAGCGATATCGCGTGTCCCACACTCAAACCGACGACACCGATCCGGAGCTCGCCCGCAGCGGCTTGCTGCGACGCGGTCAGTTTGTGCCGGTTGCGGTCGAGCCGAAGGCGTCGGAACGTGCGCGGACCGGGGATCTTGACGAGGGCGTTACGCCAGGGAAAGTGCGCGTAACGAGGTGTCTCATCCCGGAGAGCGGGCTCGGCGGGCGGGAGGAGTTCATCGAGTGCGCGGGCGGCGCCGGCCGTGATGTCGGACACAGTGAGGGACGGCTCCGCGGTCAACGCGGCGGGTAGTTCGTCAGGTGAGTAGAGGGTGGCGGCGGCATCCGGCGGCGTGTGCATAAGCCCATGGTGTCGCACGGGATTGCACGACGCCAACCGTCAAAGCGGCGGTCGGGCGAAAAGAACTGCGCTTGTGGGAGTGCATAAATGTGGCCTTGTGGCAGCATTACACGCGGGGTCGGGGGAGATCTCGTCTCTAAATTTACTAATTCCTGGAAGGCAATACTGCGATGAATAAGATGTCAGTCACCAATGATCAGGTTCGCACCGGGATGTTGCGATCGATCGCACCCGAAACCGGGGCGGAGTACTCGGTGGTCGTGGCGAGCCCGCGGTCGGAGCCCGAACTGTGGCGCGAGTACCTCGCCGGCGCGGACGCGTCGTACCACCGGCACGGGTGCGCGGCCGCACTCGAATACGACGAGGTCGCCGGCGGCGAGGGCACCGCGATGTTCTTCGCGGTGCTCGACACCGAGGGCAAGGTCGTCGGCGGGCTACGGGTCCAGCCCCGGCTGGAGGCGGCTGCGCAGTCGCACGCGCTGGTCGAATGGGTGGGTCAGCCCGGTCAGGTGCAGCTCGTCAACGCCATCGAAGAACGTCTGCACGACGGCATCGTCGAGGTCAAGACGGCCTGGGTGGACGAGCGATCGGCGATCGCGGGGTCGGTGGCCGGTCAGTTGTCGCGGTTGGGGCTGGTCATCATGGAGATGTCCGGGGTCGGGGCCATGATGGCGACCGCGGCCGACCACGTTCTGCGCCGTTGGCAATCCGGTGGTGGACGCCTCGACGAGTCGGTGTCCGCGACGCCGTTCCCCGACGACCGGTACCGCACCCGGCTCATGTGGTGGGACCGCGCCCGGCTCGACACCCTCACCAGCCCGGAGACCTGGCGTCGGATGCGCCGGGAGGCCGACGCACTCCAGGCCGCGACGACTCAGCGCCCGCTGGTCCGGCTGTCGATGTCGACGAAGTCGGCCGGGCGTCGGTAGAAGACCTCGTACAGGCTCGCCGACGGCGGAGACACCGTCCGCTCGGCGTCGGCGGCATGTGCGCTCGGCGCGCCGTCGTTCCAGGTCACCGCGTCGATGGATTTGATGACCGTGGTGTCCCGGCCGTTCTCCTTCGCCTGATACACGCAGGCGTCGGCCTGACCCAGGAGGTTGCCGATCACGTCGTCGGTCGAATAGGCGGTGTCGAACCGGCCGGAGACCAGCGGGTCGCCGGCGACGCGCAGCGGCGCGCAGACGCCGCCGACGCTGATGGTGACCGGCGCTGCCGCGGCGACGGCGGCCCGTAGGCGTTCGGCGCTGAGCCACAGTTCGTCCGCGTCGTGGACGACGTGGAACATGAGGAACTCCTCGCCGCCGTAGCGGCACACCTCCGAACCGACGGGGGCGTGCTCGCGGATGGCGGCCGATGCCGCCAGCAGCACGCCGTCACCGGCGAGGTGGCCGTACTGGTCGTTGATCTTCTTGAAGTGGTCGACGTCGAGCAGCAGGATGCCGATCCATCCGGTGGACGATCGCGCGGCCGAGAGGAGCTGCGATGCGCGAATCAGGAAGCCGCGCCGGTTCAGCAGGCCGGTCAGCGGGTCGATCCCGACCAGGCGGGTCTGCTGATCGAGCACGGCCTCCATCGACTTGCGCAACGCGACGACCAGGAAGACCGGCACCACGATCAGGCCGAGCATCGCGCCGAAGCTGATCAGGTACTCCGGCAGCGAGGGCGTCGTCACCGCGAGGACGGTTGCCGCACAGACGACCGCCAGCGCCAGATGGGACAGGATGAGTCGGGTGGTCGCCGAGATCGCGCCGATCGCCGGGATGACCGCGACGATGGCGAGGACGAGCGTCGACGATCGTGGCGAGGCCAGGATCATCGAGGTGCCGAAGATGCCCACGATCCCCAACCCGCCCAGGAACGCGAACTCGAGATCGGTCAGCCGGGCGCGGATGGCCGTCACCGCGAAGACGACCGCGATGAACGACCAGATGGTGAGCAGGATGGGCATGCCGCCCGGGTACAGCGTCTCGGGCGCGAGCACGCTGATGACCGGCAGCGGGATGACACCGCCGGTGCTGATCAGTGTCGCCATCGACCGGGCGTCGTAGCGCCGGAGCACCCTCCTGATCAACGACATCTACCACGACCGCTTTCCGTCGGCGGCTGTGGAGACAGCCGCTTGTTTGCCGAGATTCGCATTGATGCCACTGCGACTGCATTGGCGGAAACCACGTAATCTTTCGTGTCCTACGCATAGGCAATGAAAGCACCTTACCAGCAGTTTTGCCGCACCTCGCGGAATCGTTAGCAGCGCTGCCGAGAATAGTGGCGAATCGCCGGCCGCGCCGGTCCCAGATTTTGTGAACATCTGTCAAAAGAAATCGATGTCTCGACCCGGGCCCACGAAAAATTGCACACGGTTTCGACGGACTGCCGCGGCGCGCAATTGTGAGAACGGTCATGACGGTCGGGCCCGGTCCGGGCGGGGCGACTCGACCTTCTTCCCGGGAGCGCGCCGGCTGAGTAGTATCTGCGCGGTAGAGAACTGCGGCGCCCCCGGCGTCGCCCTGGGGGGATCGGACCAGCGAATGACGTCGTGTTGACGTTCGGCACCTCGGTGATCGCGGTGTCGGTCGACCCGTACCACCGAGCCGTGGTCGCCTACGGCTACGAGGCGTCGGCCGCGGCCGCCGAGCGCTTCATCGAACAGGTGCTCATGCCCATCAGTCCGCGGGCGCGTTTCTAGCGGCGATCGGACTTCTACTGGCTCATCCACCTTCCCTGGACCGGCGCCGGTGACGACGAGAGCGGACGCAACGCACTGATCGAGGCGGCCCGCACCAAGCTCGGTGCGCACACCGTGAGTGACGGGGAGCGCAGCTGGTTCCTCGACGTCTGCATGGGCGTCGCCGTCGGAGATGTGCACCTCGCCGCCGAGTCCGAGGACGATCTGGTCCGCCACGCCGACGCCGCCCTGTGCATCGCGCTGAGCAGCCGCACCGCCGTCGCATTCGCATCGCCGACGACGCTGCGCCACATCCGGGCCGAGGTCGACCTCGCGGGTTGGCTCACCAGATCGGTCGAGCGCGACTTCTCCGTCTTCTACCAGCCGATCGTCGCGGTACCCGACCGGCGGGTCGTCGGTTACGAGTCGCTGCTCCGGTGGCACACCGAGTCCGGCGTGCTGGCTCCGGACGCGTTCCTGTCTGTGGCCGAGGGGATCTCGCTGCTCGCCCCCATCGGACGGCACGCCATTGGCGAGGCCATCCGGGACCTGTCGGGGGAGATCACCCGGCACGTCGGGCCGAGCACGTTCGTCTCCCTCAACCTGTCCGGGCAGCAGTTGTGGGACGACGGGCTCGTCTCGTACGTCCACGGCCTGATCGACGGTCACGGTGTCGAGCCGTCGAGGGTCTGGGTCGAGGTGCGGGAGGACTAGGCGATCCGGGTCGACACCTCCGCGTCGCGGGCGATCGACGCGCTCCACGAACTCGGCTGCACGATCTGCATCGACGACCTGGGGGCCGGGTTCTCGGCCCTGCGCTACGTCCGCGATCTCCCGGTCGACGTCCTGAAGGTCGATCGGACGCTCATCGCGCAACTGGCCGACAGCTCGCCCGATCGCGCCGTCGTCCGCGCGATCGGTGAGATGGCCGCCGCCACCGGGGTGAAGATGGTCGCCGAGGGGATCGAATCCGAGGCGTTGCTCCCGATGCTCGAGGAGTTCGGGTTCGACTACGCCCAGGGCTTCCTGTTCGGCCGCCCGGCGCCGCTCGTCGAACTGTTCGGGTCTGACCGGTAGCGAAGGCTAGGTGCCCGATTCCGTTGTGGCGCAGCGTATTGCTCCCTGGGGTGCGAAGCGTGGCCGATCCTGCTCCCTGAGGTGCGAGCGAAGCGAGCCTCGAAGGGCGTGGTGAACATTTCTTGCCAGGCCCTTCGAGGCTCGTCGCTATCGCTCCTCGCACCTCAGCCTGAATCCGTGGAAGGGTTTCAGGTGGGGTGGGTTGGGGCGCGTGATCGTCTGATTGTGTTGTGGGCGTGTGGTATTCGCTGACCGGTGTCAGCCTTTTCACTGGGGTTCCTTGGTGGTGGGTGGGCGGGTGTGGTTGGTAGGTCAGGTGGTGTTGACCGCGGCCCACAGCGCGGTGAAGGCGTGTTGGGTGGGCCAGTGTCGGGGTAGGTGCAGGACCGGTGTTCGTGCTGGTCGCGCTAGTCGGGCGGGTATCGCGATGAGTGTGCGGCGCAGCGTTGCGCCCCGCGCGGCCCGCAGTCTGGGGGTGTTGGTGAGTGCGGCGAGGGTGCGCATCAGGTTGTGGCTGATCGCGGTCAGTGCCAGCCAGGCGGCGTTAGCACCGAACCGTCCGGAGGGCAGATGGGCCAGCGGTCCGTCGATGAGGTCGGCGAACACGGTTTCGATGATGGCGTGGCGGCGGTGGGTGATGTCGGCGGTGACGGTGTCGTCGGTGGTGTTGGTGAAAAACGAGTGGTACCGCCAGGCGGGCATCAGGGTGTCGGTGCCGGCGGGGTGGTGGGCTGTGACCCGACGCACGATCAGTCGGGCGGTGACCGGCTGGGTGGAGTCCGGTTGCACGGTGTAGGTGGTTTCGGCGACTTCGGCATCAGAGATCAGTTCGCCGGTGTCGGGGTCGGTGACCGCCCCGGGGTAGTGCACCGGGGTCCAGGCGTCGTCGCCGATCGCGGTGATGGCGCGGGTGATCGCCGTATTGGTGCGCAGGACCAGCGAGAACGTCGCTGCGAGGCGTTGGCAGGTGCGCATCACCGCGGCGGTGCCATAGGCGGCGTCGCCGCGGACGGTGATCTCCCCGCTCGCCCCACAGCGGCGTGCGGTGGTCAGGGTTTCAGCGATCATTCTCGCTGCCCCGTTTCCCGAAGCGGTGCGCCCGGCGCGTAGCCAGGCGTTGCCGATCACCGGTGCATACCCGGGCGCGGACAGGGTGGTGACCTGCGGGGACAACCCTTTGCGCAGCAGTTCACGCCCGGCGATTTTCGCGTGCCCGTAGGAGCCGCCTTCTTTCTGGTAGCCGTAGACCGGGCGCAGTAGTGAGTCGATATCGACAAACACCCGGGACCCGTCGGTGGGCAGCAGGTCCGCGGTGGCGCACATCGCCGGCAAGGTGTGGGTCATCACCGCGTTGAGTTGCCGGGCGTGGCCGGGGGTGAACTCGCGCAGCGTTTGCCCGATCGTGGCTGGGGCGTACACGCGGTCGAACAGACGGGTGTGCCCACCGCTGCGGACCATTCCGAGGTCGTCGATACTGTCAGCGCCGCAACACAATCCGCCGATCACGGTCAACAGTTTCGCGTCGAGGTTTGCCCCAGCGGAGGCGACCTGGGTGGTGCCGAGATCGACCCGGTCGCCCAGCGATGCGGCCAACCCGGTCGACTCGGCCACTCTCATGACCGGCACCAGTCCGGCGTGCGACACCAGGTTGTCGTCGTCGAACATGGCGGACGTGGCGGAGAACGTGTGCGATACTTTCACTGAAAGTGCCTTCTGAGCTGGAATGTTTTGTGTCTCAACACCACCAATCATTCCAGCTCAGAGGGCATTTTCACGTTACCGACACCCCGAACCCATCCACGGATCCAGGCTCAGGGAGCGAAACGCTGTCGCTATCGCTCCTCGCACCTCAGGGAGCGAAAGGCTGTCGCTATCGCTCCTCGCACCTCAGGGATCAGGGATTACAGCTCCTCCGAATGGGAGAGAGGTTGTGCTGCAGCGGCTCATGTGACCGTACTGGTCTCGATCGCCTGTGGTCGGCCGGCCGACTCCACCTCGATCCGCCGCGGCTTGGCCTTCTCGGCGACCGGGATGGTCACGGTGAGAACGCCGTTGTCGTAGCGCGCCGAGATGGCCGCGCTGTCGATGGCGTCGCCGAGAGTCAGTTGGCGGCGGTAGGTTCCGGAGAATCGTTCGCTCGTCAGCCACTGCACGCCCTCGTCGGACGGCGTGCTCCGCTGGGCGGAGAGGGTGAGGACCCCGTTGTCGACGCTGACGTCGATGGAACCGGGATCGGCGCCGGGCAGATCGGCGATGAGCAGGTAGTGGTCCTCGACCTTGTACAGGTCCAGGGGCATGAAGCGGGGAGTGCGGGCAGTTCCGGCCGCTGAACCGGTCATCATGCCTCGGGTCCAGGCATCCATGTCGGAAAAGGGATCGAAACGAAGCACAGCAGTTCACCTCCTGATTCTCAAGGCTGCTCGCCACCCGTTAGACGAGCAGTTCATCGCTGTACTGCCAACGAAGATAGCACCGGATCCGGCACTCGTCTAGCACTCTGGAGGTGAGAGTGCCAGATTTTTCCGGGGCCCGAAGACGACGCCGCCCGACCGCGAGTTCGACTGTGCCGGAGTGGGTCCGGTCTGCGCCGGCGTGGCTGCCGGAGGGTCGAACGACGCGATCGGGCGGGGTCGGGTCAGGGTCAGTCGGTGAGCTCGGTGGCGTCGATGCTGAACCCGGCGTTGCGGAGACGGTCGATGAGAGCGTCGCCCATCGCCACGGCGGTCGTCAGCACCCCGGCCCGCTTGGGCAGGTGGTCGCGGTCGAGGGCCAATGCCAGCGCGCTCTCGGCGAGCATCACCGCGGTGGCCTTGTAACCGGGATCGCCCTGGGCGCGCATCCGGGCCTTGTAGCGTCGTCCGGTGGTCGTCCGCGTGAACGTGTCGACCACGAAGTAACCGTTCTCGCGGGCCTTTTCGCTGGGTCCGTCACCGGGCTTCGGCAACACGCGGTCGAGGACACGTCGCGTGGGGCCGAAACTCATCGCTCCCATGAACGCGCCGGTGCCGACCGCGACGGCGCCGGCGATCAGGGTCGACACCGCGGGGACGCCGCCGACGCTCATCGTCTCCGCGTAGTGGAAGTCCTTGCCGTAAGCGTTGTCCAGCAACGCATTCGAGCGCCGCACGATCCGGGTGTTGTGGGCGGCCATGAAGAAGGGCGCGAGGGTGCCGCGCAGCGATGGGTCGACCTTCTTGGCGTTGATGATGGACAGGTCGCTCGGTTCGTCGGACAGGCTGACCCGCGGGACCTCGCCGGGGCCGCCCGAGAGGGCCTGCGGGTTGAGCATGAGCCGTCGGGACTGGGCGTTGCGGGCCTCCTCGGCGATGACCCGCATCGAGTCGATCGTTCCGCCGGAGATCCCGCCGCGGAAGGACGCGACGACGAGGGTCGTGTCGGTCATCTCGCCGGCGGCGTCGTCGGAGACCTTTCGATGCAGCGCGTAGGTGGTGATGTCGGAGGGCACGGAGTCGAAGCCGCAGGAGGGCACGATGCGGGCCCCCGAGGCGGCGGCGACGTCATGGACCTTGTCGATCGCGTACCGCACGAACGGCACCTCGCCGGTGAGGTCGACGTAGTCGGTTCCGGCGGTGGCCGCCGCCACGATGAGGGCCTCGCCGTACTTGAGGTAGGGGCCGACGGTGGTGCAGACGACCTGGGTGCGCGCGACCATCGCGTCGAGCGCCGCGGGTGATTCCGCGTCGGCGATGATCAGCGGCCAGTCGTGTGCGCGCAACGGCAGCCGCTTGCGGGCGTCGGTCAGCTTCGACTCGTTGCGGCCCGCCAGCGCGATCTTCGTACCGATCGGCGCGTGGTCGGCCAGATACCGTGCCGTGAGTTCGCCGACGAAGCCGCTGGCGCCGTAGACCACGACGTCGAATTCGCGGCCGTGGGAGGTGGATGATGTCGTGTCGGTGTTCGATTCCCCGCTCATCTTCCCGACCTTACGTGGGACCGGGGTCACACGTAACCGTCGAGTCGGGCGAGACGGTCACGACGCCCGCCGAGCGGCGAGGCGCGCGGCGAAGGGCGCCACGAACAGCATGAGCAGGACGCGCAGGATCTGGGCGGCCACGACGAACGCGACGTTCCCGCCCGCCCCGGTGGCCGCGGCGAGGACGGCGTAGATCCCGCCCGGAGTGGTCGCGAGATAGCAGTCGAACATCGACTCGCCGGTCCACGCGGACAGCACGACCCCCAGCAGGGCGCAGCCGGCGCCGATGACGAGGATCAGCACCAGCGCCAGCGGCAGGACACGGCCGATCGCACGCAACCGCGGCATGGTGAATCCGAGGCCCGCCTGCCAGCCGATCACCGCGTAGGCGACCGCCAGCAGTGCGGGGGACACCTCGGCGGAACCGGCGATCCCGGTCAGCTCGGCCGCGGTGGCCAGCGCCAGCGGACCCAGCAGACCGGCTGCGGGCATGCGCAGCAACCGGCCGAGCGGGATCCCGACGCCCAGGCACACCGCCAGCAGCAACAGTCCCCAGCCCTGATTCTGCAGAGTTTCCGCCGACCAGGCGTCGGGTCCCGGTGCGACGGCTCCGTTTTCGGCACCGAACACGAGCGAGGCGACCACGGGGATGGTGACGGTGACCAGCGCGACGCGCAGGTACTGGATGACCGCGACCATCCGTTCGTCGCCGCCGAACTCGCGGGTCAGCGCCACCAGCCCGGACGCGCCGCCCGCGACGAGTGCCAGCGAGCCGGTCAGGGAGTCGACGTCTCGGTGCAGCCCGAGCAGGGCGCCGCAGGCGATCGAGATGACCAGTGTCCCCAGGCCGATGACGAGCACCGGGAACCACGACGACCCGAGTCCGCCGACGGTCTCGGGCTCGGCCATCGTGCCGATGAAGACGCCGAGGACACCCTGCGACGCCACGAACGCCCATCGCGGGACGATCGGGTCGTCGGATTCGTCGGCGTCGGTGTTCGTCCGGCCGGGCGCGCGCCCGGCGATCGCGAGAGCACCCGCGACCACGAGCCCCGCGAACAGGGCGGCGGCGTCGACCTCGAGGAGCTCGAGAACGAGCGTCGCGACCGCGGTGAGGAGTACCAGCACTGTCCAGCGACGCACTGGCTCCACAGTAGGCCCGCCGCCGGGAGCGGAGCGAGCGGGGCGAATGTCACCGCCGCCGGGAGCGGAGCGAGCGGGGCGAATGTCACCGCCGCCGGGAGCGGAGCGAGCGGGGCGAATGTCACCGCCGCCGGGAGCGGAGCGAGCGGGATCTCAGACCGGCCGGGCGGTCCCGACGGTCAGCGCGCCGAACGGCTTCGGTACGCCGGGCTGATAGAACGCATCGACCGGCCCGAGTGCGAAGCCGGCGGCAGTGAGCTCGGCGCGTACGTCGCGGGTGAGATGGCAGCCGCCTGCGACGCGTTTCTGGATCGGTTCGAGTCGGCGCTGCCACCGTCGGACGCGGGCGTCGGGGGCGGAACCGTGTTCGAGGAATCCGAGTTGTCCGTCCGGACGCAGCACGCGGCGGAGTTCGGCGAGCGCCGCTTGGTGGTCGGGGATGGTGCACAGGGTGAAGGTGGTGAGCGCGGCGTCGAACGAGTCGTCGTCGAACGGCAGTCGTTGGCCGTCGAGTCCGGCGCGTTCGATGGGCACGGGGGAGGTGGCGACGCGGTCGGCGGCCATCGACCATCCGACGGTCGACGGTTCGACGGCGGCGACCTCGGTGAGCCCGGCCGGGTAGACGCCGACGTTGAGGCCCGAGCCGAAGCCGATCTCGATCATCCGGCCGGACAACGACGCGCAGGCCCGCGCCCGCAGCGGGGTCAACGCCGCCATGCCGCAGGTGCGCTCGATGAGGTGCGGCAGGACTCGATCGTCGTAAAAGCCCACGTGACGAGGGTAACGCCGCTCCCCGCCGCGATGTGGGGACTCGGGAGAGCACTAGGCTTGTGGGATGAACCGACCGGCCCAGAACGCCCCCGGGCCCAACCCGTCCACACTGCAGGCCCGGGTCATCGTCGACGAGATGATCCGCGGCGGTGTCCGCGAGGCCGTGCTGTGTCCGGGGTCGCGCAACGCGCCGCTCGCCTTCGCCCTCCACGCCGCCGACGCCGCCGGGCGATTGCGTCTGCACGTGCGGATCGACGAGAGGTCGGCCGGTTATCTGGCTCTGGGGCTCGCGGTGTCGTCGGGACAGCCCGTCCCGATCGTGATGACCAGCGGCACCGCCGTGGCGAACATGGGACCGGCGGTCTTCGAGGCCAACTATGCGCGGGTGCCCCTGGTCGTCGTCAGCGCCAACCGGCCGTACGAACTGCTCGGCTCCGGCGCCAACCAGACCGTCGAACAGTTCGGCATCTTCGGGACCCAGGTGCGTGCGGCGATCAGCCTCGGCCTCGCCGAACAGGATCTCGACACCAACAGCCAGTGGCGCTCGGCGGTCGGTCGCGTGCTCGCCGCCGCCCGGGGCGCGCGTACCGGCAACGCCGGCCCGGTGCAGTTCGACATCCCGCTGCGCGAACCGCTGGTCCCCGACCCGGACGAACTGGCCGGCCCCGACCCGTCGACCGACCTCGGCTCGTTCTCCGGCCGGCCCGGCGGACTGCCCTGGACGCAGGCGCCCGTCGGCAGACTCGACGTCCCGGTGCCCATCGACCTGTCCCTGGACACCGTGGTCGTGTCGGGGCACGGGTCGGGTGTCCATCCGGGCCTTGCCGGGATCCCCACCGTCGCCGAACCGACGGCACCGCGGCCGGCGACGCCGCTGCATCCGCTGGGCCTGAACTCCGTCCGGCCCCAGCAGGCGATCATCTGCGGTCGGCCGACGCTGCACCGCGGGGTGTCCCGCCTGCTCGCCGACCCCGAGGTCCGCGTCTACGCGCTGACCACCGGTCCGCGCTGGCCCGACGTCTCCGGCAACGTCTACGCGACCGGCACCCGGATCGAGGTCGTCGGCGAGCCGCGCGAGGACTGGCTCAAGGAGTGCGCGGCGGTACAGGAGCGGGCGGCCTTCGCCGTCACCGCCGAACTCGACGAGCCGGGCCCGGCCACCGGGCTCCACGTCGCACGGGCGGTCAGCGACGCCATGGCCGCCGGCGACCAACTCGTCGTCGGCGCCAGCAACCCCATCCGGGACATCGCCCTGGCCGGCCGGATCGCCGACGGGGTGCGGGTCCTCTCGAACCGCGGGGTCGCGGGTATCGACGGAACCAATTCGACGGCGATCGGTGCCGCGATGGCACGTGACCGGGATCAGGCCGGCGCGCGGACGATCGCCCTGATGGGCGACCTGACCTTCGTGCACGACGCGACCGGTCTGGTCATCGGCCCGGGCGAGCCGCGCCCGACGTCGCTGCGGATCGTGGTCGCCAACGACGACGGCGGCGGGATCTTCGGTCTGCTCGAACAGGGCGACCCGCGCTACAACACCGGGCTGTACGCCGGGGCCTACGAGCGGGTCTTCGGGACCCCGCATCGGACCGACATCGCGTCGATGTGCGCGGGTTTCCACATCCCGCATCGTCGGGTGGGGGTCGGTGAGCTCGGCGCGGTGCTCGCGGAGGAGCCTGCTCCCGGCGGGATCGAGGTCGTCGAGGTCGCCACCGACCGCGAACGGCTGCGATCCGTCCACGCGGCGATTGCGGCGCGCCTTCGGTAGTGCGGCCGGTGCGTCCCGGCGGTGCGCGACCGGTCGGGCCGGGCACCGGCGGATCGGTGCCCGCTAGTCTGAACGGCATGAATCCGGTGATCCAGCGACGCGTGCAGCTCGGTCTGCTCGTCGTCGGCGTGACGATCACCTTCATGGCGATGACGCTCATCGCCGGTTGTTTCAAGAACGACGCGACGATCGAGGCCAGCAAGGCGACCGTGATGGCCGAGGTCGTGTCCGTGGACAGCCTGCACGCCGCGGTGAATTTCCAGACACCCGACGGCTCGTTCCACAGCCCCCGCTTCGGACTGCTGTATCCGACCGAGCTGAGCGAGGGACAGCGCATCAGCGTCGACTACGCGGTCTACAACCCGGATCTCGCCCGCCCGACCGGCCGCACCGCGGTGCTGTCCATCATCCCCGCCCTGTCGGTGATGGTCGGAGCGTGGCTCGTCATCGGCCTGCTGATGGTCGGGGTCGCGGAGTCCAGTCGTCGCTGGGCCCGCCGCGGCACCGCCGACGACGCTGTCGCCGAGGACTCCGACGCCGAGGACTCCGGCAGCGACGCGGCAGACCGGGACCCGGCCGCGGCCGACCAGGACGAGACGGTCAGCCCGGGATCACCCTGAGGTCTCCGCCGGCGACGACGATCGCCTCGGCGTCGGTCAGGAAGTGCAGCCGGTGCTCGGCGCCGAACCGCTGCCTCGTCGCCGCGATCGGTCCGCGACCCCCGACGGTGCCCTCCGCGTGCGGGATCACCGTGGTGTCGATCAGTCCGAGGCCCGCGGTCGAGGTCAGGGGTGCGGCCTCGGCGGGATCGTCGAGCAGCGACAGGGGAGCGATGTCGGGGCCGACGACCGCGGCGCCCGCGCTGACCCCGATGTAGGGGAGGCCGGCGCGGACCGCGTCGACGAGGGTGCGGTCGGCACCCGCCAGGCGCAGCGCCCCGAGTAGATGGAAGGTGTTGCCGCCGGCGACGAACACCGCGTCGACCCCGGCGAGCTCCTGGGCGAAGACGGCTGACCCGGTCAGTTCTGGATCGAGGTCGGTCACCTCGAAACCCTGCTGCCGAAGGGTGTCCCGCTCGAGGTCGAGCCACGCGTGATCGGGATAGATCGACGACGCGGTGGGGACGTAGCCGATGCGGCAGCCCGGCTCGGTCAACGGGGCGAGGAACTGCGGGACCGGGGTGAGCCAGCGACTCAGCAGCAGGAGGTGGGTGTCGGCCACCCCTCCACTGTGCCCGGTCGGAGGGCAACGCACCGTTCATCCTGAATTGGGTGGGCCGACACGTGCGCCGTGTGGTCCGGTCAATTCTGCGGGGGACGATCGCGATCATGCGCGTCGCGATCGTCGCCGAGAGCTTCCTGCCCCAGATGAACGGGGTGGTCAATTCCGTCCTCCGGGTTGTCGACCATCTCGAGTCCACCGGCCACACCGTGGTCGTCATCGCACCCGACACCCCGCGCGGCGTGCCGGGCGGGCCGCGGATGGTCGGCCGCCGGACCCCGGTGCACCTGCTGCCCGCGGTGCAGGTGCCGCGGGTGACCTCGCTCCCGGTGGGAGTGCCGTCGCCGCTGCTGTACCGCACCCTGCGCGACTTCGAACCGGATGTCGTCCACCTGGCGTCACCGTTCGTGGTGGGTGCCGCGGGCGCCGTCGCCGCCCGGGCGCTCGGCGTGCCCGTGGTCGCCGTGTTCCAGACCGACGTCGCCGGGTTTGCGGCAGCCTATCGGCTGGGTGCGGTGGAGAAGCTGGCCTGGCGCTACACACGCCGGCTGCACGAGATGTGCGACCTCACCCTCGCGCCGTCGACCGCGACGCTGGAGGTCCTCGCCGCCCACGGCATACCGCGACTCGCGCGCTGGGGTCGCGGCGTCGACGTCGGACTCTTCTCGCCGGACAAGCGCGACCCGTCGCTGCGCGCGGACTGGCTGGGTGCCGCCCGCGACGCCCTGGTGGTCGGGTTCGTGGGCCGGCTCGCGCCGGAGAAGCACGTCGAGCGACTGGCCGGACTGTCGGGCAACCCGCGCGTGCAGCTCGTGATCGTCGGGGACGGCCCCGAGCGGGACCGGCTCCAGCGCGCCATGCCGGATGCGGTGTTCACCGGTGAACTGCGCGGGGAGGCGCTGGCCCGCGCGTACGCGAGCTTCGACGTGTTCGTGCACGCGGGCGAACACGAGACGTTTTGTCAGGCCATCCAGGAGGCGATGGCCAGTGGCCTGCCCGTGATCGGTCCCGACGCCGGCGGCCCGCGCGACCTGGTGTCGGCGTTCCGGACCGGATATCTGCTGGAGGTCGGACGCTTCGCCGCGGAGCTGCCCGCGATCGTCGAATCCCTGCACGACGAGTCGGTCCGGGCGGCGTTCGGCCGAGCCGCGGTACAGGCCGTGCGTGCGCGCACCTGGCCGTCGGTGTGCGCGGAGCTCGTCGGTCACTACGCGCGCGTGACGGGCCGCGGAGTCGTCACCGAGGTGGGGCGGCCCGCCTGAGGTGGCGGCCGACCGCCCGGCGAGGCGACGCACCTCACGGCGGTCCTGGCCTGAACGACCGGTAGCGTGATCGGCATGTCATCGACGGGCGCGACACCACCGGAACGAGCGGGTCTGGGCCGGACGAGTGTGGGCCGGGCGAGCCTGGAGAAGGACCCGGCCGAGGTCGCGGCCATGTTCGACGGCGTCGCACGCCGCTACGACCTCACCAACACGGTCCTGTCGTTCGGCCGGGATCGCGGCTGGCGCAAGAAGACCCGTAGGGCACTCGACCTGCGCCCGGGCGATGTCGTCCTCGACCTCGCGGCCGGCACCGCGGTGTCGACCGTCGAACTCGCCTCCTCGGGGGCGCACTGCATCGCCGCGGACTTCTCGCTCGGCATGCTCAAGGCCGGTGCGCATCGGGACGTGCCGAAGGTCGCCGCCGACGCTCTGTCGCTCCCGTTCGCCGACGATTCGTTCGACGCCGCCACCATCTCCTTCGGCCTGCGCAACGTCAACGACGTCCCGACGGCGCTCGCCGAGCTCCGCCGGGTACTCAAGCCCGGCGGACGACTGGTGATCTGCGAGTTCTCCACGCCGACGCTGAAGCCGTTCCGCACGGTGTACATGGAGTACCTGATGAAGGCGCTGCCCGCGGTCGCGACGAAGGTCTCGAGCAGCCCGGCCGCGTATGTCTATCTCGCCGAGTCGATCCGGGCGTGGCCGGACCAGTTCGCGCTGGGCGACCTCATCCGCGACGCCGGGTTCACCGGGGTGCGGTGGGAGAACATGACCGGTGGGATCGCCGCGATCCACTCGGCGCGGGCCTAGTGGTTCGCGGCCCGCGGGGTCTCGTCGTGCGACACCGGGCACCCGGGCGCGAAGGTGCCGAGGTCGTCGATGCGGAAACCGCCGGGGTAGCTGCGAACCTGCTTCGTCTGGCGACCGAAGAGCGGTTCGGTGCGGGGTGACGCGAAGAGGCGGATCGCGAGACCGCGAGCCTTGAGCCCGCCGCGCACCAGGACCCGTTCGACCGCGGTCGGTTTCGGATATCCGAACGCGCCGAGGAGCCGATCGTCCATGAGCGCGAACGACATCCGACGCACCACCGCCCGCGGCAGCAGCTTGTACGGCATGAACGTGCCGAGCAGGTCGAGGGTGGCGTCGGCGACGGCCAGGGAGTCGGGACTGAAGGCGAAGTGGGCGGTCTCGTACTCGTCGTAGAACGTCTTGAAGTCGTCGTAGGTCTCGGGGATGTCCTTGATGCCCATCAACTGGCCGAGCCGGCGGTAGTAGTTGGTGAGGCCGAGGATCTCGTGGTTGGTCAGTGAGCGCCACTCATAGGAGTTGACCCACTCGACCGGGCAGACGACGAAAGTGGCCAGCACGTAGAGGAAGTCGCTGTTGGGGATGTCGTACATGCCGTGCATCTGGTTGATGCGCCGGATGCCGGCCCGTCCGGCCGGGCTGTCGACCCCGTGCTCGATCGGGGCGTCGAGCAGCAGGACCGTGTCGTCGTAGCGCTTCTGCGTCGACTCGGTGAACTGGCTGGTCTTGTACAGGAGGTCGCCGATCGACGGCACCGCGTAGGTGCGGAACAGGGCGAAGCTCAACGCCTGTGTGATGCCCCACGGGAATTCCTGCGTGCCCAGGGCGCGGGCAATCGCGGTCGGGTCACCGACGGCATCCATGCGGTCGATCTCGCCGCGCAGGTGGTAGCGCTGTGCCAGGCGGTTCTGGACGGCGTGCTTGGCTCGGGTGGCGAGAGTGGATGCGGCGGACATCTTCCATCTCCTGGGTCGACGGGTGGCCTGATTCTGTCACAGCTGTGGCCGCGGCCACACGTGTTGGAACACTACAGCCCGATCGTCTCAAAGCGCCACCGGGTTGGCGGCCCGGCGGCCCCTCTCACGAGAAGGGCGGGCGCGGGTCGACCTGCCGGGAGATCCGCCCGGCGGTGCGCCAGGCCCGGGCCACGAGGTCGGCATCCTCGGCGGTGATCAGGTTGCCCATGACCCGCACCACCATGGACATCAGTTGCGGCGACCGGATGCCGGGCCGGCCCAGGGTGGGGACGGTCTTGGGCATGGTGAGCAGGCCGGCGAGACGGCGGGCGGCAGAGAACGCGAGCCCGTAGTGCTCCACCAGCACATCGCGCCACCGGTCGGTGTAGTCGTCCGTGCCGAGGAGTTCGACGGCGAGCCGGGCGGTCTCCAGGGCGTAGTCGATGCCCTCGCCGTTGAGCGGATTGACGCACGCGGCGGCGTCGCCGATCAGCATCCAGTTGCGCCCCGCGACACCGGACACCGCACCACCCATGGGCAGCAGGGCGGACGTGATCCGGACGGGTGGGCCGTCGAGAGCCCACTCGTCGCGCACCATCGCGGCGTAGTGCTCGAGGATCGGTCGAAGTGCCATGTGCGCCGGGCGTTTCGACGTCGCGAGCGCGCCCACGCCGACGTTGACCTGTCCGCCCCCGGCCGACCCGAGGGGGAAGACCCAGCCGTACCCGGGCAGCAGTGCGTCGTCGGGTCCCCGGAGTTCGAGGTGCGACCCCATCCAGTGCGAGTCGGCGCGTGCCGACGGTGCGTACGCCCGGGCGGCGACTCCGTAGGCGGTGTCCCGATGCCATTGCCGCCCCAGCGATTTGCCGATTCCCGAACGGACGCCGTCGGCGACGACGAGGTCGGTGACCCGCATCGTGTGTGTGCCCGCCGGCGTCGCGAAGGTCACCGCGCCCACCCGGTCACCGTCCATCTCGACGCCGATGGCCTTGGCGCCCTCGATCATTCGCGCTCCCACCGACACCGCATGCGTACGGATGGCGTCGTCGAACTCGGTGCGTGCCACCGCGCTGCCGTAGGCGGGGAACCGGCCGGAGGGCCACCGGACCTGCTGGCGTGCGCCCCAGCCGTTGAGCAGGAGTCCGTCGATGCGCGGACGATCGTCGAGGAGTGCGCCGAGCCCCAGCGCGTCGAGTTCGGCGACGGCCCGCGGCGTGAGGCCGTCGCCACACGTCTTGTCGCGCGGGAACACCGCGGCGTCGGCGAGGACCACGTCCCGGCCGGCGGCGACGGCATGGGCGGCCGCCGCCGATCCACCCGGTCCGGCACCGACGACGAGGACATCGGCGGAATCGGGGAAAGGAGGCGTCGTGTCCGTGCTCACCCGACCAGTATGTCCGGACCCCCGACGGGCTAGGCTCGCAGCAGGTGGGGTCTACGCGGCAGTCGCGTGTCCGCCGTCGAGTAGTTGCCGGATCAGACGAGATGGGGCCGCGTTTCCGTGAAGTCCACATTCGCCGGGGTTGACCTGGTGTCGGATGAGTTCGCCGATACGGTGCGCTCATCGCTGCAGCGGGTCGAGGATCTGTTGCTCGCCGAACTCTCGTCGGGTGACGAGGTCATGACCGAGGCGGCGACCCACCTCGCGAAGGCCGGTGGCAAACGGTTCCGGCCCATGTTCGCGATCCTGGCGGCCCGGTTCGGTCCGCGCCCGGATTCCGACGATGTCATCACCTCGGCGACGGTGGTGGAGATGATCCACCTCGCCACGCTCTATCACGACGACGTGATGGACGAGGCCGCGATGCGCCGCGGTGCGGCGAGTGCCAACGCGCGCTGGACGAACAGCGTGGCCATCCTGTCCGGTGACTTCCTGTTCGCGCGCGCCTCGCGACTCGTCTCGACGCTGGGCCCCGAGGCGGTGCGCATCATCGCCGAGACGTTCGCCGAACTCGTCACCGGCCAGATGCGGGAGACGGTCGGGGTCAAACCCGGCGCCGACCCCATCGAGCACTACCTGCAGGTCGTCTGGGAGAAGACCGGCTCGCTGATCGCCGCCGCCGCCCGCTTCGGCGCGATGGCCTCCGGGGCCGAGCCCGACGACATCGAGCGGCTCTCCCGCATCGGCGACATCGTGGGAGTCGCCTTCCAGGTGTCCGACGACATCATCGACATCAGCTCGGTGTCGGTGGAGTCGGGCAAGACCCCGGGTACCGACCTTCGCGAAGGCGTCCACACGCTGCCGGTCCTGTACGCGCTCACGGGCGACGACGCGACGTCGGCCCGGTTGCGCGAACTCCTGGTGGCCGCCGACGGCGCCGCCCGGCCGCTCACCGACGACGCCGAGGTCGCCGAGGCGATCGAACTGCTCGGTTCGTCGGCGGGTATGACCGCCGCCCGGGCGAAGTTGCAGGAGTTCGCCGACGAGGCGCACGCGATGCTGGCCGAACTCCCCGAGTCGCCGGCCCACCGTGCCCTGGCGTCGCTCGTGGACTACACGATCGAACGCGTGGGCTGAGGGGTCGACCGGCAGGATCTCTGCTCAGCCGGCTCAGCGACCGTCGCGGGCCATCTCCTGCAGGCGGCGGATGCGTTCCGCGGTCGGCGGGTGGGTGGCGAACATCTTGGCCATTCGGTCGGTCGTGCGGAACGGGCTCTCGATCATCATGTGCGACTGGGCCGCGATGTCGGGCTGCGGCGGCAGCGGCGCGGCCTGCACCCCGCCGGAGATCTTCGCCAGCGCTGATGCGAGTGCGAGCGGATCCCCGGTGAGTTCGGCCCCGGACTGGTCGGCCTGGAACTCGCGTGAGCGGGAGACGGCCAGCTTCACCAGGGTGGCCGCGATCGGTCCCAGCAGCGCGATGAGCAGCATCGCCAGCGGGTTCGGCGCGTTGTCCCGCCCGCCGAACGCGCCCATGAACATCGCGAAGTTGGCCAGGCCGCTGATCACCGCCGCCATCGCGCCGGCGATCGAGCTGATGAGGATGTCGCGGTTGTACACGTGGGACAGCTCGTGGCCCAGCACGGCGCGCAGCTCGCGCTCGTCGAGCAGGTGCAGGATGCCGGTGGTGCAACACACCGCGGCGTTCTTCGGGTTGCGGCCGGTCGCAAACGCGTTGGGCGACTCGGTGGGGGAGATGTAGAGGGCGGGCATCGGCTGGTGTGCCGTGGTCGCCAGCTCACGCACGATCCGGTACATGACCGGTGCCTGCAGTTCGGTGACCGGTTGCGCGTGCATCGCCTTCAGCGACATCTTGGCGCTGTTGAAGTAGACGTAGGCGTTCATGCCGACGGCGACGATCACCGATCCCCACAGGATCAGCGGGCTCTGGAACAGTGCGCCGATGCCGACGATGATCGCCGACATCAGACCCAGCAGAGCCGCCGTCTTCAATCCGTTGAAATGCATCGGGTCCTCGTCTGTCCGGCGCCGCGGGTCTCGGGCTCCGCGGGCGGCCCGGGCGAACCCGGTGCCGGCCGCGGAGTGCAGGCGCCTCATCCGGTCAAACGACGCAGCGCCCGTCTGGGTTTCCGACGGTCGGGGTTCGGTGCCGCCGACCCACCGACCGGGCGGGTCAGCGGTAGTTGACGAACTGCAGGGCGATACCGAAGTCCTCGCCCTTGAGCAGTGAGATGACGGCCTGCAGGTCGTCGCGCTTCTTGCTCGACACGCGCAGCTCGTCGCCCTGGATCTGCGCCTTGACGCCCTTCGGCCCCTCGTCGCGGATCTTCTTGGAGATCTTCTTGGCGTGCTCGGAGTCGATGCCCTGCACCAGCGAGCCGGTGATCTTGAAGGTCTTGCCCGAGCCGACGACCTCGCCGGCGTCGAAGGCCTTCAGCGAGATGTCGCGTCGGATCAGCTTCTCCTTGAACACCTCGAGGCCCGCCTGTGCGCGCTCCTCGGCGTCCGAGGTGATCACGATGTTCTCCTCGCCGGACCACTCGATGCCGGTGTTGGTGCCGCGGAAGTCGTACCGCTGCGACAACTCCTTGGCAGCCTGGTTCAGGGCGTTGTCGACCTCTTGCCGGTCGACCTTGCTCACCACGTCGAACGATGAATCAGCCATGTCCGACAGGGTATGTCATGGCGATCAGCGCAAGTGGGCGGCCGCGGGGGTCTACCGGGACGTCCGACGCTGTGCCTGCTCGGCGAGGGCACGACGTGACTCGTCGTGGAGCACCTCGAGCAGTTCTCGCTCGAGGGCGACGAACTCGGGAGCGGTGAGCCCCGCCGGATCGCGCGGGCGCGGGAGGTCGACACGCACCTCGTGGACCACGGTGGCCGGGCGGGCGGACAGCACGATCACGCGGTCCGAGAGGTGGACGGCCTCGCGGACGTCGTGGGTGATCATCAGCACCGTCCACCGATAGCGCTGCCACACCGACTGCAACCACGTCTGCATCTCGGTCCGGGTGAGTGAGTCGAGGGCGCCGAACGGCTCATCGAGCAGCACCAGGTCGCGATTCGAGACGACGGTGCGCAGGAGTGCGGCGCGCTGTCGCATCCCGCCGGACAGCTGGAACGGGCGGGCGTCTTCGAATCCGGCGAGTCCGAAGGCGGGGAAGAGGTCCGCGGCCCGGCGTCGGGCCTCCTTCGTCGGCACGCCCTGCACCTGGAGGCCGAGGATGGTGTTGTCCAGCACGGTGCGCCACGGGAACAGCAGGTCCTTCTGTGGCATGTACGCGCAGTGTCCGGCGACGGCGGGTTCGGAGCCGACGGACGCGCTGCCGGAATCGGGGACGTCGAGTCCGGCCAGCAGGCCGAAGACGGTGCTCTTGCCGCATCCGCTGGGCCCGATGACGGAGACGAACTCGCCGGGCTCGGCGGTGAACGACACCCCGTCGAGGACCTCCCGGCGAGGTTGTCCGCGTCCGGGTCGGGGAAAGGACTTGGTGAGCCGGTCGACGACCAGTCGGTGGTCCGGGACCAGCCGGTGGTCAGTCATGGTGGTTCCGGTCCTCGGCGCGGGCCCAGGGCGCGACGACCCGCTCGACGGCGAAGGTGAGCAGGTACAGCGTGACGCTCAGGAGCGCGGTCACCAGCACCGCCGCGAGCACCAGGTCCGTGCGGAACGAGTTCTTCTGCAGGCTCATGTAGATGCCGAGGCCCTGGGTGGCGCCGACGTACTCGGCGAACACGGCGCCCACCACCGCATAGGTGATGCCGATCCGCAACGCGGTGAAGAACCTCGGTAGCGCGGACGGGAGCCGCACGTACCGGAAGACCTGGCCGCGGGTCGCCCCCATGCTGCGCATCAGCGCGCCGGCCTCGCGGTCGGTGGCGGCGAATCCCTCGATCAGGCCGATCGCCACCGGAAAGAACGTGACCAGGGCGATGACCAGCACCTTCGGGAGCAGGCCGAAGCCGAACCAGATGATCATCAGCGGTGCGATCGCGATGATCGGCAGGGTCTGGGAGGCGACGAACAACGGCACGAACGCCCGTCGCAGCGCCGGCGAGAAATCGACGACGATGGCCAGCAGCCAGGCCAGGACCAATGAAACCGTGAACCCGATCAGGGTCACCTGCAGCGTCGCCGCGGCGTGCACCCCGATCTCCGCGCGGTGCGACCAACCCTGCGCGACGACGCGCGACGGCGACGGCAGCACCTGCGGCCGGATTCCGCTGACGTCGACGTAGACCTGCCAGACCGCCACCAGGACGACCACCGCGACGAGCGCGGGCGCGATGCGACGCAGGCCGGTGCTACCGAGGGGTGTCGAGGTAGTCATTGGTGAAGTACGTCGACCAGTCCGGCTCGGTCGTGAGCGGCGCCCCGTCCGGGCCGGTCAGCAGACCACTGCGGTACAGGAACCCGGAGTTCCCGGCCCACTGTTCGAGCGTCTGTCGCCCGACCCGGCCGTCGGCGTCCTTCATGTACTGACCGGCCAGCATGCGCTGGCTCTGGAACACCAACTGCTCGTCGTTGAACGCACCGGGGTTGGCGGCGAGGAGGTCGCGGGCCGCCGCGTCCGGGTCGTCGGCCGCCGCCTGGTAACCGCGCTGCAGCGCCGTCACGAAGGCCGCCGCGCGGTCCGGGTTGTCCGCCAGCCAGTCCTCGTTGGCGTCGACGACGATCGCGTATGCCTCCGGGAATCCGAAGTCGGTGTAGTGGAAGTACCTCATCGGGGTTCCGCGATGTTCGGCCTCGATGCCCTCCCACGCGAGATAGGAGACGGTGAAGTCGGCCTGACCGGAGTAGACCGCCTCGTAAGCCGAGGTCCCGAGGGTCACCGAGGTGAACTCGCCGGTGCCGCCGTCGTTTCGGATCACCTGCTCGAGGGTCTTCTCCTCGCCCGGGTCGCCGAAACCGGCGTATGTCTTCCCGTCGAGGTCCTTCGGGCTCGTGATGTCGCGGCGGTCGGCGCGGACACCGATGCCGGTGGCCCACTTCTGCAGCGGCGCGAACACGGAGATGGTCTGCGCGCCCGATGCCCGCGAGAAGGTCGACGAGTTGTGGGTGCTGATACCGAACTCGGCGTTGCCCGCGTCCACGATGGTGTCCACGGCGGTGTTGTTGTACGGCAGGATCTCGACGTCGAGTCCGGCCTCCTCGAACCAGCCGCGCTGCTGCGCCACGAACAATCCCGTGTGGTTGGTGTTCGGGGACCAGTCGAGCGCGAATCGGATGGTGCCGTCCGAATCGGCGCCCGAACCGCATGCGGTGATCGCCGACGACGCGACGACCGCGGCGGCGAGCACGGTGAGGAGGCGGCGCGCGCGGGCGCTCATGCGGCGGGCCACGGCTGCGGGTTCAGCGCGGTGTCCCAGAACAGAAGCTCGAACCGGGTGGCGACGGTGAACGCCGTGGCCATCGCGGCCCGCTCCCGCTCGCCGGCGTGCGCCGCGGCCTCGTCCACGAGTTCCCTTGCCCGCGAGGCGGATTCCTGGAACTCCGGGGCGTCGTAGGTGGTCACCCACTGCGCGTAGGGGTGGTTCGGGTCGGCGGCGAGTACCTGGGCCGCACTCGCGGCCAGGGCCCGGCCGACTTCCGCGTAGATCCAGAAGCAGGGCAGGGCCGCGGCGGCGCCGACCGCATACGACTCGGTCGCGGCGACGGCGGTCAGATAGGACACGTACCCCAGGCACGCCGGCGACGGCTCGGGTTCGCCCTCACGCGGAGGCAGCTGGCCGCCGTTGAGCAGGTCGCCGTGCAGCGCCGACTCGACGGTGGCCGCGGTGGCCGACGAGTTCGCCCAGAACCCCGCGGTCTGCGGGTCGGGGGACTTCGACGCCAGGATGGCGAGGGCCTTCGCGTACCCGGCCAGGTACAGCGAGTCCTGCTCCATGTAGGTGCGGAACACCTCCAGTGGCAGCGTCCCGTCGCCGAGCCGCCGCAGGAACTCGAGGTCGTCGATCGCCGTCCGCAACCCCTTCGTCTCCTCCCAGAGGTGGTCGGAGAATCGGCCGGAGACCGGCATGCGCGCATGCACAGACATGACATCCCTTCGTCAGCATTACCTGGACAGGTTCTCGGGTCTCATCTCAGCCCCGCGTCGCGGAGCACCCCGTGTCAGAACGCAGCCACAGTAGCAGGAGTGGGGGTCGCAGTGGGACGCCTGTGCCACGACCGTGTCCCGGCCTGTTGACCAGCCGGTTTGCGCGTTGATGCGGTGTTCGTTGTATTCTTCACGGCGTTGTTCGTACGGCCGTCACGGTGGCCGGAAGAGCGGCACGGCAGGTTGCCCGAGCGGCCAAAGGGAGCGGATTGTAAATCCGTCGCGCAAGCTACATAGGTTCGAATCCTATACCTGCCACAGCGTGGTCCATTCTCGCGAAACTGCTCTACAGACGGTCTCCGACCAGCGATTTGTCTAGCGCAGACGCGAGTGTGTAACCTCGTTAAGGCTCTCGGGCACAACCGCCCGGGGCACGCCCCCTTAGCTCAGTCGGCAGAGCGTTTCCATGGTAAGGAAAAGGTCGACGGTTCGATTCCGTCAGGGGGCTCGCTGGACGAGAAGTCCGCGGGGCGGTGTAGCTCAGCTGGTTAGAGCGCACGACTCATAATCGTGAGGTCGAGGGATCGAGTCCCTCCACCGCTACACATCGGGTCCGACCGGAACCGAGCGCAAGGGTCGCAAGCCCTGAGGGAACTTCCGAACCCGACCACGTACCACCCGAAAGAAGGCAATCAAGTGGCCTCCTCAACAGATGTTCGCCCCAAGATCACCTTGGCCTGCGAGGTGTGCAAGCACCGTAACTACATCACGAAGAAGAACCGCCGCAACGATCCCGATCGCCTCGAGATCAAGAAGTTCTGCCCGAACTGCGGCAAGCACCAGGGGCACAAGGAATCGCGCTGACGCCGTCGTCGGCCGTTTCGAAGTACCACCAGCAGCGGGCTGCCTCTCGATGAGGCAGCCCGTCTTGCTGTGTCGGCCGAAGGAGTAGAGCTCAATGTCACAGGTAAGCGGAGCCGAGATCCAGGATCCTCCGGACGAGGCGTCGAACGGTGGCGCGAAGCCGACCCCCGACGAGATCGCCGCCCACACCCAGAGCCTTGTCGGCTTCCATTACACGGTCGACGACTATTACGAGATCGGCCGCGAGGAGATCCGTAAGCACGCGATGGCGGTGCAGGATGCGCACCCGACCCACTGGAGCGAGGAGGGCGCCCGGGCCTTCGGTCACGACCGCCTGATCGCCGCGCCGACCTACGTGTCGGTGCTCGGGATCATCGCCCAGCGCAAGCTCTTCGAAGACGTCGTCACCGGCTACGACATGTGGCAGATCATGCAGACCGACCAGCGGCTGGTCTACCACCAGCCGATGAAGGTCGGGGACCGCCTGATCTGCGACGTCTCGCTCGAGTCGTTCCGGCACGTGAGCAGTCCCGAGATGATCGACCTGATGGTCACCAAGAACGTCATCTGGAACCAGCACGACGAGCCGGTCATGACCACGTGGACCTCCCTGGCCGCGCGTCCCGGTATGGACGTCGACCCCGAACTCGAGGCGTCCCTCGACCACGTGATGATCAAGGTCGACGCCATCGGCGAGTCCGGGCACACCGTCGAGCCGAAGGCGGGTCGCTACGACCTCCCCGACCCGACGCAGTCGCCGGGCGCCTTCGGTGCCGTCGACTTCGACACGCTCACGGTGGGTCAGGAACTCACGCCCAAGCGCTACCTGCTGACGCGCGGCAATCTCGCGAACTATGCGGGCGTGGCCGGCGACCCCAACCCGATCCACTTCTCCGACCACGTCGTGAAAGCGGCCGGCATGGACGACGTCGTCGCGCACGGCATGCAGACGATGGGGCTCGGCGCAAGCTTCGTCTCCGAGTTCATCGGCGACCCGGCGGCCTTCTGCGAGTACAACGTGCGCTTCACCAGCCCGGTGTACGTCCCGGCCGACGACAGCGCGGCCGTCGACTTCACCGGCAAGGTGAAGTCGCTCGATCCCGCAACTCGTCGCGGGACCATCGCGATCACCGCCAAGCAGGGTGACCGCCGGATCTTCGGACGCGCGCAGGCCGTCATCCAGTTCAACTGATCGACCGGCCGCGAGCCGTTCCGGCGGCTCACGGACGGGTGGCGTGTACGGTCGTCGGGGGAGCGGAGGCGAGCCCGTTTTGGGTCCACCGCCCCGGTGATCTACACTGAAGTGTCTGATTGATTCAGACTTGCGCGCTACCCATAGGGTGGCGCGTTGGTTTTGTCGGCGACGAAACGTCGACGGGCCGCGAGGTCGGATCGAGAAGGACGGCAACGCCGACCACTCCGGTGGCGGGCGTCGCAAAGGGGCGTAGCTCAATTGGCAGAGCAGCGGTCTCCAAAACCGCAGGTTGCAGGTTCAAGTCCTGTCGCCCCTGCCCTGGTGAAGGGCACACGCTGACGAGAGGACCGCGAAGTTGAGCAAGCGAGACCGGGCCGCCCGCGCCAAAGACGCCGCAGAGGGTTCTGCGGCCGATTCGGCCGCGGCTGAGCTCGACGGTCGCGACGAGGCCACCGACGCGGGTACGGACGACGACACGTCGACCGGAACCGCGAAGGAGCTGCGTCCGTCCGGTAAGCGCTCGGCTCGCGGACGTCGCTCGGCGGCGGGTGCAACCGACGGTGACGCCGACTCCGACACGGGGTCCGTCGCCGTCAAGGAACGCAAGACCAAGAAGAAGGCGTCTGCCGAGGAGAGCCGGAATCCGTTCGTACGGATCTGGGTCTTCCTGACGCAGGTCGTCGCCGAGCTGAAGAAGGTCATCTGGCCGACGCGGCGCGAGATGATCACCTACACGATCGTCGTGCTCGTGTTCGTCATCGTGATGACCGCGTTCATTGCCGGCCTCGACCTCGCCTTCGCCAAGGGCGTGCTCTGGTTGTTCGGCTGACCCACGCGGTGGGCTCGGCCGGCGACGAGAAACACGACCGCCAGATGAACCATAAGGAGCGTGGGCTGCAGTGAGCACCCCGGAGAACGAACTCGCCTCGACCGACTCCGTCGACGCGGCTGCTGCCGACGTCGATGCTGTCGACGCGGCCGTGACCGACGCGGTGGACACCGAGGGTGACGCGGTCGCCGACGACGTGGTCGTCGAGGGTGACGAGGCCCCCGCCGAGGACACCGTCTCCGAGGATGCCGACGAGGTCCCGGTTGACGAGGCCGCCGCTGACGAGGCCCCTGTCGAAGAGGCCCTGGTTGAAGAGGCGGAGGTCGATCCGGTCGAGGAACTGCGCAAGCAGCTCCGGCGCGCGCCCGGCGACTGGTACGTGATCCACAGCTATGCCGGTTACGAGAACAAGGTCAAGGCCAACCTCGAGACCCGCGTGCAGAATCTCGACGTCGGCGACTACATCTTCCAGGTCGAGGTGCCGACCGAAGAGGTCACCGAGATCAAGAACGGCCAGCCCAAGAAGGTCAACCGCAAGGTGCTGCCGGGCTACATCCTCGTCCGCATGGAGCTCAACGACGAGTCGTGGGGCGCCGTGCGCAACACGCCGGGTGTCACCGGCTTCGTCGGGATGACCAGCAAGCCGTCGCCGCTCTCGCTCAACGAGGTGCTGCAGTTCCTGATGCCGCGGACCGAGGCCAAGAAGCCCGCCGCGTCGCGCGGTGCCGCTGCCGAGGGCGTGGAGGCCGCAGCTGCCGCCGCGTCGAACGTCATCGAGGTCGACTTCGAGGTCGGCGAGTCGGTCACCGTCATGGACGGCCCGTTCGCCACGCTGCCCGCGTCGATCAGCGAGGTCAACGCCGAGCAGCGCAAGGTCAAGGTCCTCGTGTCGATCTTCGGTCGCGAGACGCCGGTCGAGCTCGGGTTCAACCAGGTCGAGAAGATCTAGGGCCGGACCACCAACCCAGAACTTTCACGTCTCCAGCGGGCGTGAATTCGCAAGGAAACAAGCAAGGAACAGAAGATGCCTCCCAAGAAGAAGAAGCTCGCCGGGATCATCAAGCTCCAGATCTCGGCAGGCCAGGCCAACCCGGCCCCGCCCGTGGGTCCGGCGCTTGGTCAGCACGGCGTGAACATCATGGAGTTCTGCAAGGCGTACAACGCGGCGACCGAGTCGCAGCGCGGCAACGTCATCCCGGTCGAGATCTTCGTGTACGAAGATCGCTCCTTCGACTTCAAGTTGAAGACCCCGCCGGCTGCGAAGCTCCTGCTGAAGGCCGCCGGCCTGCAGAAGGGCTCCGGCGAGCCCCACACCAACAAGGTCGGCAAGGTGAGCATGGACCAGGTCCGTGAGATTGCCAAGACCAAGGCCGAAGACCTGAACGCCAATGACATCGACCAGGCCGCGAAGATCATCGCCGGTACTGCTCGGTCCATGGGCATCACCGTCGAGTGAGCTTGCGATCTCGCGCTCTCGACACCGTCGAAGGCTGACAGACCTCATCATCACCGTGGGAGGGCCGGCTCGGCCCGCACCACACACCCCGCCGACTGACGGCGGAGAAGGAACAGAGCAATGAGCAAGAAGAGCAAGGCCTACGCGGCCGCGGCCGAGAAGGTCGACAAGACCAAGCTGTACAGCCCGCTGGAGGCTGTGGAGCTGGCCAAGGACACGTCGTCGAAGAACACCGACGCGACCGTCGAGGTCGCGATCCGGCTGGGCGTCGACCCCCGTAAGGCAGACCAGATGGTTCGAGGCACCGTCAATCTGCCGCACGGCACCGGTAAGACTGCCCGCGTGATCGTGTTCGCCGCCGGCGACAAGGCCGCCGAGGCCGCCGCCGCCGGTGCCGACGAGGTCGGCGCCGAGGATCTGATCGAGCGCATCCAGGGCGGTTGGCTGGACTTCGACGCCGCGATCGCCACCCCGGATCAGATGGCCAAGGTCGGCCGTATCGCGCGTGTCCTCGGACCCCGCGGCCTGATGCCGAACCCGAAGACGGGCACCGTGACCACCGATGTCACCAAGGCCGTCAACGACATCAAGGGCGGCAAGATCAACTTCCGCGTCGACAAGGCTGCGAACCTGCACTTCGTCATCGGCAAGGCCTCGTTCGACCCGGCCAAGCTGGCCGAGAACTACGGCGCTGCCTACGACGAGATCATGCGCGCCAAGCCGTCGGCCGCCAAGGGCCGCTACATCAAGAAGGTCACCGTCTCCACGACGACGGGCCCGGGCATCCCGGTCGACCCGGCGGTCACCCGCAACTTCGCGGAGGCACCGCAGGCCTGATCTGATCAGGCGCGCTGACACCCACGAGGGGCCCGGCATTCCGATGCCGGGCCCCTCGTGTTGTGTGCAATCACGCGTGGTCGGTGAGTATGCGTGCGAGTGCGGCTTCGACCGGGGTCAGCGGTGGGGTGGTGAGGTGCTCCGGCGGTGTTCGCGGATGGACGAGTTCTCGGTAGGCGAGTTCGAGGCGCCGGCCGCGGTCGCCGTAGCCGACGGCGTCGGGGCGTGACTGATCGCCGGGCCCCCTGCTCCCTGAGCAGCGCCCGGAGCTTGCGGAGGGCGCGTTAGCCCTGCTCCCTGAGGAGCGCCCGGAGCTTGCGGAGGGCGCGTCACGAAGGGTTGGGCGCGACTCATCGCCGGGCCTGGTGGCAGGTCCGTGGATCTCGTTGCGCACGGTGTTCAGGTGTTGGGCGAACCGCCGGGGTATGTCGGGTCGGCGGTTGAGGCGTTCGGGGTTGGGCGGGGCGCCGGGTTCGACGTTCAACCGCCACAGGCAGCGGCCTTCGTCGGGTCCGGACCGTTCGATGCGGGTCGTGTATTGGCCGGGTTGGTCGCCGACCATCCGGTTATGACGGGGGCAGGCAGGGGCGAGATCATCGATGTCGGTGAGACCGCCCTTGGCCCAGTCTCGTTCGGCGTGATGAAGCTCGATGTGGGTGGCGGGCTGATCGCAGCCGGGTGCCGAACACACTTCCCCGTCGGGGCGGGCGAAGGAGACGAGGCGTTGTTCGCGGGTGGCCAAGCGTTTACCCCGCCCGAAGTGCAGCGGCACAGCGGTGGCGTCTCTGAAGATCGCCAACCACGGCTGGACGTCACCGGCCATCGCGATCAAGTCCCGGATGGGAAGCAGGGTGCCGGTGGCGGTGGTGGCGAGTCCGGCTTCGCGGACGAGGTCGGAGAGGTCGGTTTTGATGATCAGTTGCACGGGCAGGCCGCGATGCGAGGTGCCGAGTGTGCCGTCGGCGAAGCCTGCGGCGAGTGCGGCGTCGAGGGCGTCGTGATTCGTTTGGGCGAGAGTGCGACCGTCGCGGTCGGCTGCGGCGGTCAGGGCGTCGGGGTCGGCGGTGCCGGCCGGCCCGCGTGGCGACTGCGGGTCGTCGGAGTTGTTCAGTCCAGGTTTGCCCCAGACCGCGAACATCATCGACAACCGGGCGTGGAGTTCGGGAGTCAGCGTGCCCGAGATCTTTGCGGTCCCGTCAGCGCGTTGCCGACCGATCCACAGGCCGCGGCGCCTCTTGCGTTCCGAATCGTCGGCCAGTGTGCCGTCGGGGTCGAGGTGGGCAAGCAGCCGCGCACCGAGCTGGGTGATCTCGGCGGGGGTGTGGGCTTCGGCGATCTCGGCCATCTGTCGCTCGGCGGCGACCTTGATGTCGTGGTCGATGGTGCCCGGGATGCGGTCGAGGACGTCGAGGACGGCCTGCACGTGCGCGGCGCCGACCGCGCCTTGTGCGAAAGCCTCAGCGAGGCACGGATGTTCAGGTGGGAGGACCTCGCCGCCGAGGCTGGTGCGGGTGGCGGTGGCGTCCATCTGCTTACGGCGCCGCATCGGGTTCGAGACTCGTAGCCGGTGTGTCATGTACTGCATGAGTGTTCGGCAGCCGGCTTTTCGGGGCAGGTCGCGAGCCTCGACCTGATCGATCTGCCGGTCACCGGCGACGGTCAGACGCGCGATGGCGCGCTCGGTCTCCGCGGCCACTTCAGCGAGTTCGGCATCGGTACACGGCGACAGGTCCACGGTCTGCAACTCACCGAGGATGCGGTGCAGGTCGGCCACCAACTCAACGGCACGCGGTCGCCGCGACGCTTGTTCGTCAGACATGGTCACCCCCCGAGAACCGTTGCCGCGAATGTATGTTCGAGTGTACACCGGTGCGAGCGGATTGCAAGCCAAAACTGATGTTGTGCAACGCTATTCGGAGCCGGTAACTTGTCGGTGCCTCGTGGTAGGGGTCCACCGACTTCTCCGTGGGGCGGCGGCATGACGATCGCCGCGGCCCCACGTGTTCAACGGGGCGTCCCGCGACTCACTCCAGCCAGTTGTTGCCCCCGAGGTCCAATTGCGCGACATCCAGGGACGGGGTGATACCGGATTCCGGTGCGAGGCCGTGGTTCTCGAGAACGCCGCGGATGATCTCGGCGGCGTCGATGTTGAGTGGGCTCGACACCCACATCGCGTACGGCAGGTTCACGAAGCGGTTCTCGCGCACGGCCTTCAGGTTCCGGCTCGCCGGATTAGAACGCAGGGCGGCGATCTTCTCGTCGACCGACTGGCCGGGATAGTCGACGAACACGATGACGTCGGGGTCCGCGGTGGTGAGGCGTTCCCAGCTCACGGCGGTCCAGGTGTCCTCGATGTCGTCGGTCGCGTTGCGCGCGCCCGCGGCGTCGATGATGCCCTGCGGGCCGCCGAAGGATCCGGAGGAGAAGATGGTGTCCGAGACGCTGTCGAAGACGAAGACCGTCGGTTTCGCGGCGGGTTGTGGTGCGGCGCGCAGCTTCTCGAGGCGGTCGGCCACCTCGTCGGCCGCGGCGGCGCCCTGCTCGGGATTGCCGGTGAGGGTGCCGATGTTGCGCAGATCGGTGTCGAGCGCGACCCACGGGTCCATGGTGCCGCGCTGCGCCTCGCCCTCGGTCTGCCGGCACGCCTCGGACAACTGGTACACGTCGATGCCGTGTCCGGCGAGGATCTCGGGTGTGATCCCGCGCGATTCGCTCATGCCGTAGTTGTATCCGGCATACAGCACTTGGGGTTTCGCCGCGACGATGTTCTCGAGGGTGGGACGTTCGGTCGCGACCTCGTTCAGGGTGTCGACCTGGGGTCCGTACTCGAGCCGCAGGATGTCCTTGTCCCGGGCGAGCGCGCTGACCGCCACCATGTTGTCACGGGCACCGGCGGCGAGTGCGATCGCAATCATGCCGCCGTCGTTGACGAACAACCGGTCGAGGGGTTGCGGGAAGGCGACGTCGGCTCCGCAATTCGATATGGTGACAGTGCTTTCCGACGCCACAGTGCTGTCGGCACCGCAGGCGGTGGCAGTTCCCAGGATCAGTGTCGCCGCCACGATGGCGACGGTCGGGTGGACTCGGGACGTACGTATGGTCAAAGGATGTCCTCTCACGGGATGTCTTTCGTCAGAGCGCTGGGGGCGGGTGTGGTGGTGGGAGTGTTCAGGAGCAGATGGGGCAGGCCCGTCGATGGATGGTCGACGACGGTGCCGGACACCTCGAAGACGTCGGCCAGCAGAGCCGGCGTCAGCACCTCGACGGGTGGTCCGTGCACGATGACACCACCGTCGGAAACCACTGCGACGGAGTCGAAGTGACGCAACACCAGGTCGAGGTCGTGCATCGCCGCGACCACGGTGGCGTCGAGCTCGTCGAGGATCTCCATCAGTCGTAGTCGCCAGGCGGCGTCCAGGTGATTGGTGGGTTCGTCGAGCACCAGGATCGGGGTCTGCTGAGCGAGCGCGCGGGCGAGGACGACGCGGTGCCGTTCGCCGCCGGACAGCTGGGTGCACGAGCGGGTGCCCCAGCCGTCGAGCCCGACCTGGATCAACGCGCGATCGACCACCGTCTTGTCGTCGGAACTCCCGGTGGACCAGGCCGACCGGTACGGGGTCCGGCCGAGGCCGACCGCCTCGCCGACCGTCAGCTCCGCGGAGGGCTGTTCCTCCTGGCCGACCACCGCCATCGACATGGCGCGGCGTCGCGAGGGGATGCGGTGGAGGTCGTTTCCGTTCACCTCGACGGTGCCGGCGACCGGGCGTTCGAGACCGCACAGCGTGCGCAGCAGGGTGGTCTTGCCGGAACCGTTGGGCCCGACGATGGCCAGTCGGGTGCCGGCGGGGACCGCGAGATCGACATCCCGCAGTACGACGCGGCCACCTCGACGGCACGCAAGCGCGTTCGCGCGCAACGACATCGACGATGCGCGGGCGGGGTCGGTCACGAGCCTCCCCCGAACACGTACTGGCGTCGTCCCATGAGGAACAGGAAGATCGGTGCCCCGATCAGTCCGGTCACGATGCCCAGCGGCATCTCGCGCGGTGCGGCCGCCACCCGCGAGATCACGTCGACCCACACCAGGAAGAGCGCACCGCCGCAGACCGCCACCGGCAACATCGCGCGGTGGGTGGCGCCGACCAGGAGCCGCGCCGCGTGCGGGACGATCAGACCGACGAAGCCGATGCCGCCCGCCACCGCGACGAGCACGCCGACCAGGAGACCCTGGACACCGAACAGCGCGTTGAGCATCGCGCGTACCGGCACGCCCAGCGACGTCGCGGTGTCGGTGCCGGCCGCGTAGGCATCGAGCCAGGAGTGGATGGCGAGCATGGCCACGACGGTGACCAGCACGACCGCCCCGGCGATCTGCACTTTCGCCCAGGTGGCGCCCGCGACGCTGCCGAGCATCCAGAACATCACGTTGTCGGCGGCGTGCGGGTCGGCGGCGGTGAACACCAGCAGCGACGACAACGCCATGAACGCCGAGGACAACACCACCCCGGACAGGATGAGTCGCAGCGCGGTCAGCCCGCCCTGGGCGCGGGCCACCAGGTACACCGTGACGGTGGCGGCCAGCGCGCCGAGTAGCGCCCCGCCGGACAGCGCCCAGACTCCCAGTCCCGCGAGCACGCCGAGGGTCATTACCGCGGTGGCCCCGACCGCCGCGCCGGCGGACACACCCAGCAGATACGGCTCGGCCAGCGGGTTGCGGACCAGGGCCTGCATGAGTGCGCCGGCCAGCGCCAGCCCGGCTCCGACCAGCGCGGCCAGCACGGACCGGGGCAACCGGAGATCCCAGATGATGACGGCGTGCGCGGAGTCGAGCTCGGCCCCGGTCATCCGGCCGACGACGGTGTGCCACACGTCGCCGACGGGGATGGTCTCCGCGCCGAAAGCGGTGGCCAGGGCGATGCTGAGGAGGGTGAGGACGAACAGTACTGCGGCTAGCGGCGTCGACGGGAGTCGCCGGACCGGCGGGGCGGTCGCGCTCTCGGTCGTGCCGTCGGTACGACGGGACACGGGTGGTACTGCCTATCGGTCTGGGTATCTGTGCGCGAGATACACGATGGACTCGAGCGAGAACGGCCGGTAATCGGACTCGGGATCGTGGCGCCGGCGCCTTCCCGGGTCGCCCCGGTGTCCGCGCCGAATCCGTCTCCCATACCGTTGCGCGCCAGTCCCGGATTCACACCGGGTTCCCTGACACCCACGTGTGCGGGTGTGACCGTTCTCGGGGCTCACGCTATCAACATCGACCGCCGACCGAACGCGCGGTCGGCGGCGCAGCCCGGACAGCCGACACGCGAGCACCTACGCTGGGTGCCGACGATCGATGAACCCGACGCGGAAACGGTGAAGCGATGGACGTACGAGACACGAAGCTGGCCATCATCGGGGCGGGTGCGGTGGGCACCGCGATCGCCTACTCGTCCCTCATCCGAGGTGTCGCACGGACCATCGCCCTCCTCGACATCAACGCTGCCAAGGTGACCGCCGAGGTGCTCGACATGTCGCATGGCCTCGAGTTCGTGCCCCGCGCGGACATCATCGGATCCGACGACGTGTCGGTGTGTGCGGACGCCGACGTCGTCGTGTTCACCGCCGGCGCGAAGCAGAAGCCCGGGCAGTCGCGCCTCGAATTGGCCGAGGCGACAATCGGTCTGACACGCGCCATCCTCCCCGGGGTCTTGGCGGTGGCCCCGAACGCGATCTATGTGATGGTCACCAATCCCGTCGACATCGTCACCTACGCCGCCCAGGAGATCAGCGGGCTGTCACCGCACCAGGTCTTCGGCTCGGGCACGGTGCTGGACTCGTCCCGGCTGCGGTTCCTGATCGCGCAGCACTGCGGGGTCGCGGTGCAGAGCGTGCACTCCTACATCGTCGGCGAACACGGCGACAGCGAGATCCCGCTGTGGAGTTCGGCGTCGATCGGGGGCGTGCCGCTCACCTCCTGGACGCCGCTGCCCGGCCGTCCGGCGATGGACGCCGTTGCGCGCGAACGTATTCACCACGAGGTCGTGCACGCCGCGTACACCATCATCGAGGGCAAGGGGGCGACGAACTACGCGATCGGTCTGGCCTCGACGCGAATCGTCGAAGCGATCCTGAACAACGAACACCGGGTGCTGCCGGTGTCGACGAGGGCGGACGGCATCGAGGGGCTCGACGGCGTGTGCCTCTCGTTGCCGACCGTCGTCGACCGCGGTGGTGCCCAGACCCGGCTCGATGTCCCGCTATCGGACTCCGAGCGGGCGGGTCTGCTGGCATCGGCGGAAACGCTGCGCGGGATGCAGGCGCGGTTCGGGTTCTGACGTCACACGAGGACGGTCCCGCGCAAGAACTCGAGCTGATCGGCGACCACCCGCTCGAAGTCGTCACCGACGTAGATGTCGAAATGTCCTGCCGGATAACGAATCACTCGCGCTGCCGGGGCGCGGCGGGCGTACCGGGCAGTCGGTCCGGCCGGCGCCACGGTGTCCTCGTCGCAGATGCACACGAGCGTGGGACAGGTGAGCTTTCGCAATGCCCGACCAGGCGTGTGCAGCGGGATGGCGAGACCGGCCCGCGCGGCGACCTCGTTGATGAACTCCAGGTCGTCGGGCACCAGCGGCAGGTATCCCGACACCGCGTCGGGTGCCGTCATCAGGGCGGCCGAGCCGGACGCACCGGCGAGGCCGACGGTGACCGGCGGACGGCCCAGTGCCGAACCCGCCAGATCCGCGAGCGCGCGCACGGTCACCTTTGCCCCGGACGCCACTCCCAGGGCAGCGGTGGAGGCTATTCCACTGGTGAAGGGGCACTGGGAGATCACCGCGGCCACCCGGCCGTCGCGTTCGCCCGCGACGAGGACGTGTCCGCCGCCGAAGGACGTGCCCCACAGTACTATTCGTGAGGTGTCGACACCGCTGAGTGTTCGGGCGAAGGCGATTGCCGCGGCCCAGTCGTCGAGTTGGCGGCGAATGGACAGCAGCTGTCGCGGTTCGCCGTCGCTGTCGCCGAAGTGGCGGTAGTCGAACACCAGGCACGAGTATCCCGCGGCGGTGAAACGCTCGGCGAACGCGTCCAGGCGCATCCGCCGGACCGCACCGAGCCCGTGTGCCATCACGATGACCGGTGCCGGAGTGGTTCCCTCGGGCAGGTACCACCAGGCCCGGCATGTCGTCCCGGACGAATCGAACTCGACGTCGTTCCTGATCATCGTTTCCCCCGCTGTCGGTGGTTGCCTGGCCGGACTGTACCAATACGCGTTGTCGAATGGCAGGCTCGTGGCAGGCTGTGGAAAGCGAGATGGAACCCGACGTCGACGCTGCTAGCGTCTGCCGTCGTGAAGAGATTGATAGCGGGGGCGTTGATCGCCGGAACAGCAGTATTCGGATTGGCCGTGGGCGCGGGTGATTCCGACGCCAAGATCAAGCCGGGCAACTACAAACATCAGCAGCTCATCTACGGGGTCATCCCGACCCCGGAGTCGAACGTCCGGGTCATCGGCAACGGGTTGTACACCGACTACTACGGACTCGGACCGTGGAATCTGTCGCGTCAGCAGATCCAGCACACGAAGAGTGGTGGCGTCGTCGCGTTGACCGCGGACCCGCCCGTGCAGTGGTACCAACGGGTCGAGTATCGGCGTACCAAGAACGGTTACACCGGTACGACGTACATCCTCGGCGGCATCCCGACCGGCAACGTCCTGCTCAAGGAGCAACCCCGCCGCTGACCCCGCGCCTTCCGATCCCAGGTCCGGCCGATGGCGTGTCCGTCGGCCGGACCAATCTTCGCGTCGCATGCGCTTTTCGCCGGCCGGAACCCGTAGTGTCACTTCGTCACGTTGAGGTGTCGGGGGACACTACGAAGAAGGCCAAGCACGATGCGTTGCTCGCGAAAGATGGTTCTCGGATTCCTGGTCGCGGCGTCGATGACGATCGCTCCGCTGATGGTGGCGGCACCCGCCGCGGCGGCAACCGACTACGCCAATTGCACCGAACTGCGCGGCGACTACCCGCACGGTGTCGGGAAGACCGGCGCCGTCGACTCGACGTCGGGTACGCCGGTCACGACGTTCACCGTCGACGACGAACTGTACGAGGCGAACTCCGAGAGCGACCGCGACGGGGACGGCATCGCCTGCGAGAAGCACTGAGCGTGCGTCACACTGGGTGACGTGTTCACCCAGGTCGAGGACGAGAACCGCCGGTTGCTCCGTGCGCGCGACGCCGTCGACCGCTCCTACGCCGACGACCTCGACATCGCAACGCTCGCCCGCATCGCGCTGATGTCGCCGTCGCACTTCATCCGCCGGTTCCGGGCCGTGTTCGGGGAGACGCCGCACCGCTACCTGCAGCGTCGGCGCATCGAGCGGGCCTGTGCCCTCCTTCGGACCACCGACGTCCCGGTGCTCGACGTCGCGTTGCTGGTCGGCTACGACAGTCCTGGCACGTTCGGCCGGACGTTCAGCCGAATCGTCGGCTCCAGTCCCACGGCCTACCGGCAGCGTGTCGCTCCGATTCCCGTTCCCGGTTGCTTCGTGCGCCGGTGGACCAGGCCGAGCGATGCTGCCACCGGGGTCCCGCGAGCGGCCGAAGTGAGCGATTTCGGAGAAGCGCCGGCCGGGCCGCCGGTCGTATCGTCGGGCGCATGATCAACGGCATCGGTATCCATTCCGTCTACGTCCTCGATCAGGACGTCGCACTCGACTTCTACGTCGGCACACTCGGTTTCACGGTCGACACCGACGTCGACATGGGTTTCATGCGGTGGTTGACGATCGCGCCGCCCGGTCAACCCGACCGGCTCATCCTGCTCGAGAAGCCCGGGCCGCCCGCGCTTTCCGACGAGACCGCCGCGAAGATCCGCGACCTCGTGACGCAGGGGGCGATGCCGGTGACGATCCTGTCGACCGACGATTGCCGCGGCACCCACGCGGCGCTCGTCGCACGCGGCGTCGAGTTCACCCAGGACCCCGAAGACCAGCCCTACGGCACCGATTGTGCGTTCCGGGACCCGTTCGGCAATGCGTTGCGAATGACCCAGCGGGCCGTCTCCGCCCGGCCGATCCGAGCCGAGGACATCGCCTGCTGGGCACCGGACGATTGACCTGGTCCGCCGACCATCCCGACCGGCACGCAGGCGTTAGATTCGTGCCCATGGCGGTCCGACTCGACAAGTACCTGAGCAGCAACCACCCGGACATCGCGATCGCGGCGGCGTTGCTGTTCCTGGCCGGGCTGGTCGACGCCATCGCGTTCGTCGTGCTCAAGGGCAGCTTCGTCGCGTTCATGTCCGGCAATTCGACGATCCTGGGAGCGTCGACCGCCGCGGGCCGGTGGTCGACGATCGCGATCGTCGCCGGACTCGTCGCGGCCTTCTTCGGCGGGGCCGTGGGCGGCGCGGCACTCGGTCGCTGGGGCGGACAGCACTCGCCGGTCTGGGTTCTCGTGGCCGTGACGGTGACGCTTCTCGCCGGCACCGTTGTCGCGCTGACCGCGTCGCCGACGGCCGGGATGATCGTGGTGGCGACGGCGACCGGCGCGATCAACTCGGCGCTGTCGCACACGTCGGCGGTGCCGGGCGGCTTGACGTACGTCACCGGCACGCTGGTGAAGTCCGCGCACGAGCTGGTCGCCTCGCTGGGTACCGATCGACCGTGGGCGTGGCTGGCGGTGTTCTGGATGTGGCCGGTGTTCGTCCTGGGCGCGGTGTGCGGCGGTTTCGCAGAACGTCACTGGGGTGTCGCCGGGTTGTGGGCCGGGGTCGCGATCGCCGCCTGCACCCTCCTCCTGCGGGTTGCCGAGACGTTGTCTCGGGGCAATTCGCGCTCAGATGGAACCGATCGGGCCGCTGGATAGTCTGAGTTACATGCGCGACGACAAGCTGCTCACTCGGATCTCCGCCCTTCTCCGTCAAGCGGAGAACACCGACAACGAGCACGAGGCCGAGACCTTCATGCAGGCCGCCCAGCGGCTCGCGACGGCGTCGTCGATCGATCTGGCGGTGGCGCGGGCCCACGACCCCGCGGCGCGCAAGAAGGTCACCCCGATCAGTCGACAGATCGCGATCGGCGAGCCCGGCAAACGCGGACTGCGGACCTATGTGCAGCTCTTCGTTGCCATCACCGCCGCCAACGACGTGACCGTCGACGTGGCGAGCAACTCGACCTTCGTACTCGCCTACGGGTACGAAGCCGACATCGACGCCTGCGAGGCCCTCTACACGTCGCTGATCGTGCAGATGGTCGCGGCCAGCGACGCCTACCTGCGGTCGGGTGCCTACAAGGGCGAGACGTTCGCGCGGGTCGTCACCCGCGGGAACGGGTGGCGTGCCCGGCGGGTGATCGAGGAGAAGCCGTTGTCGCCGATCACGGCGCGGCTCAACTTCCAGTCGGCGTTCGCCGAACGCATCGGCAAGCGTCTCGCCGAGGCCCGCGACGCGGCGCGTGCGGAGGCCCTGGCCGCCGAACGCGACTCCGGGGAGACCACGCGCTCGACGGCGGTCGCGTTGCGCAACAAGGAGATCGAGGTCACCGACTTCTACCGGACCGAGTCGAGCGCCCGCGGGACGTGGCGTCCGTCGAGCGCCTCGGCCGGCTACTCGGAGGCCGCACGCCGCGCCGGCGACCGCGCGGGACGTCGCGCGAAGATCGGTGCCGACCGCGAGTTCGACGGTGCGCGTGGCGCTTTGGAGGGTTAGGGCTCCACGCGCGTGGGCGGGGCGTCCACCGGACTCCCGGGAGGCCGGTCGTACCAGGATGCAGACGGGTGCGGGACGAACGGTGTCGGTGTGCCGGCCCACCGCCGCACCCACCGGCCCAGACGACCCTCGTCCGTTGCCACGGCGTGCACGACGATGGCGGTGACGACGAGGATGAGTGCGAACACGAACAGCCAGCTGATCGCGACGAAGACGACACCGAGGGTGCCGTAACTGCGGATGGTGCCCGCCGCGAGCGTCGGCAGTGCGACGCGGCTGCCGGCGAGCAGGGCGGTGATGAGGATGCCGGTACCGAGGCCGTTGAGGACGAGCAGCTTCATCGGTACCTGCGACGACACCAGGAGCCGCGGGATCGCGGTGAAGGTGACCGACCAGATCAACAGGGTCACGGCGACGATGAGCCCGATTCCCAGGACGCCCCGATCACCGATGTGCATGCCGAACAGCGAGGTGGCCTCCACTCCGGTGGACAGACCCTGCACGGTGACCGCGGCGGGGATGAGGAAGACGACGACGACCCATCGCCAGAAGCTGCTCCACGGCAGTTTGGCGACGTCCCAGATCGACACATACATTCGGCCGAGAGCACGGGACAGGGAGGTGGCGCCGGCGATGGTCATCAGCGCACCGACGATGCCGAAGGTCGTCGCCGAGGTCGGGTCGTCGATCGTGGGCGTGTCGAGACTGCTGACGGGGATACCGAGCTGGGTCAGTGCGTCGTCGACGACGCTGGCGCCCGGCAGGGTGAGCACCAGGATCACGACCGGGAGGATCGAAGTGAAGGCCTGCGCGGCCAGGGTCATCGACCGGTCCGTGAGATTGCCCCGAGCCATGTCGATGACGATGCGGAGCATCAGGGAGGCGCCGGGCAGCCGCATCACGCGCTCGCGTACGGCATCGAGGTCGGGACGGCGCATGAAGTCTCCCATCGGCTCCGGGGTGAGCTTCGGCCCGCTCGCTTCGCTCCCGGCGCCGTGGCTCCTCGGCCCGCTCGCTTCGCTCCCGGCGCCGGGTCTCTCATCATCGGCGATGCCGTGAGTGAACGGGACACCGGGCGCGCACGATTCTATGAGGCCGAGCACCTCGTGCATCGCCTGTTCGACAACGTGTCGTCGTCACGGACGGTGCAACTCGCCGGCACCGAGGTCACCCTCCCCGCGGAGGCGCGCTTCGCCTCGATCGACGCCGTCGACGACTACGTGGGCCGCGTGCTCGCGCTGCCGGGCGTGCGGTCGAGTTTCGAGCGCGCGTCGCACCCGGTATCGGTCCGCGAACGGCGCGGCCAGCGGTCCGCACACTACGCGGCGCGGGTTCGCAGATCCAACGGTGTGCCGGTTGCCGCCGAGATCGCCATCCCGTCCGCGGCCGACGGACGCTGGGCGCTGCGTGAACTGGTGGTGCTGCACGAGCTCGCCCATCACCTCGACGGCACGACCGGCCCGGCTCACGGGCGCGGATTCGTGCTGACGCTCATCGAACTCGTCGGGCTCGTACTGGGGCCCGAAGCCGCGTTCGTCTATCGCGTCGTGCTGTCGGATTCCGGGGTGGGGTGAACGACCTCAGCGCAGCCCGTCGCCGGCCAGCAGCGTCAGGTGGCTCGGGTGGTCGGGGTCGAGGACCAGACGCTGGTGTCGTCGTCCGCGTGCCTTGATGAGGTCGGGCACGAGCGTCAGGTAGCGCGGCAGGCTCGCGGCGTAGACGTCGACCCGGAGCCGATGGCCCGGCTGCAGGACCGCGTCGGTGGGGACGAGATCGACGTCGAGGCGGATCGGTTCGTCGGCGGGCACCGGCAGCTTGCGCTTGCGGGACAGATAGTGGTGCGCCGAGAGCAGGCTGCCGTCGTCGGCGTACGTCGACTTCGATTGGTCCAGTGCGCGATTCGACGCCGACAGCGCGCCGTTGGTCAGCACCACCGACGTACCGTCGGGTGCGACGTCGTTCACGGTCACCGCCCAGACGGCCTCGTGTGCCGTGGTGGCGACGTTGAGGCGCAGGTTCATCGCACCGCTGATCGGGGTGGCCTCTCCGACCGGCTCCGTGGTGAACGACAACGCGCCCCGCTCCTGGTATCGCGCGTCCCGGGCGAAGTCCGCGCCGAGGGCCAGCGTCGCTCCCGCGGTCACCTGGGTCATGTCCCGGGACCGGAGCCCCCGGGTGTCGGGCCGGACGTGTAGGGACGAAACACCCTGTGCGGGAGTGGTGCTCAGCGAACCGTCATGGACGCAATGGTCGGCGGTCGACGACGATTCGGCAGTCAGGTAGAGCCGCGTCGGGGCCACCCCGGGACGGGGGAAGCTCTGGCCCGCGGTCCACGCCCCGCCCTGCTGCAGCATGGTGACCGGCCCGTAGTACTCGATCCCGTTGCGGTGCCCCTTGAGCCAGCGGTCGAACCACGCGCGTTCGAGGACGTCCAGGCGCGGTGGAGCGAACTTGCCGCCGTATCCCGACCCCACGTCGAGGTGATAGCCGTCGCCGACGATCATCTGCTTGCGGCCCGGCTCCATCTGCAGGCGTTCGTACACCCCGGTTGCGCTGCGGCCGAACAGATCATGCCAGGCACCGACGGTGAAGGTGGGAGCTTCGATGCGGTCGACGATCGGGTCGCGGTCGTCGAAGTACGGGTCGTCGAAGATGCGGGGATCGCGTGCGGTGAGGAATCCCCACAGCAGCGAGGGGATCTCGGTGGCCGGGGACTTCACCCGATCGATCGCCCAGCGCACCGCGTCACCGCGCACGAGGTCGCGGATCACGTTGGCGGGGTTGGGAACCCACTTGAGCATGTTGACCGCGGACAACCACACCGGGATGAAGGCCGACGGCATGCCGCCGGTGATGTAGATGTCGCGCACCAGGTCGTCGCAACCCTCCACGGCGAACACGGCTTTCAGCTGTGGCGGCCGCTTGTCCGCGGCCTGCAGCGAGTTGATCGCCGAGTACGACCAGCCGGCCATCCCGACGGTCCCGTCGCACCACTCCTGCTCGGTCACCCAGTCGATGACCTCCACCGAGTCCTGCTGCTCGCGAGGACCGAGGATCTGCCATTTACCCAGGCTCGCGCCGGTTCCGCGGACGTCGACGACGACCTGCACGTACCCGCTGCGTACCAGGTTGCGATTGATGCCGAAGACGTCGAAGACCCCGCCCGACAGGGTCTGTGTCAGCGTCGTGAGTCCCTCGAGGGCCGTGCCCGTCGCGTCCATCGACCGGGATGCGGTGTGCAGTGCCTTGCCGAGGACAGGGGCGTGGAGGGTCTGGTCGATGAAGTCGATGGCCGCGCGGTTGTACGGGTTGATGTTGATGACCGCGGGATAGGGCGTGAGGATCGTCTGCCCGAACCGGTTGGCGGGCCGGATGACCGTGGCGCGCAGGACCACGCCGTCGCTCATGGTGATGGAGACGTTCCGGTCGATGACGACGCGCGGGTAGAGCTGCTTGCCGTCGACCTGCTCGCGCCAGCGGAGACCGTCGGCGCCGCCGGTGGGATCGCCGAGGGGGAGCGTGCCGAAATGCGGCGCACCAGTGGTGCGGGTTCGCGTCGACGGAGCGACGCGGGCGCGCGGCTGTGTGGGATCCAGCTGGTACGTCATGGTGCATCACCCTGCCTGGGATGAGGTGTCGCACCCGCGAGTTGTTGCACGGATCGAGACGGCCGGGTGGACACCGACACCCCGTTGTGTCGGTCGCTTGCTTCCCGGCCCGTCCGCTGGCTGCGGATCACAGTGTGGTCCAGGTCACTTCACGTAGTTGCTGAAGGATAACTCAGCGGCGGTATCGGATGGCTAACGAGGTGGCGTCTTTTGGTCATGGCCGCGTGTGTTCCTGGTCACATTCAGGTAAACCCAGGTCCACGGCGGCGGCCGCCTCGAGCACCATCCACGCCGACAACTGCACCGACAGATCCCGCTCCGGAACCTCGGACGGATTGACGGCGCCCGCCACGAACTGGGCTTTCGTGCCGGCGTCGGTCGGGATCACGGCGGATCGTCGCCAGTCGCTCGAGAAGATCACCCGTCCGGCGACCTCGGTGCGATGAGCCCACGCGGCGTCGGCGCTCCGGGTCACGATCCGGGCTGCGCGCGTACGGAGTTCATCCGAACCGTCGACCTCGGGAAGATCGGTGGCGATGAGTGCGAGGTAGCGGGCCAGTACGCCGTGGAAGAGGCCGCCGTCGCCGCCACCCCCGCCGTTGATCACGCCGTCGGTGCAGGAGTGGCGTTCGACGGCGCCGAGGAGGCGGGTCAACCGGTCGAGATGCCGGTGGTCTCCGGTGACGCGCAATGCCTCCAGTTCGGCGCCGAGCACGACGCCCTGACAGTAGGTATAGGTGCCGGTCTCGGGCTTCAGCGAACCGTCGGGCAGCTTCTTGAGACCGTCGATGACCAGATGGGTGTCGGGATCGACGAGGTTGGCGTCCATCCAGTCGCACATCGCCACGGCGCGTTCGACGTGACCCGTGCGTGCCAGCAGGATCGCGGCCGGGCCGTTGGCCGGTGCGTTGAAGAACTGATCGGCCTTGCGCCAGGGGATGCCGCCGCCGTCCGCCGGCACCCAGGCGTCGAGCATCTGCGCGGCGAGGACACGGAGTCCGCTCGCATGGTCGAGGTGCAGGTGCCGGTCGGCGCGTTCGATGGCCAGTCCCAGCCACGCCATGTCGTCGTAATAGTTGTTGGTCCAGCGGCCGCCGTTGCGGACCCGGATGCCGCGCATCAGCCGGTTGGCGTCGTCGGCGACGTCGGGGTCGAAGGAGCGGTCCGACCCGACGCGGTGGATCGCGGCGTCGACGAGCAGGTCGACGAGGTGTGCCTGCCACCAGTAATGCCAGGATCCGAACTGGGCCTGCACGCGCCCGATGGGCCAGGCGACGGCTCCGGCACGTGTCCCCGGCAGCCAGAAGGCCCGCTGCAGGTGACGGTCGTAGATGGCGTCCGCGGCGGCCTGTGCGCGGGCGTTGGGGTCCCGCAGGTCCGACGATTTGGATTGTTCGTCCACGTCCGCGTAGCCTAGTCGTCGATGTGATGCACACCCGTGCGTCGTATCGGTTCAACCAGAGACCGTTGGTCGTCGGGATTTCCCGGACGAAGGCGCGACGAGGTCGCCGGCCCACGCAGGATGAACGAGGAATGTCGCTCCACACGAACAGTGTGTGCGTTCACGCCCCGTGCCTGTGTGCCGGGGCGTTTGTCATCTCCGCCCTCGATCGCCTCCCGATGCCCGTCGCTCTTTCGTTGGACTCGACCAACTCATAGTGACGAGGAGAGGAGGCGAAGTATGGCCAAGTCCGAAAAGGTCGCCGCAGTTGCGGAGATCGCGGAGCAGTTCAAGAGCTCCACGGCGACGGTTGTCACGGAATACCGTGGCCTGTCCGTCACCCAGATCAGCACGTTGCGACGTTCCCTCGGTGAGGGTGCAACCTACTCCGTCGCCAAGAACACCCTGGTGAAGCGTGCCGCTGCTGAGGCGGGCGTGGAAGGGCTCGACGAGCTGTTCACCGGTCCGACCGCCATCGCCTTCATCGAAGGTGAGCCGGTCGTGGCCGCGAAGGCGATCAAGACGTTCGCCAAGGACAACAAGGCGCTGGTCATCAAGGGCGGGTACATGGACGGCCGCGCGCTGTCCATTGCCGAGATCGAGCAGATCGCCGACCTTGAGACCCGTGAGGTCTTGCTGGCCAAGCTCGCCGGTGCCATGAAGGGCAACTTGGCTAAGGCCGCCGGTCTGTTCAACCAGCCGGCTTCGCAGGTGGCGCGCCTGGCCGCGGCCCTGCAGGAGAAGAAGAACGAAGCCGGCGAGACCGAATAGGTCGTCCGCCGCACCACACCAATCCCCGAACCGTACGGGGATGAACACCAAAGCCCCGTACGGGGACTGACAGGAAGGACGCCAACCATGGCGAAGCTCACCGCTGACGAGCTCATCGATCAGTTCAAGGAACTGACCCTGCTGGAGCTCAGCGATTTCGTGAAGAAGTTCGAAGAGGTCTTCGAGGTCACCGCTGCGGCTCCGGTCGCCGTCGCCGCTGCCGGTGCCCCGGCTGCCGGTGGCGCCGAGGCCGCTGCCGAGCAGGACGAGTTCGACGTCATCCTCGAGGGTGCCGGCGACAAGAAGATCCAGGTCATCAAGGTCGTCCGCGAGGTCGTCTCGGGCCTGGGCCTGAAGGAAGCCAAGGACCTCGTCGAGAGCGCTCCGAAGGCTCTGCTGGAGAAGGTCGACAAGGAGGCCGCCGAGGCTGCCAAGGCCAAGCTCGAAGAGGCCGGCGCCAAGGTTTCGGTCAAGTAAGACCGACTCACGCGCAAGCGTTTCACGAGCCCGGGACAGCATCGCTGTCCCGGGCTCGTTGCTGTCTGCTGTCTGCGCCCCCTCGCCCTCGGTCCGCGGCGAACTCGTCGGCCTGCTGCGGCTTCGGCCGGCGGTCTCCCCGGATTGAAGTCGCACGCGACATCGATCCGTCGGTGCGACCTCGATCGAAGTCGCACCGACGGACTGACATCGCATGCGACTTCGATCCGGGGGCTCGGCGCACGGTGCGCAGGGAGAAATCCGGAATGGGATGCAACCGAGACGGGGTCGTGTGCGTCCAAGACGCATGGCCTGGTTCCCTGCTGACAGTTTTCCCACCGACCGCCACGGGCTGATCCGTCGAGAGGCGACACTCCGGGCGGGTATCGGCGATGGCGTGGTCACCACTGCAGTCGCACGGGGAGCACTCGTCCGTCTCGCGCCGGGCGTGTGGATCGCCGCGTCGGCGGAGTTCGACGGCCCCGACGGCGCCGACAGGCTCTATCGGAAGCGGTCGATCGCCGTCGCCACCTCCGCGCGAGACCGCGGTGTCGCGACCCTCAGCCATCAGTCCGCTGCCGCTCTTCTCGGCCTCGCGACACTGCATCCTCAGCGTGAGACGGTCCACCTCACCAAGCCGTCGAGTTCGAGCGGCGGGTTCGTCCGTGGGCACCGCCACGTCCACAACGGCCCACTGGGCAGAGATGAGACGGTGGTCGTCGAAGGTGTCCTGGTCACCCGCGCCGAACGCACCGCGGTGGACATCGCCATGTCCGGCGACTTCGCTCAAGCGCTCGTCGTCTTCGACCAGGCGCTGCGCATGGGGGCGGATCCCGGGCTGATGTCCACGATGGTCGACAGCCGCGCAGGCTGGCGCAACGTCGGTGTCGCACGTCAGGCGCTGGATGTTGCCGACGCGCGCGCCGAGAGTGTCGGTGAGTCGTGGAGCCGAGCGCAGATGGTTCTGGCCGGACTGCCGACGCCGCGCCTGCAGCACACGTTCCAGACGCCGCACGGCGAGGCGCGGGCCGACTTCGACTGGGATGGACGAATCATCGGCGAGTTCGACGGTCTCCAGAAGTACGGACTCGTGGGTCCGGGCGAATCCCCTCGGGATGTGTTGATCCGAGAGAAGCGGCGCGAGGACGCCCTCCGCGCCCAAGGGATCGTCGTGATCCGTTGGACGTGGGCGACGCTGGAATCCGGCGAGCTCGTCGGCCTCTTGCGGCCGTGGCTGGCGAAATTCGGTCACACAGCTGCCTGAGCCGCACCTCCGCGCTAACGCCGGAGACCGCCGGATCGACATCATTCCGACGCCACCGCCCATCGACTTCGAGGGTGGTCATTGGGCGTCGGATCGTGTTCCACAGGTGGAGCCCAGGTCTGCGGTGGCCGTCACATCGAGGGGCCGGCCCGACTTCCCTCACCGCGAACCATCGGATATTGTCATCGTCGCGGCGAGAGTTACCGGGCGGTAGGTTTCCCGCAGCCATCACCGAGAACCACGCGGCGGCGTTGTGGGCGGGGACGGGTCGGTTAGAGTGACCCCAACCACAAATGCCGCCGGTTGGTGCGCGGTCACACCGTGGCCGCCTCGGGGGCAGCGATCGTCTGGAGGAAGTTGTGGGTGTTGAGGTCAGCGTCGAAGGACTCACCAAGTCGTTCGGTTCGCAGAACATCTGGCGTGATGTCACTCTGACCCTGCCGGAGGGGGAGGTCTCGGCGCTGCTGGGGCCGTCGGGTACCGGTAAGTCGGTCTTTTTGAAGACCCTGATCGGTCTGCTGCATCCGGAGCAGGGGTCGGTGATCATCGACGGGACCGACATCACGCAGTGTTCGGCCAAGGAGCTCTACGAGATCCGCAAGCTGTTCGGTGTGTTGTTCCAGGACGGTGCGCTGTTCGGGTCGATGAGCCTGTTCGACAACATCGCGTTCCCGCTTCGTGAGCACACGAAGAAGAAGGAGAACGAGGTCCGCGACATCGTGATGGAGAAGATCGACCTGGTCGGTCTGACCGGTGCCGAGGACAAGCTTCCCGGTGAGATCTCCGGCGGTATGCGCAAGCGTGCCGGGCTGGCGCGCGCGCTGGTCCTCGACCCGCAGATCATCCTGTGTGATGAGCCGGACTCGGGTCTGGATCCGGTGCGTACCGCCTACATCTCGCAGTTGCTGATCGACATCAACGCCCAGATCGATGCCACGATCCTGATCGTGACGCACAACATCAACATCGCGCGGACGATCCCGGACAACATCGGCATGTTGTTCCGTAAGGAACTGGTGATGTTCGGTCCGCGGGAGCAGTTGTTGACCTCGGAGCAGCCGGTGGTCAAGCAGTTCCTCTCCGGTGACCGGTTCGGTCCGATCGGTATGTCCGAGGAAAAGGACGAGGCCCTCGTCGCACAGGAGGCGGCGATGGCGGCTGCGGGTATCTCCGGTGGTGGTACCAAGGAGGACTTCACCGAGATCATCCCGCAGGTGCAGCCCAATCCCGGTATGCCCGAACGCAAGGCGATCGCCCGGCACCGCGAGCGTGTGCACGCGATGCTGCCCGACCTGCCCCAGAACGCCCAGGAGGCGATCCGCCGCAGCCAGGAGCAGGAAGACCAGATCCGCGAGGAGAGCCGCGCCCACGCCGAGGATGTGGCGAACGGACGCCACAGCGGGGACAACGAGTGGACGAGCGCTTCCTCGGGGAACCTGGCCGTCGCCGACGCCAAGACCGACGTGATCGACTACGGCGGCAGCGATGCGCCGACAGAGCAGTGGCAGACGCCCGGTGGCGGCGACGCACTGACCAAGCCCAGTCATCGTGCTTCAGACGCAAACGAAGGGCGGACGATCCAGGGATGACCAATGCCACCACGCGTGGCGTCGACCGAATCGCGCAGGCCGGAACGGGCGCCCTAGCCCAGACCGGCAATATCGTTCAGCTCTTCGTCGATGTTGCACGCCAGACCTTTGTGCGCCCGTTTCAGTGGCGGGAGTTCATCCAGCAGGCGTGGTTCATCGCCAGTGTGACGATCCTGCCCACCGCCCTGATCGCGATTCCGTTCGGCGCGATCGTCTCCTTGCAGACGGGTTCGCTCATCAAGCAGCTCGGTGCGGAGTCCTACACCGGCGCGGCCAGCGTGCTCGTCGTCATCCAGCAGGGTTCACCGCTGGTGACGTCGTTGCTGATCGCGGGTGCGGCCGGGTCGGCCGTCGCCGCCGACCTCGGGTCGCGCACCATCCGCGAGGAGATCGACGCGATGGAAGTGTTGGGCATCAACCCCATCCAGCGACTCGTGGTCCCGCGTGTGCTGGCCATGGTCCTGGTCGCGATACTGCTCAACGGTCTGGTCGCCGTCATCGGCATCGGTGGTGGCTACTTCTTCAACGTGGTGATGCAGGGCGGCACCCCGGGCGCCTACCTGGCGTCGTTCGGTGCCCTCGCCCAGCTGCCCGACCTCTGGGTGTCGACGCTGAAGGCCGCGGTCTTCGGTGTCCTCGCCGGCGTCGTCGCCGCCTACAAGGGCCTCAATCCCAAGGGCGGCCCGAAGGGTGTGGGTGACGCCGTCAACCAGAGCGTCGTCATCACATTCCTTCTGCTGTTTCTCGCCAATCTGATCATCACTGCGGTCTACCTGCAGATCGTCCCACCGAAGGGGAGCTAGTCGTGACCGATGGTGGCGGCGGCGTGACGATCGCCAAGAGCAGGCCCGAGTACTACATGTACGAGGCCCGCAAACAGCTGGGCAGACCACTCAAGGTGCTCGACGGCGCCGGTGAGCAGATGTCGTTCTACGGCCGCACGCTCGCGTGGATGCCGAAGACGCTGGTGCACTACACCCGTGAGGTCCTGCGCCTACTCGCCGAAGTTGCCTTCGGCTCGGGCGGACTCGCGGTGATCGGCGGCACCATCGGCGTGATGGTGCTGATGTCGGGCTTCACCGGCGTCGTCGTCGGCCTTCAGGGTTATGCGGCACTCGACCAGATCGGGTCGCAGGCACTGACCGGCTTCCTGTCGGCCTATGTCAACACCCGTGAGGTGGCGCCTCTGGTGGCGGGCCTCGCCCTGTCCGCGACCGTCGGCTGTGGCTTCACCGCCCAGCTCGGCGCCATGCGCATCTCGGAGGAGATCGACGCCCTCGAGACGATGGCCGTGCCGTCGATCCCGTTCCTCGTGTCGACGCGCGTGATCGCCGGGTTCATCGCGGTCATCCCGCTGTACGTGCTCGGTCTGCTGTCGGCGTACCTGGCGTCTCGGGTGGTCACGACGGTCTTCAATGGACAGTCAGGCGGTTCCTACGACCACTACTTCAACCTGTTCCTGCCGCCGGCCGACGTGCTCTGGTCGTTCGGCAAGGTGCTGGTCTTCGCCTTCGTGATCATCCTGGTGCACTGCTACTACGGCTACTACGCATCGGGTGGACCCGCAGGTGTGGGCGTGGCCGTCGGTCACGCGGTCCGCTCGGCACTGGTCCTCATCGCGATCCTCGACTTCTTCCTGGGACTCGCGATCTGGGGCACCACGACGACGGTCAGAGTGGGAGGTTAGCGGTGTCGGTCCTGCGTAGAAGGCTGCTCGGCCTGGTCTTCTTTCTCGTGGTCGCACTGTTCCTCACCGCGACCATCACCAAGTTCAACAAGACGTTCCAGGACTTCACCGACGTCACCCTGATGACCGACTCCACCGGCAACGCGCTGCCCGCGAACGCCGACGTGAAGGCGCGCGGCATGGTCGTCGGCGAGGTCCGTGAGGTGAAGCCGGCGCCCGACGGGTCGGTCGAGGTCATCCTCGGCCTCGACCCGAACAAGGCGAAGGAACTGTCGGACAAGACCACCGCGCGGATCCTGCCGAAGACGCTCTTCGGCGAGCGGTACGTGGCGCTGCAGGTCCCCGAGGACAACACCGGACCGACGCTGACCAACGGCGCGACCATCGAGACCGATCGCAGCGGCAACGCACTCGAGGTCCAGGAGTTGTTCGACAAGCTGCTTCCGGTCCTCGACGCCATCCCGCCGCAGGATCTCAACGCCACGCTGACCGCGCTGTCGAAGGCGTTGTCGGGCCGCGGTGAGCAGCTCGGCACGACGCTCGAAGAGCTCGACCAGATCTTCGTCGAGGTCAACAAGAACCTGCCCGACCTCGAGGGCACCCTCGAGGGCCTGGCGACCTTCTCGCAGACCTACTCGCAGGCGCTGCCCGACGTCGTCGACGCGCTGGACTCGTTCCGGACGACGTCGAACACCATCGTCGAACGGCAGGCAGATCTGCGGACGCTCATCGCGACCCTCGGTGTGGCATCCGACGACCTCACCGGCTGGCTGCGCCAGAACCGCACCGACCTGATCGACCTCGCTGTCGACTCGGAAGAGTTGCTCGTCGGACTCGCGAAGCAGTCGCCGACCTTCGTCTGCACGTTCCGCAACTTCGTGGGTCTGATCCCCGAGTCACGCAGAATCGTGGGCGAGGGCACCAAGAACCCGGGTGTGCGGGTGAACCTGCAGTTCATCAATCCTCGTGGCCGCTATCTACCGAACCAGGACGAACCCCGCTTCATGGATCTCGACCCACCCGCCGTCTGCTACGAGCCCCCCACCGACGGTCGCCCGTTCCCGCAGTATCCGGGTGGCAGTCTCGCCGACGGCAGCTACCAGCCGCCGTCACGCAACGCCGGTCCGCGCAACGTTCAGAAGCTGCCGCAGCCGCAGTTCAGCGGCGTGCCTGCCGGTACCGCATCGGTCCGGTCCAACCCGTTCGACGATCCGGACTACCGCAAGCAGCTGCAGGTCATCTACGGCGCCACGAGCGGCCGTTCGCCGGAGTCGGTGCCGACCTGGGTGACCATGATCGCCGGCGGTTCCCTCCAGGGAGCGCAGGTCGAGATCAAATGAGGTCGATAATCGCGCCCCTGGTCAAGCTGATCATCTTCGCGGTCGTCACCGTCGTGACGACCAGCCTGCTCGCGATCACCATCGCGAACGCCGGCGGCGGCGGAGACGCGAAGTTCAAGGCCGTCTTCGACGACGCCACCCTGCTGAACTCCGGCGACGACGTCCGCATCGCCGGCGTGCGAGTGGGACAGGTGGAGAAAGTCGAGGTCTACGACCGCAACCGGGCGATGGTCTCGTTCAACCTCGACCGCGACCGGTTGCCCGACGGGACCCAGCTCTACATCCGCTATCGCAACCTCACCGGCCTGCGGTATCTGGCGCTCGAACGCGGCGCCGGCGACCCGGCCCGGACCGTGTCGCAGGGTCACACGTTCGGGTTGGACGAGGACGACGACTCCACCCACCCGCCGGTCAACCTCACCGAGTTGTTCAACGGGTTCCGGCCGCTGTTCCAACAGCTGTCGGCCGACGACGTCAACAAGCTGACCTCCGAGATCATCGCGGTCTTCGACGGTCAGGGCGGCTCGATCACGCGGCTGGTCAGCGACACCGCGGACCTGACGAACGCGATCGCCGACAAGGACAAGGTGATCGGTGAGCTGATCGGCAACCTCACCAAGGTCCTCGACACGGTCAACCGCAACGACGAGCAGTTCACCAGCCTCCTCGACAACACCGAGAAGTTGGTGACCGGGCTTGCCGCGCAACGCGGTTCGGTAGGATCGGCGATCAGTTCCGTGTCGAATTTGACCTCGGTGACCGCGAACATCCTCGGTGCGACGCGCCCGTCGATCCAGGGCGACATCGCCGGACTGAAGTCGCTGTCCGACGAGATCAACAAGCGCAACGAGGACATCGAGGAGACGCTGACCAACCTCCCGGTCAAGCTGCGCAAGGTCGGCCGGGCCGCGACCTTCGGTTCCTGGTTCCAGTTCTATCTGTGCGGTATCGACGTCGTCGCCGGCAACGGCAAGTCGACGCTGCTGACACAGCCGCTGGTGCCGCTGCCCGACATCAATCACGTGCTCTACACCAGTGCGGCCACCCGTTGCTGGGCTGACGAGAAGCCAGGGGGGTGACCACGATGGCAGACGAGAACAACCGCGCCGACGACAACGGCGACGACGACGCCGCGAAGCAGCCGGCGCAGCACCCGCATCGCCGCTTCGGCGGACGACGCAGCCCGGTCAGCATCGGCGCCATCGGTGTCCTGATCCTCCTGATGCTCGGACTCAGTGCCTTCTACCTGACCGAGGTTCCGCTGCTGGGCGCCGGCGCCCGCTACACCGCGCAGTTCACCGAGGCCGCCGGACTCAGGGCGGGTAATGAGGTGCGCGTGGCAGGCGTCAAGGTCGGCGAGGTCGAGAGCGTGAAGCTCAACGGCGACCGCGTCGACGTCAGCTTCAAGGTGGAGAACACCTGGATCGGCGACCAGACACAGGCATCGATCCAGATCAAGACGATCCTGGGGCAGAAGTACCTGGGACTGAACCCGCGTGGCAGTGAACCGGCCGACCCCGACGTTCCGCTCACCGACACGGTCTCGCCCTACGACGTCATCGAGGCGTTCTCGGGTGCGGCGCAGCAGATCGAGGACTTCGACAACGATCAGCTGGCCGAGTCGATGCGCGTGCTGTCGGATGCCTTCTCCGGTACGGCCGGCAACACCGGACCCGCGCTCGACGGTCTCGCGCGGTTGTCCAACACGATCGCCAGCCGCGACCAGGAGGTGCAGAAGCTCCTCGCCGCGACCAAGGACACCTCGAAGCTCCTGGCCGATCGCAACGAGGAGTTCGTGCGCCTGATCGGCGGCGCGGGCCAGCTGCTCGACGAGTTGAACAACCGGCAGCAGTCCATCTCCGCTCTGCTGGCCAGCACGACGAGCCTCGGCGACTCGCTTACCGGCATCGTGCGCGACAACGAGGAGCAGATCGGCCCGGCGCTCGACGCGCTGAAGGGCGTGAACGAGCTGCTGCAGCGTCAGAACCAGAACATCCGCGACACGATCAAGAACATGGCGCCGTTCTACCGCCTGTACGCCAACGTCCTCGGCAACGGCCGTTGGTTCGATCAGGTCGTGGTGAACCTACTGCCGCCGGCGCTGCCGCAGCAGAACACCACACGGCCGCCGAACAAGATGGCGATGGAAAACAACGGCGGAACGGGGGCAGGCTGATGACCGCACCAGACCTGACACAGATCTCCGGCCCCGGCCGCTGGTTCACCCCGCGGCACATCGTCGCGCTCATCCTCGGGCTGATTCTCGCGCTCGTCGTCGCGGGCGCCCTGTGGTGGGTGTTCTCCGCGATCGGGACCACCAAGATCACCGCGACGTTCAAACGTTCGGTCGGCATCTATTCCGGTTCCGACGTCCGCATCCTCGGCGTGGCCGTGGGCAAGGTCGATTCGGTGACGCCGCAGGGTGAGACGGTGAAGGTGACCATGACGGTCGACCGCGGCATCACGCTGCCCGAGAACGTCCGTGCCGTGCAGATGATCCCATCGGTCGTCGCCGACCGTTTCGTGCAACTGACCCCGGCCTACTCGGGAGGCCCGAAGGCCGGTCGCGACATCACCCTGAACGAGGACCAGACCATGGTCCCGGTCGAGGTCGACGAGCTCTACGCCAGCGTCAAGGAACTGTCGGACGCCCTCGGGCCCGACGGCGCGAACAAGACCGACGGCACCGGACGCCAGGGCGCGGTGAGTGAACTCGTCGCGACGGGCGCCGAGAACCTCGCCGGCAACGGCGAGAAGCTCGGAAAGGCCATCGAGAACCTGTCGAAGGCCTCCACGACGCTGAGCGATTCGCGGAACAACCTCTTCGACACCGTCAAGGGCCTCAACACCTTCGTCGGCGCGCTGCGCGAGAACGACGCCCAGGTGCGGCAGTTCAACACCCAGATGGCGTCGTTCAACAGGTTCCTCGCGGGTGAGCGCGAACAACTCGCAGCCGCGCTGAACAAGTTGTCGATCGCGCTCGGGGATGTGGCCGGCTTCCTGGCCGACAACCGTGAGCAGATCGGGGAGACGGTCAAGGACCTGCAGCCGACCACGCAAGCGCTGCTCGATGAGAAGAACAACCTCAAAGAGGTCCTGACGGTCCTGCCGGTGGCCATGAACAACCTGATCAACGCCTACGACGCGGAGTCGGGAACGCTGGCCCTGCGTCTGACGATCCCGGAGCTGCAGGACCTGATCGGCGCGCAGTGCCGCCTGCTCGATCTGGGCGCGCTGATGCCGGGAAACCCGCAGTTCACGCAGTTCAGCAACACTCTGCGCCCGCTGATCAACCAATGTGAGGCCATCGGCAAGCAGATCACCGACGGGGTGCTCGAGCCGGTGTTACCGGTGCTGCCCTTCGGCATCATGAGCAACAACAAGCTGCAGAAGGCACCGGTTCCGGGCACGGTTCCGGGCAACCCCGACCCGCAGATCAACACGCCTGCACCGTCGGCGACGAAGACCCCGTCGACGAAGCCGTCACCGAGCTCGAGTGCCCCGCGACCCCGGGGAGGCAACTGATGAACCGACGCTCCGTACGGACCACCCTGGCCGGCGCCGCGCTCTCGCTGACCGTGATGGTGTCGGGCTGTATGTCCGGCGGCATCCAGTCGATCCCGCTGCCCGGCGGCGTCGACACCGGGAGCAGCCCGCGCACATACAAGATCCAGTTCGACGACGTGCTCGACCTGGTGCCGCAGTCGATGGTCAAACGCGACGGCATCCCCGTCGGGCGCGTCACCAAGGTCGAGGTGCCGAACGACGCCTGGTTCGCGCAGGTCACCGTCGAGGTCCAGAACGACGTCGACCTGTCCGACGAGGCGCAGGCCAGCGTCCAACAGACCTCGCTTCTCGGTGAGAAGTTCGTGTCGCTGAGCGATCCGGACAACAGCGCGAACGCGCCGCGGCAGAATCCCGCCGAGCCGATCCCGGTGGACCGCACGCGTACCGCGACCGACATCGAGCAGGTTCTCGGAGCCCTGGCGTTGCTGCTGACCGGCGGTGGCATCAACCAGCTGCAGCCGATCGTCTCGGAGCTGAACAAGACGCTCGGCGGCCGTACCGACGAGGTGCGCAGCCTGATCGATCAGACGGAGAAACTCATCGCGGGGCTCAATCGTCAGCGCGACGACATCGTCGCCGCGATCGACGGTCTCGCGGATCTGTCCGCACGGACCGAGAAGCAGACCGCACAGATCGACCGCATCCTCAAGCAGCTCCCCGAGGGCATCGAGGTGCTCGAGGAACAGCGACCGCAGTTCGTCGACCTGCTGACCAAGCTCGATCAGCTCGGTCAGGTCGGTACCGATGTGCTGGGCAAGTCCCGCACGGCGCTGATCAACGATCTCAAGGCGCTGCGGCCGATCCTGAGCGAGCTGACCAAGGCCGCACCGGACCTGATCACCGCGGCGCCGCTGATGCTGACGCTCCCGTTCCCGGACTGGGTCCTCCCGGCCTTCCACGGTGACTCGGCCAATCTGTTCATGACGCTGGACCTGCGCATCCTCAACCAGCTCGAGGCCCTCGGCGTCGGGCAGGGGACACCGAAGTACTCGCCGCCGGCCCGCGTGAAGGTGCCGGTCAATCCGCGCAACCCGTACTACAACGGCAACGGGCCGCGGTACGGCTGGCCGACGATCACGCTGCTCCCGCCGGCCCCGAACTCACGGCCGGGACCCAACACCCCACCGTCGGGTGGCACCTACCCGGCCTCGGCGCCCGTACCGGCGGCGCCCGGCCAGGGGGTTCTCGACAGCCCGCTCGCGGCCATGGGTCTGGCCCCCAAGTCCCAGGCCCCTGAGTCACCGACAGGAGCAGGACGATGATCGGCAAGCTCGTCAAGATCCAGCTGATCGCCTTCGTCATCGTCGGCCTCGTCGCACTGGCCTACGTCGGCGCGAAGTACGCACGGCTGGACAAGCTGGTCGGCGTCGGCATGTACACCGTCACCGCCGAGCTGCCCGCCTCCGGCGGCATCTTCACCAACGCCGAGGTCACCTACCTGGGTGTGCCGGTCGGCCGGGTCGGTGCGCTCGACCTCACCCAGGAGGGTGTCGACGTCAAGCTCGAGCTCGACTCGGGCGGACCGAAGATCCCGGCGTCGGCGGTGGCCGTGGTGGCATCGCGTTCGGCGATCGGTGAGCAGTACGTCGACCTGCAGCCGACCTCGGCGTCGGGGCCCTATCTCGAGAACGGCTCGACCATCCGGGAATCGCGGTTGCCCGAGCCGCTCGAGGACGTGGTCAAGTCCGCGGTCGACTTCACCTCGTCGATCCCGGTCGACGACCTGCACACCGTCATCACCGAACTGGGTAACGCATTCAACGGCCAGGGGGAGAACCTCACCCGGCTCGTCGATTCCCTCGGCAAGCTCTCGCGGGCCGGCGTCGACAACCTGAGCGAGGTGGTCGGGCTGATCCAGGATTCGAACGTCGTCCTGGCGACACAGGCCGACCAGTCCGACGCAATCCTCAGCTGGTCGCGCAACCTCGACCTGATCACCGCGACCCTGGCGTCGTCGGATCCGGATCTGCGCCGGCTGCTGACCACCGGCACCTTGTCGGCGACGCAGATCTCCGAGTTGATCCAGAAGAACGGCAACGACATCTCCAAGGTGGTGAAGGATCTCGCCGAGGTGGCGCGCACGATCGAGCCGGTCACCTACACGACGTCGATGACGTTCGCGATGCTGTCGGCACTGTCTGCGGGCAGTCACTCGCCGGCTCCCGGTGACGGTCAGATCCACTTCGGTATCGTCCTGGAGACCAACAACCCGGCCTCGTGTACCCGCGGTTACGAGGGGACCCAGGAGATCATCGCGGAGATGAAGCGCAAGAACCCGAACTTCGACGTCCACTACGACGAGTTCCCGTTCAACACCGAGGCCCGATGCAAGGTGCCGTTCGGGAACCCGACGGGTGTGCGCGGCGCCGACCGTGCGCAGTACGCCAACCCGGCGTACCCGCAGCCGTGGGACAACACGCCGAAGAAGGACCCGGACAAGCTGAACCTCAACCCGCTCGCCATGCAGCTCAGTGCGCTGCTCGGCGTGCGGCCCAAGTAACGACGCGCGGCCTGCCGAGCCCGACGCCCCGCCCAGCGCGGGCCGATCGGGACTTAGGCTGTGCTCAGGAGCGATCTATACAGTGTCTTCTGCTATGACTGGCACCTCGACAATCACCGGCCCCGAGACCCCGGATTCCTCGGGTTCGACGACGACCCGCGTGGGACTACTCGCGCTGTCCGTGGTCGCGGTGATCGCGGCACTCGTGTGCGTGGCGGTCTTCGGTGTCCAGGCCATGGGTGCGTACGCCACCAAGGACGCGCGCGACGAGGCGACCCAGGCAGCCGAGCAGGCCGTCCTGAACATCACCACGATCGACCCGGCGAACATCGACGACTTCCGTCAGCGCGCGGAGGGTTCGCTTACCGGCAAGGCCAAGCAAGAGGTCCTCGGCGACGCGACGGACGGCGATGAGAAGGCCGGCGACGAGAAGGCCGGCGAGACCGGCAACGTCCTCGACGTGCTCGCCGAGGCGGGGGAGAACACCGCGAAGCTCAGTGCGCGGCTGCTGCGCAGTGCGCCGAGCGAGGTCGACGACGAGGGTGGCAAGGCGAAGGTCCTCGTCTACGTCCTCACGACTCTCCAGCGCGCCGGGGAGCCGAACGTCGACCAGACGCGCGGCTTCCAGGTCAGCATGACCCGTGAGGGAGACACCTGGAAGGCCGAGAACGTCGCCGGTCTCGAGGGCATCGAGTACGCCGACGCCGGCCAGGCGCCCGCGACGGGAGGCGGAAACTGATGGCACCGACCCCGAACCAGCCCCCGCGCAAGCGACGTCCGACGCCGAAGGTCGCCGGACACACCCGTGCCGCGCGTTCGGACGCCGACGAGCTGGCCACCGAATCCGGTGTGTCCCTGTCGAAGTCCGACGACGCGGAAGTCTCCGTGCCCGCTGAGGAGCGAGGAGCGGAGACGCCGGGCCTCGAAGGGGCCGAACCCACCCCGCCCACGACCAGGACCCGCCCGGTGTCGCGGGTTTCGACCCTGCGTCCCAGCGGAACGCAGACAGGCGCGGACGGTCCGTCGTCGACCGGTTCTGGGCCGTCTCGGCCGGCCCCCGAGCGGGGACCGGCGAAGAAGCGCAATCCGCTGCTGTTGACCGCGATGCTGGCCGGGGTGGCCGTGCTGCTCGGCGTCGCCGCGGTGATCCTGGCCTTCCGGCCGGGCCTCGGGGAGAACCGGGCGTTCGTCGATCAGAGCGCCACCACCGAGCTCATCGGCCAGTCGCAGGAGCAGATCTGCGCGGTGTGGGGACACGAGCACACCGACCTCGACGGCTGGGCGAAACGCGCCCAGAACGCGCTCACCGGAGATGCGCGCAAGGAATTCGACGAGTCGCTGAAGACCCAGCGCGACCTGATCACCCAGACCAAGTCGGGAGCCGAATGCCGGGTCGACGCGGTCGGCGTCACCAACCTGTCCGGCGCAGGCGACGGCGCGCGTGCGACGGTCATCGCGAACCTCATCATCAGCGAGACACAGAACAGCATCGCCACCAACAGTCTCGCCCCGCGTGTCCAGTTCGCGATGGTCAAGGAGGGGGATACGTGGCGGATCCAGGGCGTCGAGCCCTTCTGATCGCCGCGTGAGCGCCAGGTAGACGGGTGACTCGCGGGACAAGTTGGCGAAATTGGCGCGTACCGCTTGACGTTTGGGCGTTGTCGGGCCAGGCTGTGACCAGCGGTCGACGTGCAGGCAGCCACCCGTGCGAAATCGCTTCTTGACGGGCTTGACAAAGTGCGTCTATTTTCTGCTACAGTTGGACGTTGCGCTGGCTGCCTCCTGTCCATCAATCGATCCTTCTACGGCCACTCTTAGTTGTGTGTGCTGCGGTGATCGCCGATCTCAGGGTGTCACCAGCGAACGGCCCATCAAGCCACCGCACATCTAGGTTGTGAATAACGTCGTGTTGGAAGGACGCATCTTGGCAGTCAACCGCCAGTCCACCTCAACAATCCCCGGCGCGCCGCATCGCGCGTCGTTTGCAAAGATCAGCGAGCCGCTGGAGGTCCCCGGCCTCCTCGACCTCCAACTCGATTCCTTCGAATGGCTCGTCGGGTCCCCGGAGTGGCGCGCCAAGGCGATCGCCCGCGGAGAAGAGAACCCGACGGGCGGGCTGGAGGACATCCTCCACGAGCTGTCCCCGATCGAGGACTTCTCCGGTTCGATGTCCCTGTCGTTCTCCGAGCCGCACTTCGACGAGGTCAAGGCCTCTGTGGAGGAGTGCAAGGACAAGGACATGACCTACGCGGCGCCGCTGTTCGTCACCGCGGAGTTCATCAACAACAACACCGGCGAGATCAAGTCGCAGACCGTCTTCATGGGCGACTTCCCGATCATGACCGAAAAGGGCAGCTTCATCATCAACGGCACCGAGCGTGTCGTGGTGAGCCAGCTGGTCCGCAGCCCCGGCGTGTACTTCGACGCCTCGATCGACAAGACCACCGAGAAGACCCTGCACACCGTCAAGGTGATCCCGGGTCGCGGTGCGTGGCTCGAGTTCGACGTCGACAAGCGCGACACCGTGGGTGTGCGTATCGACCGCAAGCGCCGTCAGCCGGTCACCGTGCTGCTCAAGGCGCTGGGCTTCACCGCCGAGGAGATCACCGAGCGGTTCGGGTTCTCCGAGATCATGATGTCGACGCTGGAGAAGGACAACACCGGCAGCCAGGACGAGGCGCTGCTGGAGGTCTACCGCAAGCTGCGCCCGGGTGAGCCGCCGACCAAGGAGTCCGCGGAGAACCTCCTGGAGAACCTGTTCTTCAAGGACAAGCGTTACGACCTCGCCCGCGTGGGCCGCTACAAGGTCAACAAGAAGCTGGGCCTGACGGGCAACCCGATGGTGGGCGAGTCCACGCTGACCCGCGAGGACATCATCGCGACCGTCGAGTACCTGGTGCGTCTGCACGAGGCCGACCCGCACACCACCACCTACATGACCGTCCCCGGTGGCGTCGAGGTGCCCGTCGAGGTCGACGACATCGACCACTTCGGCAACCGTCGCCTGCGTACCGTCGGCGAGCTGATCCAGAACCAGATCCGCGTGGGCCTCTCGCGTATGGAGCGTGTCGTGCGTGAGCGTATGACCACCCAGGACGTCGAGGCGATCACCCCGCAGACCCTGATCAACATCCGTCCCGTCGTGGCGGCGATCAAGGAGTTCTTCGGAACCAGCCAGCTGTCGCAGTTCATGGACCAGAACAACCCGCTGTCGGGTCTGACCCACAAGCGTCGTCTGTCGGCGCTGGGCCCGGGTGGTCTGAGCCGTGAGCGTGCCGGCCTCGAGGTGCGCGACGTGCACCCGTCGCACTATGGCCGCATGTGCCCGATCGAGACCCCTGAGGGTCCGAACATCGGTCTGATCGGTTCGCTCTCGGTGTACGCGCGGGTCAACCCGTTCGGATTCATCGAGACCCCGTACCGCAAGGTCGTCGACGGCGTCGTCTCCGATGACATCGAGTACATGACCGCCGACGAGGAGGACCGCTTCCTCATCGGTCAGGCGAACACCAACTTCGACGCCAGCGGCCGCATCACCGACGAGCGTGTCCTGGTGCGCAAGAAGGGCTCCGAGGTGGAGTTCGTCGGCGCGACCGATGTCGAGTACCTCGACGTCTCGCCGCGTCAGATGGTGTCCGTCGCGACCGCGATGATCCCGTTCCTCGAGCACGACGACGCCAACCGCGCCCTGATGGGTGCGAACATGCAGCGTCAGGCCGTGCCGCTGGTGCGCAACGAGTCGCCGCTGGTCGGTACCGGCATGGAGCTGCGTGCCGCCGTCGACGCCGGTGACGTCATCGTGTCGTCGAAGACCGGTGTGGTGGAAGAGGTCTCGGCCGACTACATCACCGTCATGTCCGACGACGGCACCCGCGACACCTACCGGATGCGCAAGTTCGCGCGCTCCAACCACGGCACCTGCGCCAACCAGCGTCCGATCGTGGACGAGGGTCAGCGCGTGGAGTCCGGCCAGGTCCTCGCCGACGGCCCCTGCACCGAGAACGGTGAGATGGCGCTCGGCAAGAACCTGCTCGTGGCGATCATGCCGTGGGAGGGCCACAACTACGAGGACGCGATCATCCTGAGCCAGCGGCTCGTGGAGGAGGACGTGCTCACCTCGATCCACATCGAGGAGCACGAGATCGACGCCCGCGACACCAAGCTCGGTGCCGAGGAGATCACCCGGGACATCCCGAACGTCTCCGACGAGGTCCTCGCCGATCTCGACGAGCGCGGCATCGTGCGCATCGGTGCCGAGGTCCGCGACGGCGACATCCTGGTCGGCAAGGTCACCCCGAAGGGTGAGACCGAGCTGACCCCGGAAGAGCGTCTGCTGCGTGCCATCTTCGGTGAGAAGGCCCGCGAGGTCCGCGACACCTCGCTGAAGGTGCCGCACGGCGAGACCGGCAAGGTCATCGGCGTGCGCGTGTTCAGCCGCGAGGACGACGACGACCTGGCGCCCGGCGTCAACGAGCTGGTCCGCGTGTACGTGGCCCAGAAGCGCAAGATCCAGGACGGCGACAAGCTCGCCGGTCGGCACGGCAACAAGGGCGTCATCGGCAAGATCCTCCCGCAGGAGGACATGCCGTTCCTGCCCGACGGCACCCCCGTCGACATCATCCTGAACACGCACGGTGTGCCGCGTCGTATGAACATCGGCCAGATCCTGGAGACCCACCTCGGGTGGGTGGCCAAGGCCGGCTGGAACATCAACGTCGCCGAGGGTGTGCCGGAGTGGGCGTCGCGTCTGCCCGAGGACATGTACTCGGCCGAGCCCGACACCAACACCGCCACCCCGGTGTTCGACGGCGCCCGCGAGGAGGAGCTGACCGGACTGCTGTCCTCGACGCTGCCGAACCGCGACGGTGAGGTCATGGTCAACGGCGACGGCAAGGCGACGCTGTTCGACGGTCGTTCCGGCGAGCCGTTCCCGTACCCGGTGTCGGTCGGCTACATGTACATCATCAAGCTGCACCACCTGGTCGACGACAAGATCCACGCTCGTTCGACCGGTCCGTACTCGATGATCACCCAGCAGCCGCTGGGCGGTAAGGCGCAGTTCGGTGGTCAGCGCTTCGGTGAGATGGAGTGCTGGGCCATGCAGGCCTACGGCGCCGCGTACACGCTGCAGGAACTGCTGACCATCAAGTCGGACGACGTGGTGGGCCGCGTCAAGGTCTACGAGGCGATCGTCAAGGGCGAGAACATCCCGGAGCCGGGTATCCCCGAGTCGTTCAAGGTGCTGCTGAAGGAGCTTCAGTCGCTGTGCCTGAACGTCGAGGTGCTCAGCTCCGACGGTGCCGCCATCGAGATGCACGACACCGACGACGAGGACCTGGAGCGCGCCGCTGCCAACCTCGGCATCAACCTGTCGCGCAACGAGTCGGCCACCGTCGACGATCTCGCCAACTGATCTGACCCTCACCCGGCCGGGTTTCGCCCCGGCCACTGACAACAGAGCTCTGGAAAGGTAACAAGTGCTCGACGTCAACTTTTTCGACGAACTGAAGATCGGCCTGGCCACGGCCGACGACATCCACAACTGGTCATACGGTGAGGTCAAGAAGCCGGAGACGATCAACTACCGCACGCTCAAGCCGGAGAAGGACGGCCTGTTCTGCGAGAAGATCTTCGGCCCGACCCGCGACTGGGAGTGCTACTGCGGCAAGTACAAGCGCGTCCGCTTCAAGGGCATCATCTGTGAGCGCTGCGGCGTCGAGGTGACCAAGGCCAAGGTGCGCCGTGAGCGCATGGGCCACATCGAGCTGGCGGCCCCGGTCACGCACATCTGGTACTTCAAGGGTGTGCCGAGCCGGCTGGGCTACCTGCTCGACCTGGCGCCGAAGGATCTCGAGAAGATCATCTACTTCGCCGCCTACGTGATCACCGCGGTCGACGACGAGCTCCGCCACAACGAGCTCTCGACGCTCGAGGCCGAGATGGAGGTCGAGAAGAAGGCCGTCGCCGATCAGCGCGACGTCGACCTGAACGAGCGTCAGCAGAAGCTCGAGCAGGATCTCGCCGAGCTGGAGGCCGAGGGCGCCAAGGCCGACGTGCGCCGCAAGGTGCGCGACGGTGCCGACCGCGAGATGCGTCGTATGCGCGACGCCGCGCAGCGTGAGCTCGACGGTCTCGAGGAGATCTGGGACAAGTTCGTCAAGCTCGCCCCGGGCGACCTCATCATCGACGAGAAGCTCTACCGTCAGCTCGAAGAGCGCTACGGCGAGTACTTCCAGGGTTCGATGGGCGCCGAGGCGATCAAGAAGCTCCTGGAGACCTTCGACATCGACGCCGAGGCCGAGTCGCTGCGCGAGACCATCCGCAGCGGCAAGGGCCAGAAGAAGCTGCGTGCGCTCAAGCGACTCAAGGTCGTCGCGGCGTTCCAGCAGTCGGGCAACTCGCCGCTGGGCATGGTCCTCGACGCCGTTCCGGTGATCCCGCCGGAGTTGCGTCCGATGGTGCAGCTCGACGGTGGCCGCTTCGCGACCTCCGACCTCAACGATCTGTACCGCCGCGTCATCAACCGCAACAACCGCCTCAAGCGACTGATCGATCTGGGTGCTCCCGAGATCATCGTCAACAACGAGAAGCGGATGCTGCAGGAGTCGGTCGACGCCCTGTTCGACAACGGTCGTCGTGGCCGTCCGGTCACCGGGCCGGGCAACCGCCCGCTGAAGTCGTTGAGCGATCTGCTCAAGGGCAAGCAGGGTCGTTTCCGTCAGAACCTGCTCGGCAAGCGCGTCGACTACTCGGGCCGTTCGGTCATCGTGGTCGGTCCGCAGCTCAAGCTGCACCAGTGTGGTCTGCCGAAGCTGATGGCTCTCGAGCTGTTCAAGCCGTTCGTGATGAAGCGTCTGGTCGACCTGAACCAGGCGCAGAACATCAAGTCGGCCAAGCGCATGGTCGAGCGTCAGCGCCCCGCGGTGTGGGACGTCCTCGAAGAGGTCATCGCCGAGCACCCGGTTCTGCTGAACCGTGCACCGACGCTGCACCGCCTCGGCATCCAGGCCTTCGAGCCGCAGCTGGTGGAGGGCAAGGCCATTCAGCTCCACCCGCTGGTGTGTGAGGCCTTCAACGCCGACTTCGACGGTGACCAGATGGCCGTGCACCTCCCGCTGTCGGCGGAGGCGCAGGCCGAGGCGCGCATCCTGATGCTGTCGTCGAACAACATCCTGTCGCCGGCGTCGGGCCGTCCGCTCGCCATGCCGCGTCTGGACATGGTGACCGGTCTGTACTACCTGACCACCCTCAAGGAGGGTGCGGCGGGCGAGTACACCCCGGCGAACAGCGACGACGTGGAGCGTGGTGTCTACTCGACCCCGGCCGAGGCCATCATGGCCGTCGACCGCGGTGTGCTGACCGTGCAGTCGCGCATCAAGGTGCGTCTGACCGACCAGCGTCCGCCGGCCGACATCGAGGCCGAGCAGTTCCCCGACGGCTGGAAGTACGGCTCGCCGTGGGACATCGAGACCACGCTGGGCCGGGTGCTGTTCAACGAGCTGCTGCCGAGCGAGTACCCGTTCGTCAACGAGCAGATGCCGAAGAAGCGTCAGGCCGTGATCATCAACGATCTCGCCGAGCGCTACCCGATGATCGTGGTCGCCCAGACCGTCGACAAGCTGAAGGACGTCGGCTTCTACTGGGCCACCCGTTCGGGCGTCACCGTCTCGATGGCCGACGTGCTGGTGCCGCCGCAGAAGGCGGAGATCCTCGACAAGTACGAGGAGCGGGCCGACGGTCTGGAGCGCAAGTTCCAGCGCGGTGCCCTCACCCCGGACGAGCGTCGTGACTCCCTCGTCGAGATCTGGAAGCAGGCGACCGAAGAGGTCGGCGCGGCCATGGAGGCGCACTACCCGGACGACAACCCGATCCCGATGATCGTGAAGTCGGGTGCGGCGGGCAACATGACCCAGATCCGCTCGCTGGCGGGCATGAAGGGTCTGGTGACCAACCCGAAGGGTGAGTTCATCCCGCGTCCGATCAAGTCCTCGTTCCGCGAGGGCCTGACCGTGGCCGAGTACTTCATCAACACGCACGGTGCCCGAAAGGGTCTGGCCGACACCGCGCTTCGTACCGCCGACTCGGGTTACCTGACCCGTCGTCTGGTGGACGTGTCGCAGGACGTCATCGTGCGCGAGACCGACTGTGGCACCGAGCGCGGCATCACCACGACCATCGCCGAGAAGCAGGCCGACGGCACGCTCATCCGTGACGCGCACGTCGAGACCTCGACCTACGCCCGCACGCTGGCGCAGGACGCGGTCGACGCCGACGGCAACGTCATCGTCGAACGCGGTCACGACCTGGGCGACCCGGCCATCGAGGCCCTGCTCGCCGCCGGCATCACGCAGGTGAAGGTCCGTTCGGTCCTGACCTGTGGGACCGGCACCGGTGTGTGTGCGATGTGCTACGGCCGTTCGATGGCCACCGGCAAGCTCGTCGACATCGGCGAGGCCGTCGGTATCATCGCGGCCCAGTCGATCGGTGAGCCCGGTACCCAGCTGACGATGCGTACGTTCCACCAGGGTGGCGTCGGTGACGACATCACCGGTGGTCTGCCGCGTGTCCAGGAGCTCTTCGAGGCCCGCGTCCCCAAGGGCGTCGCGCCGATCGCGGAGGTCTCCGGCCGGGTGCGCCTCGAGGACGACGACCGCTTCTACAAGATCACCCTCATCCCGGACGATGGTTCGGAAGAGGTTGTCATCGACAAGATCTCGAAGCGTCAGCGTCTGCGCGTGTTCAAGCACGACGACGGTTCCGAGCGGCTCCTCGCCGACGGTGACCACGTCGAGGTCGGCCAGCAGCTCATGGAGGGCTCGGCCAACCCGCACGAGGTGCTCCGCGTCATGGGTCCCCGTCAGGTGCAGATCCACCTGGTCAACGAGGTCCAGGAGGTCTACCGCAGCCAGGGTGTGTCGATCCACGACAAGCACATCGAGACCATCGTGCGTCAGATGCTGCGTCGCGTGACGATCATCGATCACGGTTCGACCGAGTTCCTGCCCGGTTCGCTCGTCGAGCGCGCCGAGTTCGAGGCGGCCAACCGTCAGGTCGTGACCGAGGGTGGCGAGCCCGCCGCCGGACGTCCGGTCCTGATGGGTATCACCAAGGCCTCGCTGGCGACCGAGTCGTGGCTGTCGGCGGCGTCGTTCCAGGAGACCACGCGTGTCCTGACCGACGCGGCGATCAACAGCCGCAGCGACAAGCTGATCGGTCTGAAGGAGAACGTGATCATCGGTAAGTTGATCCCGGCCGGCACCGGTATCAACCGCTACCGCAACATCCAGGTTCAGCCGACCGAGGAAGCTCGTGCCGCGGCGTACGCGGTGCCGTCCTACGACGACACCTACTACAGCCCGGACGGCACCTTCGGTGCTCCGGCCGGCGCTGCGGTGCCGCTGGACGACTACGGGTTCTCCAACGACTACCGGTAGGCGCTAGGACAAGAAGACGCGGCCCCCGCACTCATCGCGAGTGCGGGGGCCGCGTCGTTTCTAGGGAACGGGAAGAGTTGTGACGGTGCGGGTTTCGAGGAGCAGGTCGTAGTAACGGCCGCCGGGGTAGTAGGTCGGGGTCGCGGTGTCGGCCACCATGTCCGACGACCAGCCGGTGGCGAGTGCGCGGATGACCCGCCCGTTGCGGGGACGCGGCACGGCGAGCTCGGACAGTTCGCCGATCAGGTCGGTCGACTCGCCTTCGGCGTCGATGTGGATTCCGGTCACCAGGCGCGAGCCGAGAAACTCCTGCCGCGTTGTCTCCTGGAGGACGGACACGCCTTGCCCGAAGTTGTTGGATACCGACGGTTGCGAGGCGATCACGCGAATCGGCAGCCCGGCGGCACTGAGAGATGGTGCGGCGGTGGCGAAGTTGACCCCGAAGAACGAGTTGACGGGATCGAACAGCATGAGGCCGGCCAGGCGTCGGTAGGCGACGGGGTCGGCACGGCGGAGTGCGTCGGCCGCCACGACGACGAACTCGCCGCCGGCCGAGTGTCCGGAGAAGATCATCCGGTACGGCATCGTCACGTCCGGGCGGTGGGCGGAATCGCGGGCCTCGCGAAGGCTTGTCGCGAGCGGACTGCCGGGGTCCCGGCCGGAACCGAAGACCCCGCCGATGGTTCGCGCGAACGCGGCGTTGTCGGCGATGTTGTACGCGACGGCGCACCCGCCGAGGTTGACCGAGTCCAGCGTCGGGCTCACGACGAGGAACCCGGCTTGCGCATATGCGCGGGCCACGGAGTCGAGATTGGCCGCCGTGCGGGAGAAGCCGTGCTGCAACCACACGATCGCCGAGGGTTCACCGGGCGGGAAGTACCACCGGGCTGCGACCCGGACGGGCTTGCCCGCACATTCGGTGGCGATGTCGGACGACGACACGGCCGCCGGCGCTGCTGTCACTGCCGACGGTGTCACACCGACGGACACCACGATCGCGGCGACAACCGCGATGCACCACCGAAGCGTTCTTCCCGACATCCGG
>NZ_JAUZVK010000020.1:0-67674 GCF_031844505.1 Gordonia sp. AC31
CCGTCGGGCGCAGGGCAGTCGGCATCGGGTCGAGCGCGGCCACCGGCAGGGACGGGTCGTCGATCACCGCGTCGAGCAGGTCGGTCAGCATGGCGGCGACCGTCTCGGCGACACCCTCGCCGACGACGGACAGATCCGTCTTGACCGTGAGGCAGAGGTCGTCGCCCTCCGGTGCGGCGATGAGCGCGAGCGGATAGTGCGTGGCGTCGGACGTGCTCACGTCGCGGATCTCGAGGCCCGAGGTCCGCGACCCCGCCACGACCGTGTCCACGTCGACCGGATACGACTCGAAGACCACGAGGGTGTCGAACAGGCGCGGGTGGCCGGTCGCCGCGGTGATGTCGCCGAGTCCGACGAACTGGTGGTCGAGCATGCGGGCGCGGGCATGGTGCAGTTCACCGATGAGAGCGGCCAGCGATCGACCCGGTGCGACGTCGGCAACGACCGGCACGGTGTTGATGAACAGGCCGATCATGCCGTCGGCACCGTCGAGGTCGGCGGGCCGCCCCGACACCGTCTCACCGAAAACGACTCGTTGCTCGCCGGTGAAGCGGGACAACACGATCGACCATGCCGCATTCAGCACGGTGCTCGTCGTCGTGCCCAGCGTCCGCACCGTCCGTTCGAGGGCGGCCCGGGTGGTCGCGGACACCCGCGCCGTCACCTCGTGCCGCCGGGGCTCGCGGTCGGCACCGGGGTGCACCTGTGGACGGACCAGCGTCGGAACGATGTCGGCGAGATGCTCGCGCCAGGCGGTGATCGCGGTCGCGGCGTCGCGTCGGTCGAGCCAATCGAGGTAGGACTCGAAGTCACGTGCCGGCGTGATCGCCGGGCGGCCGAGTTGGGCCGCGAGGAGGTCGGCGACGAGAATCGGCCCCGACCATCCGTCCAGGATGATGTGGTGTGCGGTGATGACCAGTGTGCACGCGGGGCCCGTCACCGTGTCGTGGGACACCGCGGAGAACCGGATGAGCGGCGGGTCGTCCAGGACAAACGGGCGTCGTAGGTCCTCATCGGCGATCTGCACGATCCGCGAGGCCGCGTCGGCCGTGCTCAGACCGGTGAGGTCCACGCCGCGGAAGTCGGGCTCGGTCACCGCGGGATGATCGGCCGGGGGTACCACCACGACCAGTCGACCCGACGGCGTGCGGGTGAACCCCGAGCGCAGTACACGTTGCCTGGTCAACAGCTCACGGACGGCCGGCAGGAGCATGTCGGCGGGGTGAGCTCCGTCGAACTCGATGACCGACTGGGTCACATAGGGATCGACGCCGACCAGCCGCTGGGCTTCGTAGAAGAGCCCCTGTTGGAGCGGCGTCGGCGGCCAGATCGCGTAGCGACCGCGCGTCCGTGCTGCGCGTGTCCGGGTGGCGAGCACGTGGTCGATGTCCGTCTGGTCGAGCCCGCCGATCACGTCGGTCTCGCTCGGACCCGGGTCGCCCACGGCATCCACATACGCGGCGAGCGAGGACAGTGCAGATTCCCAGCGATCGGCGATCCCGCCCAGCGCGGGCTCGTCCAACAACCCCTCGGGTGCCGTGAGGTCCACTCGCAACTCCCGACCACCCGCGGTCGCCACCGAGGCGGCCGTCACGGTCAGCGCCGCCAACGCGATCATGTCTCCCCGAACCGACGGCGGAAGCGGCGGCGCGTCACCGATCGGCACGAAATCCGTTGCCGTCGAATCGGTGTCGTCGATGCCTCCGCCCCCGAGCAGACCCAGGTAATTGACCGTGATCGGCGGGAGGGGCCGGTTTCGCAGCGGCGAGCCGGGACGCAGCCATCGCAGCGGCCCGAACGCGATGCCGTTGTCCGGCATTCGCGACTGAGTGTCCTTGAGCGCCTTGACCATCGTCGCCAGACGATGACCGGGGGTGGCCTCCGCGGCGGCCTCACCTCGTGCTGCCGGGGCGGTCGCCTCCACCGGCCCGGGGACGTCGACGCTCACGGGTACGAACGAGGTGAACCATCCGACCGTCTCGGTCAGGTCGGCGCCGGGTGCGATGCCCTCTTCGCGGCCGTGGTTCTCGATCACCATCGACACCGGACCGGACGCCGTGACCGGATCCCGCAGCGCGAATGCCACGGCCGCGGCCACCACGGTGTCCGGGCGCGCACCGAACGTCTCGGCGACCGTGCCCAAGACCCGCTCTGCCAGGCCGGCTCCGACGGTGCGGGACACCGAGATCGTGGTCGCGAGACGGTCCCGGGCCCGGTCGATCTCCCACTCCGCCGGGGTCGGCGGCAGCTGGCGCGACCACCACTCAATCTCCTCTGCGCGATCGGCGAGTCCCGCCAGCACACCCGACCAGCGCCGGAACGAGGTACCCGCGGCCGCGAGGCCCGGCGTCTCCCCGTTGCGGTACTGCCACCACGCGCGTCCCAGACCCGCCACGATGGTCGGCCACGACACGGCGTCGACGCCGAGATGATGGGCGGCGACGACGAGTCGGCCGGTGCCGTCGGCGAAGCGGACGCCGATCGCCGCGACCAGTCGTCCGTCGGCCGGCGACAAGGTCGCGAGGGCGCGCGCATGGGCTGCCCGGATGGCGCTGTCGACGGAGCGCGCCGGCGTCGATGGCCGGCTCGATGTCGAGATGTCCGAGCGGTCGAGGATCTCGACCGTGATGTCACCCGGGTCGCCGTCGCCCGCCACGACGACCGGACCCCCGACGGAGTCGGTCCGCAGCGATGCCGTCAGCATCGGATGGGCCGCGACGACCGCGGTCACCACCGCGCGGACGGCGGCCTCGTCCGCCTCGACCGGCAGCGCAAGCACCGTGCTCTGCGAGAAGTCCGCGAGGTCGTCCGGGTCGTCGGCGAGGTCGAGCATCCACGCCAGGCCCGGGGTCATCCCAACCGGACCGACTGCCCCGCCCGGTATTTCGTCGAGTTTCCGGATCGCCTCCGTCTGTGCACGACGGGCCAGCTCACGGATGGTCGACGCCGCGAACACCTCGCGCGGGGTCAGATGGAGCCCCGCGGCGCGCAGCATCGACGCGAGGCGGATGGATGCGATGGAGTCCCCGCCGAGTTCGAAGAACGACCGGGTCACCGGGACGTCCTCGACCCCGAGGAGTGATGCAACGATTGCGGCGACGGTCCGTTCCGCGTCGTCGGCGGGTGCGGCGTCGGCGTGGACGGCTTCCGACAACGGGTCGAAGCGCGGCGCCGGCAGCGATTTCCGGTCCAGTTTGCCGGTGCTGCCGAGCGGCGCTTCGGTCAGCGGCACCCACAGTGTCGGCCGCATGTACACCGGCAACGACGCGGTCACCGCCTCCCGCGCGCGTGCGATGAACTCGTCCCCGTCCGGTCCACCGCCGCCGGGTCCGATGAGATATCCCACCAGGTGGTCCGAACCGCCCGGGGCGCTCGCGACGGTGACCACGGCCTGGCGTACGCCGTCGATGTCGGACAGGACCGCCTCGATCTCACCGAGTTCGATCCGCTGTCCGCGGAGTTTGACCTGGAAGTCCCTGCGTCCCAGATACTCCAGGTCGCCCGCACGGTTACGCCGGACGAGGTCGCCGGTGCGGTACAGGCGTCGGCCGCCGCCTGCGGGATCGGCGACGAAGCGTTCGGCGGTGAGGTCCGGCCGTGCCGCATATCCGCGGGCGAGCTGGACGCCTCCCAGATACAACTCGCCGGTGACGCCCGCCGGCACGGGACGCAAGCGTGCGTCGAAGACGAACGTCTGGGTGTTCCACACCGGCCGCCCGATGGGCACCACGTCCGCGCCGGGGTCCGGAGTCGCGACGGCGACCTCGACGGCGGCTTCGGTGGGACCGAACAGGTTGGAGACGCGTACGCGTGGGAGCGCCGCGCGCGTCGCCCGCAGTGTCGCCGGTGGCAGGGCCTCACCGGAACAGTAGAGGTGTCGCAGGCTCGGTAGCGGCGAACTCGCATCGTCGCGAATGTCACCGGCGCCGGGAGCGGAGCGAGCGGGCCGAATGTCACAGGCGCCGGGAGCGGAGCGAGCGGGCCGAATGTCACCGGCGTCGGGAGCGGAGCGAACGGGCCGGATTTCGTCGATGAACACGGCGAGCAGTGACGGTACGAAGTGCACCGTGGTGATCTGCTCGGCGTCGATCAGCCGAGCCATCGAATGCGGATCGAGATGGGCGTCGTCGGGCGCGATGACCAACCGGGCGCCGGTCAGCGCCGGGGTCAGCAGTTCGGGCACCGACACGTCGAAGGTGAAGGGCGTCTTCAGGAGGATCGAGTCGTGCGGTCCGATCCCGAATTCGTCGACTCCCCATCGCAATCGGTTGAGTACGGCGCGATGGGACACCGTGACGCCCTTGGGTCGGCCGGTGGACCCCGACGTGAAGATGGTGTACGCCGCGTGGTCGGGGCGCAGTATCGACAGACGTTCGTCGGCGGCGACCGGGACAGTGTCGAGGTCGACAGGGTTCGCGGCGTCCACAACGATCGCGCGGGCGACAACTTGCGCCGCGGGCGCCCGGTCGTCGCAGATCAGCGCGATCCTCGCGTGCGCGGTGTCGACCATGTGGCGAACGCGGTCGGAGGGAGCGTCGGGTGCCACCGGCATGTACTGACCGCCGGCGGCGAGTACCGCGTGGACCGCGATGACCAGTTCGATCGACCGCGGCATGCACACCGCGACGCAGTCCTCCGGGCCGATCCCGAGCGCGATGAGTTCCCGCGCGAGGGTGGCCACCCGCGCCGCGAACTCGCGCTGGGTGAGAGTGCGGTCCCCGAAACGCACCGCAACCGCCTCCGACGCTCGCAGATGGTCGGCGGCCGCGATCGCGGCCGGGATCGTGAGGTCGGGCAGGACGACCGCGGGACCGACCGAGAGCTGTTGTTGCGCATCGGCTTCGGCTGCGGTGAGGATCGGGAGGTCGGCGACCGGCAGGTCGGCGTCGTCGGCGAGCGAGCTGAGTGCCGCGGACAACGCCGCGGAGATCATCTCCGCGGTCGCCGGGTCGAACAGCGCAGTGGCATAGGCGATCGAGCCGGTCAGCCCACCGTCGGCGGTCTCGCGGAAACCGATGGTGAGGTCGAATTTCGCGGCGGTGTCCTCGATCTCGACGAACTCGGTGTCGAGATCGGCCAGTGTGCCGAGCGCCGGTCCGCGGCTCGTGGAGTGGACGAGCAGCACCTGGGCGAGCGGCTCCACGTTCTCGATGCGCTGCGGGTTCACCGCGTCGATCACCCGCTCGAACGGCACGTCGGCGTTGTCGAACGCCGCGAGGTCGGCGTTCTTGACCTGCTCGAGCAACGCGCCGACGGTGAGGTGCGGCTCGACGTCGACCGACAGGATGACGGTGTTGACGAACATGCCGATCAGCTGGTCGATCTCGCGTCGGCCTCGTCCCGCGACGGGTGTGGCCACGGCGATCCGGTTCGTCGACGTCAGGCGCGCGAGGACCGCGGCGGTGGCCGTGTGCGCGACCATGAACAGGGTGGCACGGCGGGCGGCGGCGCGTCGGCGCAGTCGCGACACCACGGCCGCGGGCAATGACCACCGCACGGTGGCCGCGCGTCCATCGGTGTCGGCGGGGCGCGGGCGGTCGATCGGCAGCGGGAGGATGTCGGGCAGGCCGGTCAACCGCTCGACCCAGAACCGCAACTGGCGCGCGATCAGGGAGTCGGCGTCCGCGGGGTCACCGAGCCGATGCCGTTGCCACACCGCGTAATCCGCGTACTGGAAGCGCAGGGCCGGCCAGTCCGGTGCGCGGCCCGACCGCCGGGCCGCGTACGCCCGCGCGATCTCGGCCGCCAGCACCGGTGCCGACTCACCGTCGGCGGCGATGTGGTGCAGCGCGATGACGAGTACGTGGTGATCCGCCGACGCGGTGATGACGCGCACCCGTACCGGTAGGTCCGTCGTCACGTCGAACGTGGTCGTGACGAGTTCCTGGATCTCCTGGTCGACGACCTCGTCGGATGATGCGGCGGCCCGCGGCGGGACCACGGTGTGCCCGATCTTGATGCGCCCGGCCCAGTCGTCGGGCGCATGCGCCACGGGTTCGACGGCGCGAGCGCCCGTTTCGGCCGACGCGGACCCGGCCGCGATGGATTCCGCGCCGGTGTCGCCGTCGGGCGTCGTCGTCGGGTAGATCGTGCGCAGCACCTCGTGGCGGTCGACGACGTCGAGGATGGCCGCCCGCATCGCGGACACGTCGAGGTCCCCGCGCAGACGGACCACGATGGGGATCACGTAGGCGGCGGAGTGCGGATCGAACTGGTTCAGGAACCACATCCGACGCTGGGCGTACGAGAGGGGTACCGGGTCCGGCCGGCTGATCGCCTCGAGCGCGGGCAGATCGGCACCGCGACCGTGTTCCCCCGCATCGACGGCGGCGGCCAGCGCCCGGACCGTCGGCGTCTCGAACAGCGCGCGGACTCCGATCTCCACACCGAGCGAGCCACCCAGGCGGGCCACCACCCGGGTCGCCGACAGCGAGGTGCCGCCGAGATCGAAGAACGACGCCTCGGCCGACACCTCCTCCGCGGCATCGAGTCCGAGGACCTCTGCGTAGACCGCAGCGACCGCCTGCTCGGTTGCCGTCGACGGACGGACGTGGACGTGTGCACCGAAACGCGGTGTGGGCAACGCCCTGCTGTCGAGCTTTCCGGTGTCCGTCAGCGGGATGTCGTCGATCGGCACGATCACGGTGGGCACCATGTGGGCGGGGAGCCGTCGAGCCGCGTGGGTCGCGACGTCTGCGGTGTCGGGCGCAGCGCCGACGACACCATGGACCCAGGACACGAGGACCGTCTCACCCGAGGTCGGGTGCTCGATTCCGGCGGTCGTCGAGAAGTCCACCCCCGGGTGCTCGCCGAGAACGGCGTCGATCTCACCGAGCTCGATCCGGAAACCCCGGATCTTGACCTGGAAGTCGCTGCGGCCCAGGAAGTCCAGCGTCCAGCGGCCGCTCCGTCGGCGCCATCGTACGAGATCACCGGTCCGGTACATCCGCTCGCCCGGCGCGCCGAACGGTGCCGCGACGAAGCGCTCGGCGGTCAACGCGGTCTGGCCGACGTAGCCGACGGCGAGGGCGGAACCCGCCAGATACAGTTCCCCGGCCACGCCGGCGGGAACGGGATGCAGGCGGGGATCGAGAACTGCGGCGGTGACACCGGCGATCGGACCACCGATGGTGACCGCGGAGTCGGGCCGCATCGGTGCCGACGATGTCGCCCAGATGGTGGTCTCGGTGGGACCGTAGAGATTGTGCATCGAGCGACCGGCGGACCAGGCCCGGACCAGTTCCGGCGAACAGACGTCACCGGCGACGGAGATGACCTCGAGATCGGGGAACCCGGTGCCGGTCGCCGCGCCCGATTCGGTGACCGCCTCGGACACCGTGGCGAGGGCGGTCGGGGTGATCGTCGCGTGGGTGATACGCTCCCGCCGCAGGATCGCCGCGAGTTCGGTGCCGCCCGTGACCCCGCCGGGCACCACGACCATGGTCGACGCGGCCGCCACCGCGACCAGCGTCTCGAACACCGCGGCGTCGAAACCCGGTGCCGCGAAGCGGAGTACGCGCGCCGCCGGCGTGAGCCCGAATCTCGCACGGGCATCGGCGATCAGATCGGCCAGCCCGCGGTGGGTGACCGCGACGCCTTTCGGCCGGCCGGTCGAGCCGGACGTGAAGATGACATAGGCCGTCTCGTCGGGGCGCGGACGTCGGGCGGACGCGACTCCGGTCTCGTCCGGATCGCCGGGCTGTTCGGCGACAACCCAGTCCACCGCCGCAGCCGCCGGTCGCAGCCCGGCGACGACCTCGGACGAGGTGACCCCGAGACGCGCGTCGACGGTGTCCAGCATGTAGCGCAGGCGCTCCCCGGGCAGGCCGGGGTCGACGGGCGCCACCGCCGCGCCCGTGCGCGCGATCGCCCAGAACCCGACCGTGCCTTCGAGAGATCTCGGTGTGGCGAGGGCGATCACGGCGTCCGGCCCGGCGCCACGCGCACGGAGTACGTCGGCCAGCCGGCGCGTACGGAGGTCGAGCTCGGTGTACGTCAGGTGCTGCCCGTTCTCGGTGACCGCGATGCCGTCGGGATTCACGGCGATCGCGGCGTCCAGCAGGTCGGCGAGCGTCGACCTCGCCGACGCGAGACCCGGTGCCGCGATCACCGCATCCAAGTGATCGTCTCCGGTGGACAGGTCGCCGACCGGCGTGTGCGGCTCGTCCACCACCGCTCGCGCGATGGCGGTCATCCGACGGACGAACGCGTCCACCGTGCCGGCGTCGAAGAGGGCGGTGGCATAGGTGACGATCACGCGCGTGTCGTCGGCCGGGCTGCGGCCCGGCTCGTCGAGGACCGTGATCTGCAGGTCGACCTTCGCGGTGGTGACCGGGGCCTCGATCTCGGAGACGACGAGCCCCGGCAACTCGACGGTCGGCCGTGCGGCGTTCTGGAATGCCAGAGCGACCTGGACCAGCGGCGGGTGCGCGGTGTCGCGTACCGCGACGACCTCGTCGACGACAGTCTCGAACGGCAGGTCGGCGTGATCGAGTGCGGTCACGTCGATCTCGCGGATGTCGTCCAGCAGATCGGTGAACGAGGCCGCTCGACGCACCCGGCTGCGCAGCGCCAGCGTGTTGACGAACATCCCGATCAATGGGTCCAGATCGCGCTCGCCCCGACCCGCGACCGGGGTCCCGATGACGACGTCCTCGTCGGCGCCGGACCGGACAAGAGTGACCGCGAGCAGGGCGTGGACGGCCATGAACATCGTCGCGCCGTGCCGACCGGCGAGGTCTCCCAGAGCGTTCCAGGTGGCGGCGTCGAACGTCGCCGACAGCTCGGCACCCGAGTCGTCCCGGACCGCGGTGCGCGGCCGGTCCACCGGCAACTCGATGAGTGCCGGCACCCCGGCGAGACGGGTTCGCCAGTGGTCGAGCTGACGTGCTGCGAGAGACGTGGGGTCGGCGGCGTCCCCGAGCCGAAGGTGCTGCCACACCGAGTAGTCGACGTACTGAACCGGCAGGGGCGCCCAGCTGGGTTCGCGGCCGGCCGCGCGCGCCTCGTATGCGGTGACGAAGTCGGTGACCATCGGCGCGACGGAGCCACCGTCGCTGATGATGTGGTGCACCACCAGGACCAGGATCACGGCGTCGTCGGCGACGCGGATCAGGCGGGCCCGAACAGGCGCACCGGCTTCGAGATCGAAACCACGACTGGTGATCTCGGCGATGGTGGCCGTGACGTCGCCCTCGCCGGCGCCGCGCATGTCGATCGGGGGTGTCACCCGGACGTCGTGTCGAGGGTCTCCCGCGGGCGCGATGACCTGCTCGGGAACGCCGTCCACCGATACGAATCGAGTGCGCAACACCTCGTGTCGCGCAAGCAGATCCGCGAGAGCCGCGGCGACGACCGCAGGGTCCGGGGACCGGTCATCCGCCGCCTCCTGGACCGAACCCGATGCGGCATCGAGGCGGAGCACGGCCGGGATGAGATACCCGGCCCCGCCCGGATCCAGCGTCTCCAGAAACCAGATTCGACGCTGTGCGGGCGACAACGGGAGCACCCCGTCGCGGCCCACTCGGCGCAGGGACACCCGGCGATCAGCTCCCCCGCGTCCGTCGTGGTCTCCGGGGTCGCGTCCGTCGATGACCGCTGCCAGACCCCGGACCGTCGGATCGGCGAACACATCTCGCGCGGAAACCGTCGTGCCGAAATGCTCGGCTGCCCGGGCGGCCACCCGGGTAGCGGTGAGCGAGTTGCCACCGAGATCGAACAACGACGTGGTGACCCCGACGTCGCTCACGCCCAAGATCTCGGCGACCAGTGCGGCCAGGGCCGCCTCGGTCGCGCCGGCGGGCGGCTCGGCAACCTCCGGGCCATCGCCGGACCCCGGATCGGGCAGGGCGCCGCGATCGAGCTTGCCGTTCACGGTGAGCGGAAGTCGGGGTAGCCGGACGAACCGGGTGGGCACCATGTACTCGGGCACCGCGGTCGCCAGGCGCGTGCGGATCTCGCTATCCGACAGCCCGACTGCGTCATCCGCCGCCGAAGCGGCGCCGCCCGCGGCGACGAGGTAGCCGACCAGATGCTCGGTGTCGCCGAGCGTACGGATGTCCGCCCCCGCCGCGTCGACGCCGTCGAGCGCCGACATCGCCGACTCGACCTCTCCCAGCTCGATCCGGAAGCCGCGGAGTTTCACCTGGCCATCGCGTCGTCCCACGAATTCGATGGACCCGTTGCGGGACATCCCGACGTCGCCGGTCCGGTACATCCGACCGCCCGGCGGTCCGAACGGGTCGGCGACGTACCGTGTGGACGTCTGACCGTGCCGGTTCAGGAACCCGCGGGTGACCTGGGCGCCCGCGACGTACAGTTCACCGGGCACGCCGTCGGGCACGGGGGCGAGCCGACCGTCGAGGACGTACACCCGCGAACCGAGCAGCGGGGTCCCGATGTCGGAGGCGGTTGCCCGGTCGACGAATGCGCGCGTCAGATCCCGACGGGTCATGTAGACGGTGGTCTCGGTGGGACCGTACATGTTGTTCAGTTGCGGGCCCGCGACATCGGCGCCGGGACGGGTCGCCGACCCGTCGGCCGCCCGGTCCGTCTGCCATGTCCGGACATGCTCGTAGTCGAGGAGTTCGCCCGAGAAGTGCAGGCGCCGAACGGAGTCGGGCAATCGACGGCCGAGGGGTGGGCGGACGACCGCCGCGAACTGATAGAACGACGACGGGGTGAAGTTGACGATCGTGACCCCGTGTCGGTCGAACGCCTCGACCACGTCGTCCGGGGCGCGGGTCGTCGCGTGGTCGAGCACGAGGAGACGACCGCCGGCGCGCAGTGCGGCCCAGATCTCGCCGACCGAGACGTCGAACGCGTAGGAGTGGAACATCGACCACACGTCGTCGGGCGAACTCTCCACTACGGCGTCGAGCGCATCGAGCAGCGACACCACGTTGTCGTGGGTGACCACAACGCCTTTGGGGCGCCCGGTGGATCCGGAGGTGTACATCACGTAGGCGCTCGACTGGGCGGTCACGTGCTCCGGCAGCGGTGGGGTCGAGACCGACCGGGCATCGATGTCGTACTGCGCCAACAGGTCCTGCGGCGTGCACAGCGGCGCGGGCATCGCAGCCCAGGCCCCGACCGTCTCGGCGTCGGCCACGACGGCGACCGGCGACGCGTCCTCGACGATCCCGCGCAGGCGCGCAACCGGGTGTGTCCGGTCGAGGGGTAGATAGGCGGCACCGGTCTTGAGAACCGCGAGCAACGCCACGATGAGGTCCACCGAGCGCGGAAGCGCGACCCCCACGAGTGTTTCGGGACCCGCACCACGATCGACGAGGGCGTGCGCCATCCGTTCGGAGCGCTCGTCGAGTTCCCGGTAGGTGAGCGACGCCCCGTCGAGGTCGGCGAGAGCGACGGCGTCGGCACGTCGTCGTGCGGCGATCCGGAAAAGCCCCGGCAGCGACTCGCGGTCACCGAGGCCCAGGATCTCGGTGATCCGCCGGTCGAGTTCATCGACGATTCCGGCCGCGGCGGTAGCCAGTTGCGATCCGCTCAGCCCCGCGCGCGGCATCAGCGCCGTCACCGTCGCGCGGAGGGCGGCGTCGGGCGCGACGCCCCGCTCCGCCAGGGTGATCGCCGAGGCCGAGACCCGGCGGTGCAGAGCACGGAAGGTCACCGGACCGGCCGCCCCGGACATCGCCTCGTCGTCGCCCGCGTGGGCGGCGGCGAGCGCCAGCAGCCGCAGCGCGGACAGGCGGCGCAGCGACGGCTGGGCATGCCCCGTCGAAGTGCGGGGAATCGAGGTGTCCGACGTCACGCGGGTTCCACTCGATTTCGCTGGACCGCGCCCGATCCGGCGCCCGTGTGGCCGTGCACGACGGCATCGGCGGCGGTTCGCACGCTGTCGAAGACCTCGTCGATGGATCGGTCGGCGTCGGCGAGGAGCGTCGCCACGGCGATCGTCAACGCCTCCGCCGGGTCTTCGTCGGGAATCGACATCGACATCGCGACCGCGGTTGCCTCGAGATCGGCGAAGGTCACCTGTGGCGCCCCCGCGACGCCGATGACCGTGTCGGGCGCGACTGCCGCGACCTCCGACACCAGCTCGTGCAGCGGCCGGACGGCATCGTTCCCGCGCGCTTGCGGCGCGTTTTGCTCCGCCCAGACGGCGAGATCCCCGATCGCAGTATCCGGCCGTGACACGATGTCGGCCAACAGATTTCGGAATCTCTCGGCGAACAGGGCCACCGTGCCGGGGTCGAAGAGATCGGTGTCGAAGGCGATCTGCCCGCCCAACGCGCCGTTCCGGTCGACGCCGTCGGGGTCGCCCGGGTAGAGCATGACCTCGAGGTCCACCTTGGCGGGAAAGGACTCGGGCAGACGCGGCCGGACGTGCAGCCCGTCGAGTTCGACGTCCGGGAACTCGAGATTCTGGTACGAAAGCATCACCGAGAACAACGGGTTTCGGCGTCCGCGGCGGACCGACGCACGGTCGGTCCGGGCGAGATGATCGACGATCTCGTCGAAGGACACGTCGGTGTGACCCAGGTCGGCGAAATCATCGGTGTGCACCCGTCGCAAGAGGTCCGCGAACGGCTCGTCGAGACGAAGCCGCGTACGCAGGGGCACCGTGGTCGCGAGCATCCCCACCATGTCGGTCAGGGCGGGATCATCACGACCGGCGAACGGTGTGCCGATGACGATGTCGTCGCTTCCCGACAACCGCCCGAGCAGGACCGCGAGCGCCGCGTGCAGGACGGCGAACCGCGTCGTGTTGCCCACCCGCGCCATCTGGCGGAGCATCGTCGCGGTGGGCGACGGGATGTCGAGATCGACGACTCCGCCCACATGGCGGGGCTCCACGGGCCGGGGCCGGTCGGTCGGGATCGTCGCCGGCTCCCCCGCCCGATCCAGACGTCGCCCCCAGTACCGCAGTTGACGCTGACGTTCCGTCTCCCCGTCGGGCCGCGTGGTCTGCAGGCGCTCGGCGTGCCAGATCGCATAGTCGGCGAACTGCACGCGCTGCCCCACCGCACTTCTCGATCCGGCTCGCCCCGAGATGCGGGCGGAGTAGAACTCGGCGAGGTCGCGGGACAGCGGGCCGAGCGACCCACCGTCGGCGTTGATGTGGTGGACGACGAACACCAGCAGGTGCCGGTCCGGGCTCACCCGCAGGATCGTCGCGCGGACCGCCGGGGGGCCGGTCAGGTCGAAACCCGCTCCGACGACAGCGGCGACCTCGGCGCCCAACCGGTCCTCGGCGGGCATGTCGGGCCGGTCACCGGCGGCGAGATCGACGAGCGGAATCCGCAACGCGTGCACCGCATCCGCAGCGGGGATGATGAGTTGCACCGGTGTGCCGTCGTGCAGCGGGTAACGCGTGCGCAGCGACTCGTGCCGCGCGACGAGGTCACCCACCGCGCCCGTGAGGGCCGGGACGTCGAGCCGGCCGTCGAGCTCCAGGGTCAGGCCGACGTTGTAGGCAGGCGAGGCCGGATCGGTCTGGTTGATCGACCACAGGCCGCGTTGCACTCCCGTGAGGTCGACGACATGAGTGCGTTCGCGCGGCGTCAGCATGCGTCCCGAGACCGCCCGGTCTGCCGTCGCCACCGCCGCCACGAAGTCCGCGACGGTCGGGTTCTCGAAGAGCAGCGACATCGGCACGCGGCGTCCGACATGCTGTTCGACGCGATAGGCGACCTTGGTCGCCGACAGCGAGCTCCCGCCGAGTTCGAAGAACCCGTCGTACACACTGACCTCCCGCAGACCGAGCACGTCGGCGAAGATCTGGGCCACGACGCCCTCGAGCCGGCTGCGGGGGCCGACATATTCACGTGCGGGCGAGATCTCCACCCCGGGCAGGGCGCGGCGGTCGACCTTGCCGGTCCGGGTCATCGGCAACTCGTCGAGCACCACCACGGTGTGCGGTACGAGGTGCGACGGCAGGCGGGCGGCGGCGTGGTCGAGGATGTGCTCGGGTGCGGGGACCCGGTCGGCAGGGGCGGTCACATACGACACCAGCACCGTGTCCCCAGCGGGGGTCGACGTCCCGACGGTAACCGCGATGTCCACGTCGGGATGACTTGCCAGCACGCCGTCGACCTCGCCGGGTTCGACCCGCATGCCGCGGATCTTGATCTGGAAGTCGTTGCGCCCGTGGTAGACGATGTCGCCGGACGGCGTGCGCGTGACGAGGTCCCCGGTGCGGTACATCCGCCCCCCGGTCTCGAACGGATCGGCGACGAACCGGCCCGCCGTCAGTCCGGGACGACCGTGGTAGCCGCGCCCGAGTGCCCGTCCCGACAGGTACAGCTCACCCAGGACACCGTCCGGCACCGGACGCAGGCAGGCGTCGAGGACCCGGACGCCGACTCCGGCGATCGGCCCACCGATCGTGACCGGTTCCGCGGGCCGGAGGGGCGCGGAGGCGGTGGCCCAGATCGTGGTCTCGCTGGGACCGTAGAGATTGAGCAGCGGGCGGCCGGCCGCATGCCACCTCGCGACCAACTCCGGAGGGCAGGCCTCGCCCGCCACCATCACGACCGAGAGTTCGGGCACCGCGGCAGGATCGAGAGTGGCGAGCGCGGTGGGCGTCATGATCGTGTGGGTGACCCGGTCACGGGCGATGATGGTCGCCAGCTCGGGACCGGCGAACACCTCGGGTGGGCTGATCGCCAGCTGGGCGCCCGAACACACCGCGAACACGATCTCCCAGACCGCGACATCGAATCCCGGTGCGGCGACATGGAGTATCCGCGAGTCCGGGCCCGCGCCCAGGCGATGCTGCTGCTCACCGACCAGTTCGGCGAACCCGGCGTTGGTCACCGTGACGGCCTTGGGCCGGCCGGTGGACCCGGAGGTGAATTGGAGGTAGGCCGCGTCGTCGAGGGCGATCGGCCGTACCCGCTCGGCGTCGGCCACCCGGTGCGTCGGCCGTCCGGCGATTCCCAGATCCACCTCGAGGTCATCGAGAACCAGCTGCGCGACCGTGGATCGGGTCGCCGAGGACCCGGCGCCGTCCGTGGTGACGGGATCCGCCGTGATGACCAGAACCGCACCGCTGTCGGCGAGCATCGCCGAACGGCGGGCGGCGGGCAGACGGGAGTCGATCATCACGAAGGCGGCGCCGCTCATGGCCACGCCCAGTACGGCCAGGACCGACCGGGGCGAGCGCGGGATGCTCACCGCTACGACGTCGCCTGGGCCGATGCCGCGTTCGATCAGGACGCGGGCGATCTGATTGGTCGTGGTCGTCACCTCGGACCAGCGGACCGCGCTCTCCCCGAGCAGGGCAGGGGCGCCGGGGTCGGCGCTCGCGAGACCGCGCGTCAGCAGTGTCGCGAGGGTCTGCTCCGAACGCGATCCCCGGGCCGGCGCCGCCAGGGTACGCATCTCGTCCGGGCGGAGCAGGTCGATCGCACCGATGCTCCGCGACGACTCGTGCACCATCTGCTCCAGGACGAACTCCAGCCGCCGCGCCATGTCACGCACCGTAGCTTCGTCGAAAAGGTCAGTTGCATAGGCGAATTCGACGTCGTAACGGTCGGTGCGGTCAGTGACCGACACGGTCACGTCGTACTTCGCGGACGGTACCCGGGCATCGAGGACCTCCGCGGACCCGGCCCATCGGGCGAGCTCGGCCAACTGATCGGGTTGAACCGTCAGCGCGACCTGGAACAGCGGCGAGTGCGACGGCGACCGGTGTGGCGCGACAGCGTCCACGACCCGTTCGAACGGGACGTCGACGCGGCTCATCGCGTGCGCGCAGCGGCGATGCGCGGCGGTGACGAAGTCGGCGACGGTGTCCCCGGGTTGCAGGGTCGTTCGCAGCACGACGGTGTTGACGAACATGCCGACGAGGTCGGCGAGCGCCGGATCGTCGCGGCCGGCGACCGCGGTCCCGATACTCACGTCGTCGGTGGCGGCCAGCCGACCCACGGTGATCGCCAGGGCGGACTGGAACACCGCGAACGGGGTGACCGCCAACGATCTCGCGAGCTGCCGGATCCCCGCGGTCAGGCCCGTCCCGAGCACGGTGTCCACATGCGCTCCGCTACTCGACATCACCCGCGGACGCGGCCGATCGGTGGGCAACTGCAGCAGATCCGGCGCGCCGCGCAACTCCGCCCGCCAGAACTCCAGGCCCTCGACCAGAACCGACGACGGCGCATCCGGCGTTCCGAGCGTCTCGGCGCGCTCGACGGCGACATCGGCGTACTGCATCGGCAACGGTGAGAGATCCGGTTCCGCACCCGCGCGTCGACTGTCGTACGCGGTCATCAGATCTCGCAGCAGCGGCCGGAGCGAGTGCCCGTCGGCCGCGATGTGATGAAGGACCAGCACGACGATGTCGCCATCCGGATGTCCGGTCACCAGGCGGTACCGGAACGGGATCTCCTCGGCCAGATCGAAGCCCACGTCGGTGATGGCGGAGATCGCCACGTTCACATCGTCTCCGGCGTCGGTCACATGTGTCCCGCTCGCTGCGCTCCCGGCGACGAGCTGGACGTGTGTCCCGCCCAGAAGATCGGCAGCCGTGCGCGTGTCCAGGATTCGCTGCTCGGGTTCGCCGTCGACGACCGGGAACACCGTGCGCAGGATCTCGTGCCGGTCGACGACGTCCAGGACCGCCCGGTGCATGGCATCGGTGTCCAGCGCGTGCGCCAGGCGCAGCGCGCCCGACATGTTATAGGTCGACTCGGCCGGCGACATCCGGTTGATGAACCACAACCGGGTCTGCGCCTGCGACAGCGGGATTCGCGCCGGACGCGGTGGTTGCGACCGGCTCGCTGCGGACCGGTCGGACTGCGGGACGACCACGGCGCGTGACGCGAGATCGGCGAGGTCGACCGCGTCGAAGACGTCGGTCAGGGCAATCCCCAGGCCGTGGTCGACACGCGCGCGGGCCACCATCCGGGCGGCGAGCAACGAATCCGCCCCCAAAGCGAAGAGATTGTCCGAGACGCTGACCCCCTCACGGTCCAACGCCTCCTCCACCAGCGACACGATCGCCCGCTCGACCGGGGTCTGCGGCGTCCGGAAACTCGTTGCGGCGGAGCCGAGTACGGGAACCGGCAGCGCGCGTGTGTCCAGCTTGCCCGACCGGGTGGTGGGAAACGCGTCGAGGAAGACGATCCCAGGCGGAACCATGTGTCCGGGGAGGCGCCGTCGGCAGTGCGCGCGCACAGCGTCGGCGTCGAGCAGTTGCCGGGTGTCACCGGCATCACGATCGGCGCGGGAGTCGGGCACGGACCCATCCCGGCGAGCACGGAGGTAGGCGACGAGAACGGGTGCGGGCCCGAGATCGCGGCGGGCGACGACCGCTACCGCGTCGACGCCCGGGATCGCGGCGATCACCGCCTCGACCTCGCCGGGTTCCACGCGCTGACCCCGGATCTTGATCTGCTGATCGGTTCGTCCCAGATACTCCAGTTCACCGTCCGCAGTCCATCGGACCAGATCCCCGGTGCGGTACATCCGGGCACCCATGTCCCCCCGCGGATCGGCCGTGAACCTGCCCGATGTCAGTCCCGGCGCACCGACGTAGCACGATGCCAGCTGCGGCCCCACCAGATACAACTCGCCGGCGACCCCGACCGGAACCGGACGGAGTCGGCCGTCGAGGACCCGCACCTCGGTCCCCGGTACCGGGTGTCCGATCGGAACGGCGGGACCATCCGTCGTGACCCGCTGGGCGGTCACGTCGATCGCCGCCTCGGTCGGCCCGTACAGATTCACCAGTCCGGCACGGGTGGTCGACCGTACGCGCCGGGCGAGCCGGGCCGGCAGCGCCTCGCCCGACGTGAACACCCAGCGCACGTGGTCGGGTAGGGAGAGCCGTTCGTGCGCCATCGTGTCGGTTCCGCCGAAGTCGTCGACGGACTGAGTTGTCGAACCACCGGGGTCCGGTCCGAGCACCACGTCGAGATAGGCATCGAGCATCGACGGCACGAAATGCAGGACGGTGACGCCGGAGCGCGCGATGAGGTCGCGGAGGTACGCGGGATCGCGGTGTCCGCCGGGCATCGCGATCACCATCCGCGCCCCGACGCGCAACGGCCACAGCAACTCCCAGACCGACACGTCGAAGGTCGCCGGCGTCTTGTACAGCACGACGTCCCCCGCGGCGATCGGGTGATCGTGCTGCATCCACCCGAGGCGTTGCTCGATCGCCCGATGACCGATCTCGACACCTTTGGGGGTCCCGGTCGATCCTGACGTGAAGATGACGTAGGCGGCCAGATCAGCCGGAACTCGGGTCTCCCGATGCGGCCGTGCCGTCGGACCTCGACGCGGGGAGGCGAGACCGGCGACGAAGTGTGCGTCGACGACCAGGGCGGGTTCGACCGCGGCGATGATCGCCTGCCGCCTCTCTTCCGGTTCGGCCGGATCGACCGGCACGTAGGCCGCACCCAGCCCGATCGCGGCATACACGGCGCACACCTGCTCGATCGAGCGGTCCAGTGCCACGACGATGCGATCGCCGCGCCGGACGCCCAGACTCGTGAACCGGTCCGCGAATGTGTCGCACGCACGCGCGAATTCGCGGTAGGTGAGGGTGGTGTCGCCGAACGTCACCGCGGCCGCGTCCGGCGTCGACTCGACCTGGCGATCGAAGGCGGCCAGCACGTGCTCACCGACCACGCCGACGGCCGGCCCGCCGGAACCGAGGTGATCCAGGGTTGCCGACTCCCCGGCCATCAGCAGGTCGAGGTCGGTGACCGGCAGGTTCGGGTGCGCGACGAACTGTGTGAGCACGTTGAGCAGGCGACCGCGATGTGCCTCCAGTTCCGCCGACCCGTACAGCGTGGGGTTCGCGTGCAGACCCACTTCCAGCGGGGCCTCCGGGCCGGCCGCGAAGACGTTCATCACCAGGTCTTCGACCAGACCGGCGGACAGCATGTGATAGCGCACGCGGGCGCCGTCGATGACGATCGGCTTGTCGAACAGCAACAGGTTGACCAGCGGTCCGAACGACGTGCCGCGGGCATCACCGAAACCGGCTGCCGCCCTGATGTCCTCGGATCGATACCGTTGATGGCGCAGACCCGCGGTGATCTCCGCGCTGACCGCCACGACGACGTCGGCGCACGTCGCGGAGGAGATTCCGTCCACGCGCAGCGGCAACATGTTGGAGACCATCCCGGCCGAGTGCCGGACGCGCGCCGTCGTCCGTGCGGTGACCGGCAGACTGAGGACGATGTCGTCGCTGCCGGACATGCGCGCGAGGAACGCGGCGAACGCGGCGGTGAGGATGGCGGCAACCGAGGCGTCGAGGTACCGGGCGCACCGACGCAGTGCCTCATCCAGTTCGGGACCGAGCAGCCCGGCGGAGACGACGGTCTCGTTGCGGACGCCGGCGGTGGCCGGGTGTGCCGCGAGGCTGACCCGCTCGGGGAGCCCGGCGGCGCGTTCCTGCCAGAATTCGCGGTCTTTCTCGAACCGCGTGCTCTGCCGGTAGGCGGCGTCGTCGGCGACCACTTCGGCGATGCTGGCGCGGCGGACCGGTCGGCGTCCGGTTCGCGGCGGGACCGTGGCAGCGACCTCCGCAGCAGAACTCGGCGCGCGGTGCTCGTTGTAGCGCGCCACCGCTTCGTGCAAGCACATCAGTGCGCCGTATCCATCGAACGCGATGTGGTGACCGCGCATGTACCAGTACGTCCGGTCGTCGGCGATCCGGATGAAGGCCGCGACGGCGACCGGATCGGCCAGCAGGTCCACCGACCGCTGATGGTCGGCGCGCATCCAGTCGGCGGCTGCCGATTCGGGATCCGGGTGCGTCCGCAGATCGACGTCGATCACGTCGAACGGAACGGAGAAGTCGATGTATTGCCGAGGCGTGCCGTCGACCTCGATCACACGCGTGTACGCCGTCTGCAGGTCGCGTGCCGCCTCCAGCACTCCCCGACGGAACAGCTCCCGATCGAACGGGCGTCCGTCGTCGACGATGTCGAGGTAGTGCGCGACGGTGACCGAGTCGTCGACCAGGTTCTCGGCAAACCACATGGCGCGTTGGGCCGCGGTCAGATCCAGTAGATCCGCCCCTCGGGGCGCGCGGGGTGCCCCCGGGCGCCAGTCTCCCCCAGTCCCATCTCGGTGGGACACAGTGTCATCCATGCAACGTCCGACGTCGGTTTCGGCGATTGGGTCGCTCGACGATGACGCCCCCGCGTCCCCCCGCAGCGATCGTCGAACAGCAACGAATCATACGCGGTACATCGCATCCGCTTCGAAAAGTGATACATCCCGCACGACCGGCCGTTCCCGACGATCAGACGAGTTCGAAAACTGGTGTGACAGATGGGATCACCCGAGTGCGATGGAGCCACACTGGTCACTTTCGTACCGTCTGGCGTGGTTCCGGGACCGTAGGATTCGGTCGTTCGACCGACACCGGGGCAGAACGGCATCTCGGACACGGCTTCGCCCGGCGCCGGGAGCGAAGCGAGCGGGCCGAATAGACACCGGCGCCGGGAGCGAAGCGAGCGGGCCGAATAGACACCGGCGCCGGGAGCGAAGCGAGCGGGCCGAATGGACACCGGCGCCGGGAGCGAAGCGAGGGGCCTCGATCGATGGAGTCGCAGCGCCGGACAAGGCAAGATCGGACTGGTGTCAGACGTGCAGTTGATCGAGGTGGGCCCGCGGGACGGGTTGCAGAACGAGCAGACCCTGCTCTCCGTCGAGGAGAAGATCGAGTTCATCGCCCGGGCCGTCGACGCCGGCTTGCGCCGGATCGAGGCGGTGAGTTTCGTGAACCCCAAACGCGTACCGCAGATGGCCGGCGCCGAGGAGGTCATGGCCGGGGTGCCCCGCGTGGACGGTGTCTCCTATATCGGGCTCGTCCTGAATCGTCGTGGTCTCGACCGCGCTCTCGCCTCCGCGGTCGACGAGGTGAACGCGGTCGTCGTGGCCACCGAGGCGTTCAGCCGCCGTAATCAGGGCTGCAGCGTCGAGGACACCGTTTCCGCGGCCGTCGACGTGGTGCGCGACGCGCGTGCGGCCGGCCTCGCGACGACGGTGACCATCGCGGTCGCGTTCGGCTGCCCGTTCACGGGCGAGGTCGACCCGCGCCGGATCTCCGACATCGTGGCGCGGTTGACCGATCAGGCCGCCCCGGACGAGATCGCTCTCGCCGACACGATCGGCGTCGGGGTCCCGGCGCAGGTCCGCGATCTCGCCGCCCGCACGACGGATAGTGCACCCGGTATTCCACAGCGCTGGCACTTCCACAACACGCGGAACACCGGTTACGCGAATGCTCTCACCGCGCTCGATTCGGGTGCCGGCGCCATCGACGCCAGTGTCGGCGGATTCGGTGGGTGTCCGTTCGCGCCCGCGGCGACCGGCAACATCGCGTCTGAGGATCTCGTCTACGCACTCGATCGGTCCGAGGTCATCACGGGTGTCGACATGCAGGGGCTGATCGACACCGCCGCGTGGCTGGGCCGGGCCCTCGACAAGAATGTCCCCGCACTCCTCGGACGTGCCGGAGCATTTCCGGCCGTCCGCGCAGACGGGGACATCTGAGCGGGACCCCATCGGTGCGAACGCACCGGTGGGATACCCTTCGTCGACTATCCGGTGGTGTGGACGATCAGCACGTCGCACGCCGACTTGCGGGCCACATCGGCGGGGACCGATCCGAGGAGCCGGCCGGCGATCGAATTCAGGCCGCGATTGCCCACGACGAGAAGATCGGCCTTGACGTCGCTCACCAACTGCAGGAGCGCGTCGACCGGAGCACCCTTGACCGGGCGCTGCACCACGTTCGACGCACCGGCCTTGGTGGCCCGTTCCTTCGCGGTTCGCAGGATTTCCTCGGTCGGCGTCGATCCGGTGACCTGGTACGCCTCGTCTTTCAGGACATCCGCGGCGTCGCCGGCTCCGCGCTCGTTCGGGAAGTACGCGCACGCGATCACCAACTGAGCGTCGCCCGCGAGTGCACCCGCACGCTCCACAGCCTTCATCGACGACTCGGAGCCGTCCGTTCCGACGACGACGGTTTCGTAAGAGCTCATCCCAACCTCTCGACATGAATTCGCCTCGCTGCCCATCAGCGAGGCGTCATCGCGTATACCCACAATGCAGGGGTCCTGCACGGGGACATTAGTGTGCCACGGGCGCGTCTGTCCCCCGTTCGTGGTGATCGGCACATCGTGAACCCGACGCTGCCACCCCGAACAGACGTCACTTGATCCCGGCCGCGTCCATCCCTCGCATCTCCTTCTTCAGATCGGCGATCTCGTCGCGGAGTCGTCCGGCGAGTTCGAACTGCAGATCCCGAGCGGCACTCATCATCTGGTCGGTGAGTTGGGACACGAGGTCGGCGAGCTCGGCGCGGGGCATCATCGACACGTCACGCTTCTCGATGACCCCCGAACTACCGGCTTTCGACACCTCACCCTGTGCGCGGCGTCCGCGGCTGGAGTTGCGTCCGGAACCGCCGACCGCCACGGCCTCGTCCTCGGCTTCCTTGTAGACCTGGTCCAGGATGTCGGCGATCTTTTTGCGCAGCGGCTTCGGATCGATGCCGTTCGCCTTGTTGTACGCGATCTGCTTCTCGCGACGCCGCTCGGTCTCGTCGATGGCGTTGCGCATCGAGTCGGTGATCTTGTCCGCATACATGTGGACCTCGCCGGACACGTTGCGGGCCGCGCGACCGATCGTCTGGATGAGCGACGTGGTGCTCCGCAGGAAGCCCTCTTTGTCGGCGTCGAGAATCGCGACGAGCGAGACCTCGGGCAGGTCGAGACCCTCGCGGAGCAGGTTGATGCCGACCAGAACGTCGTAATCACCGGACCGCAGCTGGCGGAGCAGTTCGACACGACGCAGGGTGTCGACCTCCGAGTGCAGGTACCGGACGCGGATACCGAGTTCGAGCAGGTAATCGGTGAGATCCTCGGCCATCTTCTTGGTCAGGGTGGTCACCAGGACGCGCTCGTCGCGATCGGTTCGCTCGCGGATCTCATGGACCAGATCGTCGATCTGGCCCTTGGTGGGTTTCACCACGACCTGCGGGTCCACGAGTCCCGTCGGACGGATCACCTGTTCGACGAACTCGCCGTTGGACTGGCCCAGTTCGTAGGGCCCGGGAGTCGCGGACAGATAGACGGTCTGTCCGATGCGGTCGACGAACTCGTCCCATGTGAGCGGTCGGTTGTCGACCGCCGAAGGCAACCGGAATCCGTACTCGACGAGGTTGCGCTTGCGCGACATGTCGCCTTCGTACATGCCGCCGATCTGGGGCACCGTCACGTGCGACTCGTCGATGACGAGGAGGAAGTCGTCCGGGAAGTAGTCGATGAGCGTGGCCGGCGCGCTCCCCGCGGCTCGGCCGTCGATGTGGCGCGAGTAGTTCTCGATGCCTGAGCAGAATCCGACCTGACGCATCATCTCCAGGTCGTAGGTGGTGCGCATGCGCAGACGCTGGGCCTCCAGCAGCTTGCCCTTGCCCTCCAGCTCGGCGAGTCGTTCCTCGAGCTCGCGCTCGATGCTCGCCATCGCCTTCTCCATACGCTCGGGCCCGGCAACATAATGGGTGGCCGGGAAGATGCGCAGCGAGTCGACCTGGCGCACGACGTCACCGGTCAGCGGATGCAGGAAATACAGCGACTCGACCTCGTCGCCGAAGAACTCGATGCGCACAGCCAGTTCCTCGTAGGACGGGATGATCTCGACCGTGTCCCCGCGCACCCGGAAGCTGCCGCGGGTGAACGACATGTCGTTGCGCGTGTACTGGACGTCGACGAGCAGACGCAGCAGGGCGTCGCGATCGATCTCCTGACCGACCTCGATCTCGACGGACCGGTCGAGATAGGACTGCGGCGTACCGAGGCCGTAGATGCAGGACACCGAGGCGACGACGACCACGTCGCGTCGCGACAGCAGGCTCGACGTCGCCGAGTGACGTAGGCGCTCGACGTCGTCGTTGATCGACGAGTCCTTCTCGATGTAGGTGTCGGTCTGCGCGATGTACGCCTCTGGTTGGTAGTAGTCGTAGTACGAGACGAAGTACTCGACCGCGTTGTTGGGCAGCATCTCGCGCAGTTCGTTCGCGAGCTGCGCTGCGAGCGTCTTGTTCGGCGCCATCACGAGCGTCGGGCGCTGCACCTGCTCGATGAGCCAGGCCGTGGTCGCCGACTTTCCGGTGCCGGTCGCGCCGAGGAGGACGATGTCCTTCTCCCCGGCCTTGATCCGGCGGGTGAGGTCTTCGATGGCGGCGGGCTGGTCGCCGGCCGGTTCGTACTCGCTGACGACCTGCAGGCGGGCATCGGTCCGCTCGATCTCGCCGACCGGCCGGAACTCCGAGTGCGCGATGACGGGGCGTTCTGCTGCAAAAGCCATAGTGCCAGGGTAAACGCGACCTATGACATTGATGTTCCCGCGGACCGGCGTCCGACGAGCGCGGCGACGAGCACGAGCGCCGAGCACAGCGGGATCGGCTGGCCGACGACGACGAACACCCCGACGTCGGCGAGGACCGCGACGGGCGCCGCGATCCGGACCGCCGGGCCCGGAACCGGCGCCTTGCCGCGGGACCGGCGCGGCACGCGCGACCACGGTTTCGCGATCGACAGCCAGCCCTGGAACGCGATCAACGTGGCCATCAGGACCGTCGACGCGAGCAGGCCGGTCGACGCGACTTCGCGGGCGCGCGCCGCTGAGTCGAGAGCTGGTGAGAGCACCGAGATCCCGACGACGAGCTGGCTCACCGTGATCGCGAACTTCACGAGGACCCACCAGTGGAGGAAGAAGCCCCACGGCGTCGTCGCGGACAGCAGGAATCCCGACATCGCGGACACATTGGCAGAGACCACCAGGACCGTGGTGTCGAGGACGTGTGCTGCGACCGCGCCCCCGTCCCCGGGACTCAGCATCAGAACCGCCATCGCGAGCGCCTGGCTCATCCAACAGACCGACGAGAGCACATGTATCCACAGCAGCAGGTGCCGTGCGCACTTGACGGTCGGCCGCGCTGTGATTCGTTCGCGGGCCACTCCACGGCCCCGTTCGGCGACGAAAGTCCTCATGTTCCGACCATCCCGCGAATCGGCGGTCGGACGCATCGGTGAGAACTCGGGCTTTCACCCTGAGATCGTCGGTGAGGCTGTCTAGATTCAGAGCATGACGAGCGATGGCGGGCGCACCGCCGACCCCGGGTCAGCACCGCACCCGCTGCACCCGCCCAAATGCGAGACTTTCGACGTCCCGGCGATGACGAACACCGACAACAAGGGATTCGTCCGGGAGGTAGAGGAGTATCGCGTCACCGACTTCGGGCTGTACATGTCGCGCCACGCTCCCGGGCACCCCAGATTCGACCACCTGGAGTCATGGCTGCTACCCGCCTTGGGGTTGCGCGCCAACATCTTCCACTACCAGGGCGGCTACCGTGAAGGGCAGCGCCTGTACCTGGATGTCGGCCGGTTCGCCGGCCCCGACGACGACGGCCGGTGGCATGCCGAGGACTGGTACCTCGATCTCGTCGACGTGCCGGGCACCCCTCCCCTGCTGCTCGACACCGACGAGCTGCTCGAGGCCCACCGTGAGGGACTGCTCGACACCGGGCAGTGCGTCGAAGCCGTCGGGATCGCCACGCGTGCACTCGTCGGTGCGGCGGAACACGGCAACGACATACAGGCCTGGCTCGACGCCGCGGCGGGTGGCGCGGTGGCCTTTCGCGACCACGACCACCGTCGCCACGGCGAGGCCCGGTAGATCAGTACGTCGGCAGCACGAAACAGGATCCGTTACGGATGAAGTCGGGGAGCTGGACGCCGGTGCCCACCGTGACCGCCCTCGACTTCTCGACTCCGTCGAGGGTCGCCTTCAGCAGGTAGCGGCCCGGGGTCGACGGCCGCCACTTGGGCCGGATCTCGACACTCGTGGGCTTCTGGTCGTAGATCGTGACCGAGCGCCCGGCGCCCACCAGGGTGACCTTCAGATTCGACTTCGCCGAACGCGGATCGCTGACGAGAACCGACAGTGTGTAGGAACATCCCGCGCCGTACACCCCGTAGTTGAACGAGCCGTTGGCCGACGAGCCGTAACCCGGAAGAGTGTCCACCGCGATGCCCTGCAGCGCCGCCTCCGCCGGCGCGGCCAGCGCCACGCTTGCGCACGCAACTGCACCGAAAGCTACTGCGCCACTGGCAATCCGCGCGCGACTCCGACTTCCCCGACCGACCATGCTGTACTCCACTCCTGGGCTTCGTCCTCAGCGACCACCCCCACTGCGGGGGCGTGCGACTCACAAGTTAGCAGCGGACGGGGCAGCATGTGCCAATTTTGGCAACGTTTGTAGTCAGTTTTTGTGCCAACCGCCGGTCAGCGTGTCACGACCCGCACCGCGGCCGGCCGCCCCGGGTCACAGGACCCGTACTGATCCGGTCCGGCCGGTGCGAATCCACCGTCGGCGAGACGATCCGCCAAGCCCTCCGCGGCGCCGGCGTCACGTGCGGTCACCCGCAACTCGACCGTCGCCGGGTTGACGATGTCGACCGCGGTGGCAAGTTCGCCGGCGAGCGCCCACAATCGGTTCACCAGACGCGCGGACGGACCATCGGGATTCGGTTCTGCTGCCACGAGCCCGGGCACCGACTCGGCGACGCGACGCTCGCGGACGTTCAGCTCGAGCGGCACGAGGCGCTCGTCCCAGACCCGGGCGGCCGATGCCGCCAGTTCCTCGGGGGCGCCCGAGTTGTCCAGCCATACGTCGGCCACGGCACGACGCTGCTCGTCGGTCGCCTGCGCGGCGATGCGGGCACGGGCATCGGCCTCGGCGACACCCCGCATGGTGGTCAGCCGGTGCAACCGCACGTCGGCCTCGGCGAACACGATCACGACCAGATGGAAGAACGGCGCCGTGTGGTTCTCGACCAGCAGCGGGATGTCTTGCACCACAATTGCGTCGGCCGGTGCGTCGTCGAGCATGGCCTGGGTCCGCGCACCGATGAGCGGGTGGGTGATGCCGTTGAGCGTCAGCCGCGACTCGTCGTCGACGAAGGCCTTCGCCGCGAGAGCCGGACGATCGAGACTCCCGTCGGCGGCCAGGATGTCCGGACCGAACGCCTCGACGAGCGCAGCCAGACCCTCGGATCCCGGCTCGACCACCTCCCGGGCGACCTTGTCCGCGTCGATGATGTACGCGCCCCGCTCGACGAACGTCTTTGCCACAGTCGATTTGCCGGCCCCGATGCCACCGGTCAGCCCAAGCCTGATCACGCCCACCAGTGTGACAAATTCCGTCTGCGACACGTTGGAAGGGCCCCGCCGAACACCAGAGACCCCGTCTCGCGCGATGACCCTCAGCAGGTCACGACGTCGAGACGAGGTCTCCTCGGGTTGAGGTATCAGCCGGTGACGGCCGCCAGTTCGATGGTCTCGTGCGGCAGGTCCGCCTCGCCTACCTTTTCGTTCTTGTTCAGATCGACGGCGACGATCTTCTTGGCCGCCGGGTCGCTGACGTAGGCGATGCCCTCCTGCACCACGACGTTCGGCATCGGGGACTGCCACTCGTCGGGTTCGGTCCACGCGCCGATGGCGGGGATCGTGGCGGTCTTGGCCGCCGTGTCGGCGTCGAAGACGTGCAGGGCACCGTCGGTTCCCAGGATCACGGCGGACCCGCCGGGACCGCGCTCGATGGACCGGAAGCTGTAGGAGGTGCCGAGGTCGACGAGCCGGAGCTGGCCGGTGCGGGTGTCGGTGAGCGAGAACCGGGTCGGCCGTTCGAGTTCGGCGTCCGGATCGGACTTGTAGTCGCCGAGGATGATCGGGGACTCCTCGCTGCCGGCCTGGTTGCCGATGCGGCCGTACTCGTCGGGGCTCTCGACCTTGCGGATGTCGTTCCCGTTCACGATGAGCAGTCCGTCCTCGCAACCGAAAGCGAGCACTCCGCCGGCGCCGGCGGCCTCGCCATGCACACCCGGGCACTGGTCGTTGCGCACGATCTCCTTGCGCTCCGGGTCGAGGATCGCGATGCCGCTGCGCGACTCCTCGTTTCCGACGGTGACGACGACCGTGCCGTCCTCACGGAACACCGCGACCCCGTGGTGCGGCTCGGGAAGTGTGAACGAGGTCGACGCCGGGTTCCCGCGCAGGAGCTCGGCGGGCTCGACGATGTCGACCTGGCCCGTGCCGTCGGTGAAGAGGGCGATCCGGGAGTCGTGTGGCACAACGTGTCCCGGCTCTTCACCGCCGAACGTCATGTCGGTGAGGGCCGGTGTCGTCGTGTAGTAGTGACCATGGTCGCCGTGTTGACGCGTCCAGGTACCCATGTCGAGAACCCGGAACCCGTCCGACTCCGAGACGAACACATTACGGCCGTTGTCGGCGCTGTTGAGTCGGATGAAGCCGTCGATCGGGAGGTCGGCGACCTGCTCCAACGACTCCGCGTCGAGGACCAGGATGCCGCCGTCGTAGCTGAGCGCGAGGCGCGGCGTGGCGCTCTGCTGCTCGACGGCCGCGGCCGAGCTGGAGGCGGGCGCGGATTCGCTCGAATCCTCGCTCCCGCAGGCGACGAGCGCGAACGACGCGGCGGTGAGAAACGCGAGAGAGCGGGTCAGTTTTGTCCGTTGTGCAAACACCCGAACAGTGAACATGGATATGAAAATCATTGTCAACAACGCATGGGATGATGGTGGCCCGCAACGGCCGCTCCTCGCGAACACCCCGGCATCAGGCCAGCAACGGCCGCAACCCGTCGAGCACGCGGGCGAGTCCGAATTCGAAGGCGTCATCGGGGGCGCCGGGCGCCTGATGGATCTCTCCGACCGCACTGCCGACCCGATCCGACAGGGGGTACGCACCATCGGGGATGACCGCCGCGAGTTCAGGACCGACGATCTCCCACCATCGCGCGTCGCTCATCCCGGATTCCTCGGCGGCCGTCCGCTCCCCGACCGCCTCGCGGGCGTTGCCGGCCACGAAGGCACCGAGCAGTGCGATGATGTTGTCCCGCTGGACATCCGAGATGTCGGTCGCCTCGAGCAGTTCGAGCTGCCGCTCGTACCGGGCCAGGCGGTGCGGGCCCAGCACCTGGCGCCACGGCGAGGCCGCCAGCAGCCATGGGTGGTCGAGACACTCGGCACGCAGTGCGCGCGCGACTCCCGCCAGGGACTCGACGACGGTCGGTGCCGGCCCGGGCATCGGAGTCCGTGCTGTCACGTGATCGATCATGAGCGCCACCAGCACGTCACGCGTCGGCACGTAGGTGTACAGACTCATCGGCCCGACGCCGAGTTCGGCGGCCAGGGCGCGCATCGAGACGGCACCGAGCCCGCGCTCGTCCGCGAGGTCGATCGCCGCCGTCACGATGTCGTCGACCGACACCCGCTGCCGCGGCCCCCGCCGCGGACCGCCATCTCCGGCCTCGGCCCGCCAGAGCAGTCGGACCAGCGTGCGTGCATCATCTGCGGTCGACACGGCGACGCCTTTCCCGTACGGTGTACTGAGCCATAACCCCGTACACCGTACCAAGAGGAGCGTCCACTGCCCACTCAGGCCACCTATCTGCCGGACCTGCACCAGTTCGCGCTCTGGTCTTCCCACCAGTCCGATGCCGGAAACCTGTCGGACACCTGCCGTCTCGCGGTCCCGGACGGCCGCGACCTCGTCGTTCGCGACGTCCGCTGCGAACTCGTCGATCCCCCGGCACTCCTGGCCGCGTGCGACCAGGGTGATCCGAGCCGAGTCGCGGAGTCGGTCGAAGCGTGGCGACGCACACTCGCCGGCGACTCCGCGACACCGCTGCCGCTCGCCGCACACGCCGAGATCGATCCCACCGGGACGGCGGTGACGACTGCGGACTTCGCCCGTACAGCGCTGCAGGAGTCTCTCGCCGCCGAGGACATACTGCGAGACACTCTGCGAGCCCACCTGCGGCCGTATCAGATTCGCGGTATCGCCTGGCTGGCCCGCACCGTGGAGGTCACCGGCGGTGCCGTGCTGGCCGACGAGATGGGACTGGGCAAGACCGTCCAGGCGATCGGACTGCTGACGCTTCGGGCGCACGAGGGACCACAGCTGGTCGTCTGCCCGACCAGCCTCGTGACCAATTGGAGTCACGAGGTGGCCCGCTTCGCGCCCGATCTGAACGTGTACACCGGCCCCCTCGAGCATGCGCCGGACGGGCCCGGTTCGATCACCGTGATCTCCTACGCGAGACTGCGACTGAGCATCGCCGATGTCCGTCGATTCGACTGGGCCACAGCCGTGTTCGACGAGGCGCAGGCCCTGAAGAATCCGCGCACCCAGGTGTCACGCGCGGCGCGCACCGTCGGCGCCCGGGCTCACGTCGCGTTGACCGGCACTCCCATCGAGAACAGTCTCGACGACCTCTGGGCGATTCTCCGGGTCGTCGCGCCCGCACTGTTTCCTCACCGGGCGGTGTTCCGGCGGCGCTTCACCAAAGCCGTGGACGACGGCGACGCCGGCGCGCTGCGACGACTTCGGGTGGCGGTCGCGCCGGTGATGTTGGCGCGCACCAAATCCCGTGTGGCCTCGGCGCTGCCGCCGAAGATCGGCAATCCGGTGCTCGTCGATCTCACCGACGAACAGGCGCAGCTCTACGACGCTCACCTCGCGCGCGTGGAAGACACCGGCTTCGGCGACGGATTCGAACGACACGGACGGATTCTCGCCACACTCACCCGGCTCAAGCAGATCTGCAACCATCCCGGCCTCGTCACCGGCGACACCCGGGTGCTCGCGGGACGCTCGGGCAAGCTCGACGTGTGCACAGAGATCCTCGGTGACAACCTGCGTACCGGCTCCCCCACGCTCGTCTTCACCCAGTACCGGGAAACCGGTGAACTCCTCGTCCGGCACTTCGCCGAACAACTGGCGGTCGAGGCACCGTTCTTCCACGGCGGTCTCTCGGCGAGCCGTCGCGACGAACTCGTCGCCGCCTTCCAGGCGGGCGAAGGCCCCGGGCTGATGGTCATGAGCCTCAAAGCCGGCGGCGTCGGGCTCACCCTCACGCGCGCCTGCGACGTCATCCACTTCGACCGCTGGTGGAACCCGGCGGTCGAGGCCCAGGCGTCCGACCGGGTGCACCGAATCGGCCAGGAACGTCCCGTCACGATCACCACCCTAACCTCGGCCACCTCCCTCGAAGAGCACATCGATCGCCTGCACCGGCGCAAGTCCGCGCTCGGCGCGCACGCGGACGACACGTCCGCCCTCACCGAGCTGACCGGCCTCGACGACGAGCGGTTGATGGACATCCTGCGGCGTCACCGGGAGGCGCGATGACCAGCACTCCTGCCGAATTCGGGTTCACCCGCTGGGGCGCCGAGATCGTCCGGCTCGCCGAGCCGATCTCGGCGCGTGGCCCCAACGCCTCGGCGCCACGAGCCCGCAGTGTCGCCCGCAACGGCGGCGTCACGCTCACCGTCGACGGACGTTCGGTCAGCGGTCTGGTGCAGCGTGGCGGCGAGGCGTCGATGGCACATCTCGAGTTCGATGCCATGACCCCGGCGAACGCGACGACGGTGAGGGGGATGCTCGGCGAATCCACCGAACCGACCGACGACATGCATCGTCGCCTCATCGAAGCGGCGTCGTGGTCGTCACCGGTTCTCGAGGTCGCCGACTGCTCCTGCCGCGCCCGCGGCGACCGGTGCCTGCACATCCTCGCCACGCTTTATGCCCTCGCCGCGGCCGTCGATCGAGAGCCCTTGCTGGCCCTCCGCCTACGCGACTTCGAAGCACGGCGCAGCGGAGTCGCCGGTGGCACGGACCACCCGGATGGACCACCGAGCCGGATGCCGCTGCGGTGGGCGGCACTAACAACCTTCGACGCCCGGGACTACTGGAGTGCTCGGCGTCGCACCGGGGCGCCCGACTGACCGTCGGCACCAGACGAGAGAAGCCCTCCCGGTCTCCCGGGAGGGCTTCTTCATCGTGCTCGGTGAGCGAGGCGTGTCAGGCGTTGCCCGACAGCTTCTCACGCAGTGCGGCAAGCTGCTCGTCGCTGGCCAGCGAACCGCCGGCCGACGATCCGCCGGTCGAGCTGCTGCTCGACGACGATCCGCCGCGGCTCTCCGACGCCGACGAGTAGTCGGTCGGGGCGTTGGCGGCCTCTGCGGCAGCAGCGGCGAACTTCTCCATCTGGGCGGTGTGCATCTTGTGGCGACGCTCGGCCTCGGCGTACCGGGCCTCCCATGCCTCACGCTGCTTCTCGAAGCCTTCGAGCCATTCGTTGGTCTCGGCGTCGAAGCCCTCGGGGAAGATGTAGTTGCCCTGCTCGTCGTAGCTGTCGGCCATGCCGTACTTCGAGGGGTCGAACTCCTCGGTGTAGTCCTCGTTGGCCTGCTTCAGGCTCAGCGAGATCCGACGACGCTCCAGGTCGATGTCGATGACCTTGACCATCGCGTCGTCACCGACGGCGACGACCTGATCCGGCACCTCGACGTGGCGCTCGGCCAGTTCGGAGATGTGGACCAGACCCTCGATGCCCTCGTCGACCCGGACGAACGCACCGAACGGCACCAGCTTGGTGACCTTGCCCGGCACGATCTGGCCGATGGCGTGGGTGCGGGCGAACTGGCGCCAGGGATCTTCCTGAGTTGCCTTGAGCGACAGCGACACACGCTCGCGGTCCAGATCGACGTCGAGGACCTCGACGGTGACCTCGTCGCCGACGGCGACGACCTCGGACGGGTGATCGATGTGCTTCCAGGACAGCTCGGAGACGTGGACCAGACCGTCGACGCCGCCGAGATCGACGAACGCACCGAAGTTGACGATCGAGGACACGACGCCCTTGCGGACCTGGCCCTTCTGCAGCTGGTGCAGGAACTCGCTGCGGACCTCGGACTGGGTCTGCTCGAGCCATGCGCGACGCGACAGGACCACGTTGTTGCGGTTCTTGTCGAGTTCGATGATCTTGGCCTCGATCTCCTTGCCGATGTACGGCTGCAGATCGCGGACGCGGCGCATCTCCACGAGCGATGCCGGGAGGAAGCCGCGCAGGCCGATGTCCAGGATCAGGCCGCCCTTGACGACCTCGATGACGGTGCCCTTGACGGCCTCGTCCTTCTCCTTGAGCTCCTCGATGGTGCCCCAAGCCCGCTCGTACTGCGCACGCTTCTTGGAGAGGATCAGACGGCCTTCTTTGTCCTCCTTGGTGAGGACCAGGGCTTCGACCTCGTCACCGACGTTGACGACCTCATTGGGGTCGACGTCGTGCTTGATCGACAGTTCGCGAGAAGGGATGACGCCTTCGGTCTTGTAACCGATGTCGAGCAGAACCTCGTCCCGGTCGACCTTGACGATGGTGCCTTCCACGATGTCGCCATCGTTGAAGTACTTGATCGTGGAGTCGATGGCGGCGAGAAAGTCCTCGGCAGTGCCGATGTCATTGACGGCTACTTGCGGCGAGGTGATCGTGGGGGACGACATATGTTGAGTTGCTCCGGACAGGTGTGTAGTAGGTACGATTCTGCAAAGCTCTGTTGATCGACACCACCTGGACCGGCCTGTCACCGGTCAGGGCAGGTGCGAACCGCGCGTCATCGGGCACACGCGCGTGTAGAAGCCTACTCCAGCGGCATTGTGCTGGGCAAATGGCTCGTCGCACGAGGCCGCCAGGACGTGCGGCCCGACGGGAGATGAGACGATCCCCACGTGGCGCACTCACTCGAACTCCTCCTCGACGACTCGTCCGACCAGCAGGTTCGGGCCGAATGGGACGCCCTCGCCGCAGCCGGACTCCCCCATCAGGGTCGCGTCGCGTCGCCGACGAATCGGCCCCACGTGACGCTGGTGGCCGCGTCCCGGATCGACGGGAACGCCGATGCGGCACTGGCCGCGGTCGCCATGCGCCTGCCGGTGGGGATGCGGCTCGGCGCTCCGATCGTCTTCGGCGGCGGTCGACGATCCACGCTCGCGCGGCTCGTGGTGCCGTCGAGCGAACTACTGTCGGTCCACGCCCAGGTCTCGCGGCTATCCGCCGAGTTCGTCGACCCCGAGCCGGCCGACACGGCGACAGCCTCGACCGATGGTCGCCGAATGCCGTTCGCGCACACCGTTCCCGGGCAGTGGACCCCGCACGTCACCCTCGCGCGGCGGATGGACGCCGAACAGCTCGTCCGCGCCTTCGACATCCTCGACATCCGCGCCGAGATCGTCGGCGAGTTCACCGCACTGCGACGCTGGAATCCAGATGCGGGAACCGACGTCGTGCTCGCGGGGCGGGCCTGCTGATCGCACTGCGGGTCAGACGGAGGAGCCGCCGTTTCCCCGTCGGCCCGGCAACGCGCCGAGTAGCCGACGAAGCCGGGAGTCCGGACGGAACCGCGGGCAGGACCGCTCGCCGCAGAGCGCGCAATCCGTACCCGTCCGGTAGTGCTCGTGAGCCGATCGGTCGTGACCGCATCGGCAAGTCTGGTCGCCCACGGCGCTCAGGTTACCCAAGCAGGGTCTTCGGACCGGGGTCGTCGAAGGTTGTGACCCACGTCGTCGCCACGGCGACGAGCGCGTCCCACCGCCACCGGGTGAAGGCCTCCGAGATCACGATGAGAGTGACTCGAGAGCCCACGGCCCGATGATCTGGGTATGACCGAAACACTGAGATCCTCCACCGATCGACCAGCACCGAGCGCCGACGAGTTCGCCGAACGACTCTTCGGTTCGACGCTCGCCACCGCCGAGACCATGAGCGTGTACCTCGGCGAGCGCCTCGGGTGGTACCGATGCCTGGCCGAATCGGGCCCCCTCACCGCCGACGGGCTGGCCGAACGAACCGACACCAACGCACGCTATGCCCGGGAATGGCTGGAGATGCAGAGCGCCTTCGGCATTCTCGACGCGGACCTCACCACCCGGCCGCACACCTTCGCGATCTCGCCGGGCGTCGCCGAGGTACTCACCGACACCACCAGCCTGTCGTACCTCGGCGCGCTCCCCCGCATGTTCGCGGCGTCGGCACGCCGTCTCCCGGAGCTGCTCGATGCCTACCGGAACGGTGGGGGCGTCAGCTGGGAGACCCTGGGCGCCGACGCACGGGAGTGCCAGGCCGATCTCAACCGGCCCTGGTTCGACGCACGCCTCGCGCCCGCGCTGGCCGGCGTCGAAACCCTGCACGAGCGGTTGTCGCGGCCCGGGGCGCGGATCGCCGACGTCGGGTTCGGAGCGGGCCACTCGACCATCGCACTCGCACGGGCCTACCCGGAGGCCACCTTCATCGGGCTCGACGTCGACGAGGCGTCGGTACGGATGGCCCGTGCGCATGCCGAGTCGGCGGGTGTCATCGACCGCGTGACGTTCCTCGTCGCCGACGGCGACGAGGCGGCGGCGCACGGCCCGTTCGACGCCGCCTTCGCGTTCGAGTGCCTACACGACATGCCGCGGCCGGTCGAGGTCCTCGCCGCGGTCCGGCGCGCACTGGCGCCCGGAGCTTCCCTGATCGTCATGGATGAAGCCGTATCCGACGAGTTCGACGGTCCCGCAGACGATCTCGACAAGATCATGTACGGGTTCTCGTTGCTGGTGTGTCTGCCGGACTCGATGAGTTCACCACCGTCCGCGGCCACCGGCACGGTGTTCCGACCGTCGACGCTGCGTCGGTACGCGCACGACGCGGGTTACGCCGACGTGACGGTCCTACCCATCGAGGATTTCAGCTTCTTCCGCTTCTACGAGCTGACGACCTGACCCCGTCGGTGCGCGCCCGGCGCGCAACGAGGTGACGGCGACGTCGACAACATCGGACGGAGCCGTGGCGGCACCGGTCGCGACGAGATCGACCGTCACCGCCTCGCCCAACGCTGCTCGGATTCGATTCTCGACGGAACCGAGTCGCTCGACGTCGTTCCCGAACGGATCGGACCCGGCCGCCTCGTGTGCTCGCCGGGTGGCACCGAGGATCAGAGCCGCCTGTTCGCACCGCCCGAGATCGACCAGGACGTCGATCACCGAGCGCAGGGTCACCCACTGATTCGTCCAGTTTCCCGCTTGCCGAAAATGCTCGAGCACCTCCACGTACGACCGGGCGGCGGCGTCGGTTGCGCCGGAACGGGCCTCGATCGACGCCCGCGACGCCATCGCCACCCCCAGTAGGTACCGGTCACCGTGTCGGCGCGCGGACTCGATGGCACCCTCGAGGAGTTGCCGCGCCCGCCCGGGATCGGCGTCGAGCAGACACTCGCCGGACACATAGCGACACCAGGCCGCGACAACGTCTTCACCCCCTGTGGCACAGGCGATCTCGAGGGACCGCGCGGCCGGGTACGCGTCCTCGCCGCGGTAGGCGCGGATGAGCAGTGCACTGATGTCGGCCATGTGCGCCGCCCCCGGCATGCCGGCCGCCAGTGCGAGTTCGCGGAACGTCCGCGCGTCGTCGAGCGCAGCGTCGAGATCCCCCTGGAACAGCCCGATGTCCACGAGCATCATGTGGAGGTAGACGCGGACCGACGGGTCGGGGCCGGCGTCGAGGCCCCGGCGCGTGCACCGCCGCGCGGTCGGCAGGTCGCCGTCGAAGCGGGCACCGCCGGCCGACACCGCCCACACCGCGGGCCCCAGCGACGAGTCGTCGTGACGGTCGATGAGCATCCGCGCCCACGCGGTGACCTCCGGACTCATGGTCAGTTCGAGGAAGGGGATCGACCCCTGCAGGATCGTGTCGGCGAGAGCGGGGTCGTGAGCATTCGCATGATCGATCGCCTGCCGCACATCGTCGAGCCGTGCATCGACCAGGCGCGCGGCGTCGAGGTGTCCGCGACCGTAGACCTCGCACCCCAACGGACCCAGCCAGTCCGCGACCCACGCGGTGTGCGCGCACCGCGCACCGTCGAGGGCGTCCCGACTCGCCAATGCATCGATACCGAAGGCACGCAACGTCTCCAAGAGGAGGTAGCCCCCCGGATCGACCGACACCATGCACGCGTCGACCAGTTCGGCCATCGCATCGGCCACGTCTTCGCGGTCCAGCACTCCCGTCGCCGCGGCCAGGAACTCCGCATCGTCGAGGCCGAACCGGGAGGGGAAGATGCTGAGGACGTTGAACAGACCACGCGCCGGGTCGCTCAGCAGTCCATAGGACCAGTCGACGAGAGCGTGCAGGCTCCGGTGCCGGGGCGCGATCCCGCGCGGACCGCGCAGGACCCGGAAACGCCAGTGCAGTCGGTCGACGAGCACTGCCGGGGGTATCGCCCGCGCCTTCGTCGCCGCGAGCTCGACACCGAGCGGCAGGCCGTCGAGCCGTCGGCAGATCTCCGCGATCGCCGGCGCAGTTGCCTCGTTCAGCTCGAAGCGTGGATCGCGTGCCCGGGCACGGACACAGAACAGCCGGACGGCATCCGACGACTCGATGGCGGCGGGCGCCGCATCCACGTCCGGCACCGGAAGTGGATCGAGGGAGATGATCTGTTCGGCGGCAATTCCCAGCGGCACCCGTGAGGTGGCGAGCACCGTGATATCGGGGCACCGATCCTGCAGCGCGACAACGAGTTCGACCGCTGCCTCGAGGACGTGCTCACAATTGTCGAGCACGAGCAGTCCGCGTCGACCGGTCAGCGCGCCGGTGAGTGCGTCCAGGGCCGCGACATCGCGACGCATCGACAGGCCTGTCGCCGACGCCACCAGGTGCACCACCGCGTCGCGGCTCGCGACCGCTGCCAGTTCGGCGAACCAGACGGGACGGTCACTCGCCGACCGGGCATGGTGCCGGACAAGCGCCGTCTTGCCGACACCACCGGGGCCGAGAATCGTGACGACCCCGCGTCCCCGCACGGTGGCCGTCAGGCCCGTCAGGTCGGCATCCCGGCCTATCAGCTGGCCCGAATCATGGTTCGCCGCGCCGATTTCGGTATGTGGTACCGCGACTGTTCCGGCCGGCCGCCGATCCCCGCGGACGCGGCGCGGCGGCGGGTCCCCGTCGAGGATGCGGGCATGCAGCTCGCGGACCGACGGGGCCGGGTCCGTGCCGAGATCCTCCGCGAGGCGTCGACGCAACCGTTGGTAGGCATCGAGCGCCTCGGCCGCACGATCCGTCCGCCACAGCGCCGCCATTACCCGGAGGTGGAGCCCCTCGCGATAGGGATGATCATCGACGAAGGGCAGCAACCGGACATAGGCGTCTTCCGGACGGCCGAGGGTGACCAGGGCATCGGCAGCTGTCTCCGCGGCCAGGACACGCCGTTCGAGGAGCGCCCCGACCTCCGGCTGCGCCCAGGCACAGTCGGCGAACTCGCCGTATGGCGTTCCATGCCACAGACTCTCGGCCTGGTCGAGCAGATCGACAGCCAGCTGGGGCTCGGCATCGACGACGGCGACGGCCCGTGCCACGGTGTCGTCGAAGAGCAGTGCGTCGACATCGGTCCGATCGACGATGAGCGTGTACCCGGGCGCGGTCGTGACGACTCGCAGACGGCCGTCGACCTGACGTTGCCGCAGGGTGGTTCGTAGTCGGAAGACGAGGTTGTGCAGGGCCGACTCCGGGGTGGCCGGCGGCGCGTCGGGCCACAGGATGTCGGTCAGCCAGTCCACATCGGCAACCGCATTCGCGCGCGATGCCAGGGCGGCGAGCAGACAGCGGAGGCGAGGCGTGCCGAACTGCGGTCGGGACACACCCGCGTCATCCGGTGTGTCCACCGGACCCAGCAGAGTGAGACAGACCATGGCCTTATCATCGCAGGATGTCCCCCAACCAGGCGGAATCCGAACAAACGACATCGAACGGCCCGGGGTCGAGCCGTCCCCCGAGGATCCTCGGCGACGTGGACTCCGCGACCAGCGACCGTGCCAGCCGGTGGTGGTGGGATCACGACGCGGAGAACTATCACGTCGAGCACGGCGACTTTCTCGGTGCCCATGCCGCAGGCGGGGATTTCGTATGGTGTCCGGAGGGTTTACGCGAGGCCGATGTCGGGCTCCTGGGGGACATCGAGGACCAGGACATCCTCGAGATCGGCTGCGGTTCGGCGCCCTGTGCCCGGTGGCTGGCCGCGCACGGCGCGCGCGCAGTCGGCGTCGACCTGTCGCGGCGGATGCTGGGCATCGGACTCGACGCGATGGCGGCGGAAGGCGTGCGGGTCCCGCTCGTCCAGGCGACCGCCGAGACCCTGCCCTTCGCGGCCGCGTCGTTCGACGCCGCCTGTTCGGCCTTCGGCGCGGTACCGTTCGTCGCCGACTCGGCCGGGGTGATGAACGAGGTCGCACGGGTGCTGAAGCCCGGTGGGCGTTGGGTTTTCGCCGTCAATCATCCGATGCGCTGGATGTTCCTCGACGATCCCGGGCCGGAGGGCCTGACCGTACGGATCCCCTATTTCAACCGCACGCCGTACACCGAGACCGATGCCGACGGAACGTTGACCTACGTCGAGCACCACCGCACCATCGGTGACCGTGTTCGCGAACTCCGGGCCGCCGGGTTCATTCTCGACGACATCATCGAACCCGAGTGGCCGGACGGTTTCGACCGCACCTGGGGGCAATGGAGCCCGTTGCGCGGCAGCTACTTTCCGGGAACAGCCATATTCTGCAGCCACAAGGCCGACTAGCGGCGCTCACAGCAGCTTCGACAAGAACTCCCGAGTGCGCTGTTCTCTCGGATCGGCGAGGACCTGACGAGGGTTCCCCTTCTCCACGACGACGCCGCCGTCCATGAACACGAGCTGGTCGGCGACTTCCCGGGCAAAACCCATCTCGTGCGTGACGACCAGCATGGTCATGCCCGACGCAGCCAGCTCACGCATCACCTTCAGGACATCGCCGACGAGTTCGGGGTCGAGCGCCGAGGTGGGTTCGTCGAACAACATGAGTTTGGGGTCCATCGCGAGCGCACGCGCGATGGCGACACGCTGCTGCTGGCCACCCGACAGCTGGGCCGGATAGGCGTCGGCCCGGTCGGACAGGCCGACCCGGTCCAGCAGGTAGCGGGCTTTGTCGACCGCCTCCGAACGCGACTGACGCTTCACCTGCATCGGCGCCTCGATCACGTTCTCGAGGGCCGTGCGGTGCGGGAACAGATTGAAATGCTGGAACACCATGCCGATGTCGCGTCGCTGGGTCGCCGCGTCCTTGGCGCTCATCTCGTGGAGCTTGCCGTTGCGTTCCCGGTAGCCGATAAGATCACCGTCGACGTAGAGCCGGCCGGCGTTGACGACTTCGAGGTGGTTCACACAGCGGAGGAACGTGGACTTCCCCGATCCCGACGGACCGATGAGACACAGCACCTCGCCGCGCGCCACCTCCAGCGAGATCCCCTTGAGGACCTGGACCGAACCGAAGCTCTTGCAGACCCGGTCGGCCACCACCATCGGCGGCGGCGATCCGCCGGCGGCCGGTGCGGCCGTGTCTTCTGCGGGACTCATGCCTTCTCTCCCCCTGCCGGCCCGGCGGCGCCGCCGGGCGCAGTGGCCGCGCCGTCGGCCATCGTCTTGAGTTGCCGCGCCGTGAGCTGTCGGGTCGCGCCCTTCGCGTAGTAGCGCTCCACGTAGTACTGGCCCACCATCAGGACGCTGGTGATGACGAGGTACCACGTGGACGCGACGAGAAGCAGCGGGATCGGCTCGAAGATCACGCCCGAGATGTCCCGCTGTCGTCCGTAGAGGTCGAGGGTGAGCGGCACCGCCGCCACCAGGCTCGTGGTCTTGAGCATGCTGATCAGCTCGTTGCCGGTGGGCGGGATGATCACCCGCATGGCCTGGGGCAGCACCGTTCGTCGCATGGTCTGCGCCCACGACATACCCAGTGCCACCGACGCCTCGGTCTGTCCTTCACCGACCGAGGACACACCGGCGCGGACGATCTCGGCCATGTACGCGGCCTCGTTCAGGCCGAGTCCGATGACCGCGAAGAGGAACGCGGCGTTGAGCGTCTGGATGTCGAGCGACACGAACTGGTGCACGAACGGGATGCCGAGGTCGATCTGCTTGTAGATCGCCGGGAACAGGCCCCAGAAGACCAGCTGCACGTACACGGGGGTGCCGCGGAAGACCCACAGATACACCCACGAGGTCCCGCGCAACACCGGGTTCGGGCTCAGCCGCATGATCGCGAGGACGACGCCGAGCACGATGGCGATGGTCATCGACAGCAGGGTCAGCGCGAGCGTGTAACCGACCCCCGACAGGATCCGCGAGTCGAAGAGATAGTTGCCGTACGTGCCCCAGCTGTATGCCTCGTTGGTGGCGGCACCGTAGACGAACAGTGCACCCAGCACGACGATGATCACCGCCGCGACCCACTGTCCGGGACGACGGAGCGGAACCGCCTGGATCGGTTCGGGTTCGTCCGGCGGGGAGGCGGCGGTGCTGTGCGGTGACGTCATGTCAGCTCACCGCGCCGTTGATGACGGAGACATCGATCATGCCCTCCTCGAGGCCCCAGTTGGCCGCGATCTCTTCGTACTGTCCGTTGTCCATCAGGTACTGCACGGCCCGCTGCAGTGCGGGCGCGAGCGGTGAGCCCTTCCGCACCGGCCACCCGTACGGCGCGGAGTCGAAGACCCCGCCGGCGGGCTTCAGACGGTCCTCGGTGCGTTTGATCGCGTAGGCCGTGACTGGTGAGTCGGCCGACATCGCGTCCACCCGACCCAGGATCAGTGCGTTGACGGCCTCGTCCTGGCTGTCGAACCGGACCTTGTCGATCGCCGGTTTGCCCGCAGCGACGCACGCCGCGCTCTTGGCGGGAACCTCGTCGGTGTCCTCATAGGTGGTGGTCTGCACCGCGACCCGGAGCCCGCAGGCGTTGTCGGGGTCGATCTCGTCGTCGTTGTCGCTCGCCTGCGCCCACTGCACGCCCGCGCTGTAGTAGGTCACGAAGTCGACCTGCTTCTCGCGCTCGAGGGTGTCGGTGAACGACGACATCCCCAGCTGATAGGTCCCGGCCTGCACCGAGGGGATGATGGTGTCGAACTGGGACTCCTTGTAATCAGGAACGAGTCCGAGCACCTTGCCGACGGCGTTCATCAGGTCGACGTCGTAGCCGATGATCTTTCCCGATGCGTCCTTGAACTCATTCGGCTGGTACGGGATGTTGACCCCGACGATCAGGCGTCCGGTGCGCGCGATCTCGGGTGGGACCAGCGCGGCGATCTCCGGCACGGTCGCGACGTCGACGTCGATCGGGACGACCTGGCCGGCGCGCTCCCGCGCCTCGTTGTCCACGCACCCGGTCACGACGACCACGACGGCGAGCAGGACGCCGAGCCAACGAGCCACCCGCGTCACACCACTACCCTTCGTCCGGCCGATCGCACCAACTCACTGTAGTTCGCCCGCCGCACCCCGGCTCGCCACCCACCGTTCACGCGTGTAGCGAGCGCCTCACCACCTGCTCCCTGAGGAGCGGCCGGAGCTTGCGGAGGCTGCGTCACCACCTGCTCCCTGAGGAGCGGCCGGAGCTTGCGGAGGCTGCGTCACGAAGGGTCCTGGTGAGACGGGTTGCGGGACCCTTCGCGGCTCGTCGCTTGCGCTCCTCGCACCTCAGGGAGCAACGGGGGTCGTCGCTTGCGCTCCTCGCACCTCAGGGAGCAGTAATCGGCCTCCCTCCGAGCACAACGAATTTTTTCGTAGTCCGCTCGCGTAGCTCATCGCTCGACGATCCGCCGGACCACCGCGTCGGCGAACTCGGCGGTGCTCGCCTCGCCGCCCAGGTCGCGGGTCGCGGTGTGCGCGAGCGTCTCGGCAACCGCCGAGTCGATCCGGGCACCGGCCGCGACGAGGGCCGCGTCGTCGGTCATCTGCCCGTACCTCTGAAAACCCATTGCCACCGAGGCGATCATCGCGACCGGGTTCGCGATGCCGCGCCCGGCGATGTCGGGTGCGGCACCGTGCGACGCCTGCGCCATCACGCGGGACTCCGAGCTGTTGACCGAACCGGCGATGCCCAGCGAACCGGCGAGCTCGCCGGCGAGGTCGGACAGCACGTCGCCGAAGAGGTTCTCGGTGACGAGGACGTCGAAGTCCGCGGGACGCCGAACCAGCAGCGCCGCCATGGCATCGACGTGTTGCTCGGACACCTCGATCTCGGGGAACCCGGCGGCGATGTCGCGGCACGCATCCCGGAACAGGCCGGTGGTCATGCGCAGGACGTTCGCCTTGTGCACGATGGTCAACCGCGGCTGCCTGTCGGAACCCGCGCGCTCGATCGCGGCGGCGCATGCGACTCGCGCTATTCGCTCCGATGCCGCGCGTGTGACGAGCCCGACCGCCAGTGCCACGTCGGGTGTCGGCATGAATTCGCCACTGCCGACCGCCATGTTGCGATCGGCGTAGAAGCCCTCGGAATTCTCCCGCACGATCAGGACATCCATGTCCGACCGGAGCGCCGGAACACCCGGAAATGCCCGGGCGGGACGGAGATTGGCGAACAGGTCGTACCGGGTTCGCAGGACCGCTCCCGGCGTGCGGTCGCCATGACCCGGCGGGTACGCCGCCGAGTCGTGGGGACCGATGATCCAGAAGCCGAGCTCGTCGAGGGCCGTCAGCGTCTCCGCGGGCACCGGATCGCCGTGCGAGGTGATCGCAGACAGCCCGAAAGGTAGTTGCTGCCAACTGATCTCGATCGACTCCGCACGAGCGGCTGCCTCGGCGATCGTCACCGCCGCCGGCACGATCTCGGGTCCGATCCCGTCCCCGACGAGGACTCCGAACTCTCTGTCCCGGTCACCCATCAGTGAGCTGCGTCGTCCCAGGAGCGTCCGAACCCGACCGACACCTCCAGCGGGACGGACAAGGTGATGGCATTGCCCATCTCCTCCCGGACAACGACCTCGACGGCCTCCCGCTCACCCGAGGCGACCTCGATCACGAGTTCGTCGTGGACCTGGAGAAGTGTTCGCGACCTGAGCCCTTCAGCTGCGAGGCGCTTGTGGACGTTGATCATCGCGACCTTGATGATGTCGGCGGCGGTGCCCTGGATGGGAGCGTTGAGCGCCATCCGTTCCGCGGACTGCCGGCGCTGCCAGTTGTCGCTGTTCAGATCGGGCAGATACCGCCGGCGACCGAACAGTGTTGCGGTGTACTCGTTTCGGCGGGCCTCGGCAACCACGTCGTGCAGATAATCGCGCACCCCGCCGAACCGCGCGAAGTACGCCTCCATCTGCTCCTTGGCCTCGTCGCGGCTGATCTTGAGCTGGGCGGCGAGCCCGAATGCGCTGAGCCCGTAAGCGAGTCCGTACGACATGGCCTTCACCCGGTGGCGCATCTCGGTGGTGACCTCGTCGATCGGCACCCCGAAGGCCCGTGACCCGACGAAGTTGTGGAGGTCTTCCCCGGTGTTGAAGGCCTCGATGAGGCCGGCGTCCTCCGACAGGTGTGCCATGATCCGCATCTCGATCTGGCTGTAGTCGGCGGTCATGAGGCAGTCGTAGGGCACACCGGTCGCGGTGTCGGCGCCGACGATGAAGCCCCGCCTGATCTCGCGGCCCGCCTCGGTACGCACCGGGATGTTCTGCAGATTCGGTTCGGTGGACGAGAGGCGTCCCGTCGCGGCGATCGTCTGATTGAACGTCGTGTGAATACGTCCGTCGTCCGCGACCGACTTCAGCAGCCCGTCGACAGTGACCTTCAGCCGCGTCGCGTCGCGGTGCTCGAGGAGGTGTGCGAGAAAGGGATGCTCGGTCTTCTCGTACAACGACTGCAACGCGTCGGCGTCGGTGGTGTAGCCGGTCTTGGTCTTCTTCGTCTTCGGCATGTCCAGCTTGTCGAAGAGAATGGTCTGCAACTGTTTCGGCGAACCGAGGTTGATCTGTTCTCCGATGACCTCGTAGGCCGCCTCGGCCGCGGCGCGGATCCGGTCGGCGAACATCCGCTCGAGGGCACCGAAGTGGTCGACGTCGACGGCGATGCCCGCGGCCTCGGCATCGGCGAGCACGAACGACAGCGGCAGTTCCATCTCGGTGAGCAGCGGTTTGGAGTCGATCCGGTCCAGTTCCGTGTCGAGCGTGTCGGCGAGTTCCTGGACCGCCCGCGCCTCGAGCATGTGCTGTTCGGCCACCCGACCGTCGGAATCGTCGTCGAGCAGCGACATCTGGCCGTCGCCCGGGCCGCCGTCGGCGCGCAGTTCACGACGCAGGTAGCGCAGCGCGAGGTCGTCGAGGTTGAACGTCCGTTGTCCCGGTCGGACCAGGTAGGCCGCGAGCGAGGTGTCGCTGGTGACACCGTCGAGCTTCCAGCCGCGTGAGCGCAGCGCGTGTACGGCCCACTTCGCCTCGTGAACCGCCTTCGGCGCGGACGGATCGGCGAACCAATCCCCCAGTGCCGCCTCGTCTTCGGGATTCAGCGCGGTCACGTCGACATAGGCGGAGGTCCCATCAGCGGCCGCGATCGCCACCCCGGTCGGGTCCGCCCCGACCACGACATGCGGGGCGGTGACGGCGAGACCGACGCGACCGGTGCGCGCATGTTCGGTCAGCCATCCGGCGACCTCACCGGCACCCAGGACCGCACCGTCGAGATCGAAACCTGCTTCCGCCTCGGGTTCGACCGAGCTCAACGTCGAGAAGAGACGGTCCCGCAACACCCGGAATTCCAGGTCGTCGAACAGCTGGTGGATACGGTCCCGGTCCCACCCGACCATGGCCAGGTCGTCGGGGGACGTCGGCAGCTGCATGTCCCGGACGAGCTCGGTGAGCTGTCGGTTGGTCTGTACCGACGCCAGATGAGCGCGCAATGCGTCGCCGACCTTGCCCTTGACCTCGTCGACGTGATCGACGAGGGCCGCGAGCGACCCGTACTCGCGGATCCACTTCGAGGCGGTCTTCTCCCCGACTCCGGGGATACCCGGCAGGTTGTCGCTGGGGTCGCCGCGCAGCGCGGCGTAATCGGGGTACTGGGTGGGGGTGAGACCGTACTTCTTCTCGACCTCCTCGGGCGTGAACCGCGTGAGGTCCGAGACACCTTTGCGCGGATAGAGCACCGTGGTGGAGGCGTCGACGAGCTGCAGCGAATCGCGGTCGCCGGTGACGATCAGGACCTTGTAACCATCCTCCCGGGCCCGCGTCGCCAAGGTCGCGATGATGTCGTCGGCCTCGTAACCCTCGATGGCCAGCACCGAGACACCCAGCGCGTCCAGGACCTCTTTGGTGAGATCGACCTGGCCGTTGAACTCGTCCGGGGATTTGGACCGCTGCGCCTTGTACTCCGGATACATCTCCGACCGGAACGTCTTGCGTGAGACGTCGAAGGCCGCGGCGATGTGCGTGGGCTCCTCATCGCGCAGCAGGTTGATCAGCATCGAGGTGAAGCCGTAGACGGCGTTGGTCGTCTGACCCGAATGAGTTTTGAAGTTCTCCGCCGGGAGCGCGAAGAACGCCCGGTACGCCAGGGAGTGCCCGTCGAGCAGCATCAACACCGGCTGCTTGGTCTTGCCCTTGGCTCCGGGTGCCGCCTTGCCCGTCGATCCGGTGGCCTTGGCTGGGGTCGTTGCCGGGGAACTCTGCGCTGGACTCACAATCGCCGAGTCTAGTGACCGCCCCCGACACAGCCTGCCGGACTCCTCACACTCGGCCTCTCACGGGAGGGGCCGGTACATGGACCACACCTTGGGGCCGTCGAGCGGCAGTTCGAACTCCTCGGTCACGCTGAACCCGAAACGCTCGTAGAGGGGCACGTTGCGGACGTTCGAGCACTCGAGATAGGCGGGCCCGTCGATCTGCTCGAGTCGGTGCCCCAGCAGGGAGGTGCCCACTCCTATCCCGTGCACCGGCGCCCCGATCTGACCGAGGTACCAGTGCGGCTCCTTGGGACGTCGTTTGCCGAACTCCTCCTCGAGCTTCATCCCGCGGCTCATCCGCGAGCCCATCGCCCGGAAGAAGCTGACCATCGACACCATCTGCGACAGGGCCGAGACCTTGTGGCCCGGGGGATCCCAGGCGGCGGCACCGACCGGTTGCCCGTCACGCATCGCGAGATCGAGCGTCGAATTCGGGCCGTGGCTGTACTTGAGCAGGGTGCGGAACATGATGAGATGCCGCGCCGTGTCGGGCTGCATCCAGACCGTCACCGGGTCGTCGGCGAAGGCCTGTGCCAGTAACGAAGCGGCGAGTTCGACGTCTGTTGTGGTGGACACGCTGACCGGGACCATCGGACCAGCGTACGACCCGGATCGGGTCTCCGACAGCACATCGCGTCTTCCCGACTGGGCAGCGTCGAGGAGAAGTTACCTCCGGGAAACGTCGTTGTCGCCACGTGGTGACGACGCTGGCGCTAATGTCCCGCAGGGTGACATCGCAACGCGCCGGCACCACGCCGCAGACGCCGCCACGATGTGCTCTCGACGACCGTCCCGATCACGAGAGCCATCCGTCTGGCCACCTTCCACCGATGCGCCGGTCGGCGATCGCGATGCTGGTGTTTCTCGCCGCGTCGATGCTGTTCGGGCTGTTCGGCGCCTCCCCGGCCGCGGCCGCGCCCGGCGACTCGGTCCGCGTCTTCGGCGTGCTGCGCAACGGTACGGACAAGGTCGCAGGCGTCGAACTCGAGGCCAAGGACGCGTCCGGAACCGTTGTCGGCACCGCGACCTCGTCGGCCACGGGTGCGTGGTCCATCAACGTGCCGCCCGGCCAGTACACGATCGTCATCGACACCGACTCACTCCCCGATGGCGTCGAGGTGCAGAAGGCGGAGCTGCCCGTCGACGTCAGCGGTGGCACCGCGCGACCGGTCATCTTCTCCTTCGGCGATGTCCGCACCGGCACCGAGGTGTCGGCAGTCTCCGAACTGACACGGCTGGCCATCGACGGCATACGCTTCGGCCTGATCATCGCGATCACCGGCGTCGGTCTCAGCCTCATCTTCGGCACGACCGGACTGACGAACTTCGCGCACGGCGAGTTGGTGACACTCGGCGCGGTGATCGCATGGGTGATCAACGTCAAGCTCGGCGTCCAGCTGATCCCGGCGACGATCCTGGCGGTGATCGTCGGTATCGGTATCGGCATCCTCAACGAGCTCGGTCTGTGGAGACCGTTGCGAAGACGACGAACCGGGCTGATCGCCATGCTCGTCGTGTCGATCGGCCTGTCGCTGGTGCTTCGCTACCTGATCCTGATCTTCTTCTCCGATCGCGCCGAACCGTTCGACGACTATCAGGCGCAGACCCAGATCGGCTCGGGCCCCTTCGCGATCACACCGGTCAACCTGGCCTGCATCATCATCAGCATCGTGGTCCTGCTCGGCGTCGCACTGCTGTTGCAGCGCACCAGGATCGGCAAGGCCATGCGAGCGGTCGCCGACAACAAGGATCTCGCCGAGTCGTCGGGTATCGACGTCGACCGGGTCATCTTGTTCGTGTGGGCCCTGGCGGGCGGTCTGGCCACACTCGGCGGCGTGATGTTCGCGCTCTCCGAGCTCGGCGGCCGGGTGCAGTGGGAGATGGGCTTCAAACTGCTCCTGCTGATGTTCGCCGGCATCACACTCGGCGGTCTCGGCACGGCCTACGGCGCACTGCTCGGGTGTGTCATCGTCGGTCTGCTGGTCCAGTTGTCGACCTACATCCTCAGTCCGGACCTGAAATACATCGGCGGGCTGCTGATCCTGATCATCATCCTGACCATCCGGCCCCAGGGCATTCTCGGATCTCGAGCGAGGATCGGCTGACCCATGGACATCATCTCAGCGCTCCAGATAGCGATCGCCCAGCTGATCGGCCCGTCGGCGATCTTCTACGCCCTGCTGGCCATCGGCCTGAACCTGCACTTCGGCTACGCCGGCCTGCTCAACTTCGGCCAGATCGCCTTCGCACTGCTCGGCGGATACGGCGTCGGGATCATGGCGGTGAACTACGACCAGCCGTTGTGGCTCGGCGCCATCATCGGCATCGCCGCGGCCGGGATGCTGGCCGTGGTGCTCGGCCTCCCGACCCTGCGTCTGCGCGCGGACTACCTGGCAATCGTCACCATCGCCGCATCGGAGATCCTGCGTCTGGTCTTCCGTTCGACGTCGACCGACGATTTCACCCGCTCCACCAACGGCATCTACGGATACGCGGGCAGCTTCTTCTCCATCAGCCCGTTCGACAACGGCAAGCAGTACTCGTTCCTCGGGGTCAAGTTCCTCGGCGGCGACCTGTGGTCGATGGTGGTCGGCTGGATCGTCGTCGGCCTGCTGTGTGTGATGGTGTACCTGCTCGTCCGCAGTCCGTGGGGCCGCGTCCTCAAGGCGGTACGCGAGGACGAGGACGCCGCCCGCTCGCTGGGTAAGAACGCGTACTTCTACAAGATGCAGGCCCTGGTACTCGGCGGTTGCATCGGCGGCCTCGCGGGTGTCTTCAATGCCTTTGCAACGCAGTCGATCAATCCCGACTTCTATTCGACCGCACAGACCTTCTTCGCCTACGGCGCGCTGATCCTCGGCGGGGCGGCGACGGTGTTCGGCCCGGTGCTCGGTGCCATGCTGTTCTGGTTCCTCCTCGCCGTGCCCGACGCACTGCTGCGGCAGGCCACGTCCGGCGACGACCCGCTGTTGAATCTGTCCGCGCAGCAGGTCGGCGCATTCCGCTACGTTCTGCTCGGTCTGGCGATCATCCTGATGATGGTGTTCAGACCGCAGGGCCTGCTCGGGAACAAGAGGGAGGTGCAGCTCGATGCCTGACGACTCCGCCTACACGGGTACTGCGGCCATCCGGGCGACGCGCCGGGACCTCACCGCGTTGTCGGCCGCGGAGCGTGCCCAGCTGTTCGCCGGCGTTGCCGCCGAGTCGGGTTCGCCCAAACCCGATCCGATCATCGTGGTGGACAACATCTCCCGCACTTTCGGCGGCATCAAGGCGGTGCAGGTCGATCATCTCGAGGTGCAGCGCGGCGCCATCACCGGCCTCATCGGCCCCAACGGCGCGGGCAAGACCACCTTCTTCAACCTGATCACCGGCTTCGACAAGCCCGACTCCGGCACGTGGTCGCTCAACGGCGACTCCCTGGGCCGGATGGTTCCGCATCAGGTGGCCCGCCGCGGCATGGTGCGCACCTTCCAGCTCACGAAGGCTCTCGCGAAACTGACTGTGCTGGACAATGTCCGGCTCGGCGCAACCGGGCAGCGGGGCGAGCATTTCCTCGCCGCACTCGCGCCCTGGGTGTGGCGCAGACAGGAGGCCGAGGTCACCGAACGCGCACACGAGTTGCTCCGGCGCTTCAAGCTCGACGCCAAGGCCGACGATTTCGCCGGCTCCCTGTCGGGCGGGCAACGCAAGCTGCTGGAGATGGCGCGCGCGCTGATGACCGACCCCGAGATCGTGATGCTCGACGAGCCCATGGCCGGTGTCAACCCGGCCCTCACCCAGAGTCTGCTCGAACACATCAAGTCGTTGCGGGACGAAGGGGTCACGGTCGTCTTCGTCGAACACGACATGGACGTCATCCGCGACATCAGCGACTGGGTCGTCGTGATGGCCCAGGGTCAGATCATCGCCGAGTCGCTCCCGGATCGGTTGGGCGACAACGACGCCGTCGTCGACGCGTACCTCGGCGGGCACCACGACCAGGCCCTCGAGTTCGACGACCAGGGTCGGCCGGTGGGCGCCACCGCCGTACTCGCCGAGAAGGTCGAGGCGGCCATCGAGGCGACGCTGGAGGACGGCGGGGATCTCTCGGAGGTCACCGAACTGCCCCCCACGACCCCGGACACGAAGAAGGACGGACGATGAGCACCGACCCCGGTCCCGGACAGCTGACGCCCGCGCAACTCGCGGCCACCGCCGAGGAGCACCGCAAGCTGGCCGGCAACGCCCTGATGCGGGCCGACGACATCACCGCCGGCTACCTGCCCGGCATCAACATCCTCGAGGAATGCAACTTCTACCTCGGTGACGGGGAGATCGTCGGGATCATCGGCCCCAACGGTGCCGGGAAGTCGACGCTGTTGAAGACCCTGTTCGGACTGATCCCGGTGCGCAAGGGTTCGGTGACCCTCCGTGGCGACGACATCACCTCGGCCAAGGCCCATGTTCTCGTCGACAAGGGTGTCGGTTACGTCCCGCAGACACAGAATGTGTTCCCCGCGTTGACGATCGAGGAGAATCTCGAGATGGGCGTCTATCTGCGGCCCAAGACCTTCGCCAAGCGGTTCGACTTCGTGTCCGAACTCTTCCCGCTGCTCTCGGAACGGCGAAAGATCAAGGCAGGTGCGCTGTCCGGCGGCGAACGGCAGATGGTCGCGATGGGCCGTGCGCTGATGATGGACCCGGCGGTACTGCTACTCGACGAGCCGTCGGCCGGTCTGTCCCCGATGTTCCAGGACGAGGTGTTCATCCGCTGCAAGGCGATCAACGCCACCGGCGTCTCGATCATCATGGTCGAGCAGAACGCCCGGCGGTGCCTGCAGATCTGCGACCGCGGGTATGTCCTCGACCAGGGCCGCAACGCCTACACCGACACCGGCCGCAACCTGGCCACCGACCCCAAGATCATCGAGCTCTACCTCGGCACGCTCGCGGGCAGCTCCGAGAAGAACTGAGGTCATAGGCCCGTCCCGACGGCACTTCCCCCCGCCGACCGCACCGACGACGAGACCCCCGGCCGAAGCCGGGGGTCTCGTCGTGTGCGGGTCTTACTGCGCCGCGACCGAGACGTACTTGCGCGTCGGGGTGAGCAGCTTGTTGGCGTCGTCGAACTCCAACACACCGTACGAGCCGACACTCGGCTCACCGGCTGCGTTGAACGCCAGGTTGCCGGTCTTGCCGACGTAGGCGATCGTCTTGCCACCGTTCAGCAGGTCCAGGCAGGCCTGGTAGGAGTCGCAGTTCTCCTCGCCGTTGGTCACCCCGATGATGTTTGCCGCGATCGCGCGGCCGTCGGTCGACTTGGCCGCGGTGGCCGCGAGAGCACTCAGCACCGTGGCGTCGTAACTCTCACCCGAGTAGTTGAAGTCGATGAGATCGCCGTCGACCTCCTTCAGGGCCGCCTGGAAGTCACCGCTGGTCTGGGTGAGCGGCGTGGTGCCCTTCATACCTGCGAGCAGGCCCGGACCGACAGCCTCACCGAGGGCGTTGCCCATGTTGCCGTCGACACCGTAGACGAGCTTGCCGTCGCTCGGGCCGATGCCCACCTCGTGCATACGGGTGATGATCTTGGCGCTCTCCTCGAAACCGATGACCGCGATGCCGTCCGGGTTGAAGTTCTTCACCTGATCGACCTCGGCGTTGAACGACTGGGCGTTCGGGTCGTAGATGATCTTCTGGATCTGGTCGGCCGGGACACCCGCGGCCTCGAGATCGCGAACGGTGTTGTCGGCCAGTCCGGTTCCGTACGGGTCGTTGAGCGCGAGGATCGACACGCGCTGCACGCCGTCCTCGGCCATCGTCTGCGAGAGCGCCTGCGCCTGGAGGGTATCCGCCGGTGCGGTGCGGAAGTACTGCCCCTTGTCCTCGTAGCAGGTGAATTCGTCGGAGGTGTTGGCGGGCGAGAACATGACCGCACCCGCGTTGGCGACCTTGTCGATCACCTTCAACGACACCGAGGACGACGCGGCACCGATGATCACCTGCGTTCCGGCGCTGAGTTCGCGGTCGACGGTGGCGTTGGCCGTGTCTGTCGTGGTGTCTCCGGAGTCACCGGTGACCAGCTCGACGGGTTGATCGAGAACCCCGCCGGCGGCATTGATGTCCTTGATCGCGAGCTCCACGCCCGCCTCCATGGGCGGTCCGAGGAAGGCCAGGGAACCGGTCGCCGGAAGCAGGGTGCCGACCTTGAGTGCGGCCGTGCTCGCCGGGCCGGGGACAGCCTTGGGCGGGTTGCACGCCAGCTTCTGCGCGAGGCCGAGGCCCGGAGGTGCGGGGGTCGACTCGACGGCGGCACTCGACGACGCCTCGGAACCGCCGTCGGAACCCGAATCTGAACTGCTACAGCCCGCGATCACCAGCGTCGCCGCCGCGGTCACGACCACTGCCCCGCTCCTCAAAAAGCGTACGGACATCGATGCTCTCCTTGCGTCTGGCCTCTGCGTTCGGCGGTCGGCCGGTGCGTTCGGCGTTTGTCACGAAGGCGGCGCATCGCCGAAGGGCGAACCGCGCCTCGCAGGAGAAAAGCTAGCGCGATCTTGTTGCGGCTGCGTAAAGACAGTGAAACTGGTTTGCGCGCAGAGGCATTGCGTCGTCCAGGGGTTCTGGATCAGTCGCTGCCGAGCGTCTCGACGACAACCTGCGCAACGGCTTTCATGGTGGTCCGGCGGTCCATGGCCGCGCGCTGTATCCATTTGAAGGCCTCTGGTTCGGACAGAGCCTGCTTCTCCATCAGCAGGCCCTTGGCCCGCTCCACGAGCTTGCGGGTCTCCAGCCGCTCGTTCATGGTCGCGACCTCGCGCTCGAGCTGTTTGAGCTCCTGGTAGCGACTCACCGCCACCTCGATGGCCGGCACCAGATCGGCCTTCGTGAACGGCTTGACGAGATAGGCCATGGCGCCGGCGTCGCGCGCCTTGTCGATGAAGTCGCGCTGGCTGAACGCGGTCAGCATGACGACCGGGGCGAGTCGCTTCTCGGCGATCTCGGTCGCGGCATCGATACCGTCGCGCACCGGCATCTTGATGTCCATGATGACGAGGTCGGGCGACAGCGACTCGGTCAGTTCCACCGCGACCTGCCCGTTCGGCGCTTCCCCGACGACCTCGTACCCCTCTTCGCGGAGCATCTCGATCAGGTCCATCCGGATCAAGGAATCGTCCTCGGCCACCAGCACGCGGTGTGTTGTCGTGGTCTCACCGGCTGCGGTCGTCGCACTGTCGGTCACCGTCACCATCCCCTCCTCCACGTCGCTGACGCCACGTCTGTGTGCACGCAGAGTACCGGTTGGCAGGCCGCTCGGCCGATCATCTAGAGTTGGTTCCCGGCGCGGGCAACCCGCGCACTGGCCCCCGTAGCCCAATTGGCAGAGGCAACGGATTCAAAACCCGTCCAGTGTCAGTTCGAGTCTGACCGGGGGCACGTAGCTCACATGTTCAAAGGTGGTTTCCGGGTTCTCGTCCTTGCCATGCACAGATGACGCATGGCAGACGCATGACACCCGATCTCCCCGCCTCAGTCTTTTGCCTCTCCGACCGACAGGTAATCACCCTTCCCTGTTTCGCTTCGTCTCCGTCGGTGTAAACGCCGACTGGAAAACACCCGTATGGACCCGATTCCCGATTCAAACCCGGCGCGATTCATGTCGTCTAACGCCATGCTCATAGATTGTCCTCTCACTGATGAGCACTGGACTTACACAGACCATCTGACACCCCCGCCCTAGGACGTCGCAGATTTCGACACCACACAGCTCGACGGCGTCGGTAATTGTCATGCCGAGCTCATCGAGCAACTGTTGGGCGCCGCTGACGAAGTGGCGCAGTGCGTCGTCGCTGGCGGGTAGCACACCAGTGGTGAACACCGTCACGTCCCGGGTGGGGATGAAGTACGGTGCGCCTCGCATCGCCCAGGTTTGCAGCAGTATTCGGTCCTCCACAGCCGCTGCGACCATGTTTGCCGTCACGCCGTGCACCCTCGCGTGCAGCGACAGAAGCGCAGATCCTGGTGGGCTGTTCTGGATGCCGCATCGTGCACTGCCCGCGACAATACCATTGTCTCCCAGACGATTTGCCAACCCGTGCGCGGACAACCGATACGCGATCACCTGCTCCGCCGAGACACTGTCAGCCACGCCGCACACTCACCGATCGGACGCACTCGTAGGTTCTGTTGTCGAGCGATCGACGAGTGCGTGACGAACGAAGCGGACGACTGTCACCACCAGGGCGAGCACGGTGCCCGCGATGGCCACGATGAGCACCGTGCGCGTGAGCGTCGTCCACGGCACGGTGGACTCATCGGCGAAGTCGAACGGGAAGACCTGCCAGAGACGGATCAGGGCCACGAGGGTGATCGCATCGGAGACCACTTCGCCGATGGCTTTCAGCGGCGGCGGGTCGGCGATGAGGTACACCGCGTTGACGACGATTCCCGCTACCAGTGCCGCAATAAGCCAGCCGAGCACATCGCCTGTTTCCTCGGTGAGGAACGGGACCGTATCCCAGCCCGGCCATCGCACCAGCAACCCGAGGAGGGCGCCGTCGACGACCAGAGTGGCCAGATAGCCGAACCGGCGGCGGCCGGATGCCGGTGAGACTGTCGAACTGAGAGCCATGTGGGCCTCCTTCTGTGCTGGAGCGTCGCACGGAGATGACGTCGAGCCTGCTTGTCGTCGGCGAAGAGCCGGTGTGACTCGGTCCGGAACCGTGACAGAGTGCGACGAGGATTGGCGCGCGCACGTCACCAAGTCCAGTTGAACCCATGCGCAGTTGAGACGCCCGAGTCCAAAGTCCCTAACCACGACCCTCGAGGGTCGCACCGTGTGCCCCGGACGGCGGCACGGTCACGACTTCAGACATAGGTGACCTTCGCCCCTCCTCGCCGTGTCTGTCGACATCGATGATGGACATTGGAGCAGACCACGCACCACGAACGGACATGCCGATGGCCACGACCTCTTCGATGGATCGTCGCATCGGCTGGAAACGATCGCTCGCTGTCTTTTTCACCGCACTCACCGCGCTGCTGGCCTACGCGGGGGCGGTGGGACTGGCCGGGGGTGGCACCGACTTCGGGCCGACGGTCAATGCGCGCCTTCCCTGGCACAGTCCGGTGCTGGCCGGGATCGGGTTGGCGCTACTGGTCGGACTCCCGATGACGGTCGCAGCCTGGCTTTTACATAACAATCAACGCTCCGACACGGCGATGATCTCGATCTTTGCCGGAGGATGGTTGATCGGATGGATCGGCGTGCAACTCGCCGTGATCCGCACGCTCAATCCGTTGCAGGCCGCCTGCGTCGGCGTCGGAGCCGTCCTGATCGGACTCGGCATGTCCGTGCGTCACGAGCTCGGCTCCCGCACCCGCCCACGACCGTGATCTCGCAACTAGGAGGGACGATTCGATGAAGGACACTGTCGGTACTGCCTTCGGTACGTCGTTGACGATCCTGCATTACCTCCCGGTTCCAGGACCCGTCGTCACCGACGTCCTTGCGGGCAGTGTGCCGATGCGGGTCGCGTCCCGTTGTTGAGGACGCGTCTTGGCGGCACCGAATGATGACGCGAGTCGACGAGCAGACGATCCGCATCGCGAGACGGCGTCGATCGACATCGAGGACGCCGGTGGCGCCTCGGCCCCGGCCAGTCTGGCGGTGACCCTCTCGATGCCGATGGGCGGCACGCTCATGCGATTCCTCGCCCGGGTCAGGGACGCCGAAGGCGAAGCGACCGGAGAGGTACTGCGCAGCGCCACCTAGGCGAGACCATCCCGGTCGGCACGGTGATGGCAACCTTCTATGAACCGGGTGAGGCGGCATGCGACGCGGCGCAACCCCGTCCCGGCGAAGCGACGTCGCCGGAGGCGGCCATCCATGCCCAACCAGAGCCCGCCCAGCCAGAGCCCGCCCCGGAGATGGCTCGGGCATCTCCGTCGACCGGGCCGCGCCCCGGGCTCCGGCGGCGTCCACGAAGCCGGTAGGCCCCTACACCGGCCCGGGCGTGCGGAGCCGAGTGCGCATCTCCCCCGCAGCCGCCCGTCGCGCGCGAGAACTCGCCGTCGATCCCGGTCGTGTCCGGGGAACCGGACCTGATGGCGCGATCACTCTCGACGACGTCGAGCATTGTCGCCCGGATGAGCCCGACAGACGCGCGAGTGACATGCGCCGGACGATCGCGGCCGCGATGAGTCGTTCCAAACGAGAGATCCCGCACTACTACCTCGCCGAGACGATCCCGATGGAAGCGGCGACGAGATGGTTGTCCGAACGCAAAGCCCGACGTCCCGTGGAGGAACGGATCCTCTCCGCGGTTCTCTTCCTCAAGGCGGTGGCACTGGCCGCGCAGAGGTACCCGGAGATGAACGGATTCTGGCGCGACGACGATTTCACACCGCAAGCACGCGTTCACGTGGGTGTGGCGATCGCCTTGCGGCGAGGCGGATTGATCGCCCCTGCCATTCACGACGTGACGGACAAATCACTCGACGCCCTGCAGGCCGACCTGATCGATCTGGTGGCCCGTGCCCGTAGCGGCCGACTTCGCAGCTCGGAATTCACGGACTCGACGATAACCGTGACCAATCTCGGCGACAACGGCGTCGAGACCGTGTTCGGCGCGATCTATCCGCCGCAGGTCGCGCTGGTCGGCACCGGAACGATGACCTATCGACCCTGGGTGATCGACGGCGAGATGCGCCCTGTGCCGCTCGTCAACACGTCACTGTCGGCCGACCATCGAGCCAGCGACGGGCGCCAGGGCGCACGATTTCTCTGCGCCGTCCGAGAACTGCTGCAACAACCAAACGAGCTTTGAGGAGCACTCATGGACGACGAGACGATCACCACGGCGGTCGTGGACGCTCTGCTCGCGGTAGCACCAGAACTGTCCAGGGAGAGCATCTCGGTCGATGAGCCGATACGCGAAATCGCCGAACTGGACTCGGTCGACTGGCTGAGCTTCTTGACGGGCATCAAGAAGCGGCTCGAGATCGAAGTGCCCGAGAACGACTATGCCACTTTGCAAACCGTCACCGACGTCGTTCGGTACGTGAAGGGAATCCCGCGATGAACTCGCCGATGACGATACCCCAGTTGTTCGCGACCGTCGCGAGGCCGGACGGGTCCTCGCCGAACTCTTGTCCGGATTCCACGATCACGACGACGTCGTCGTCCTCGCATTGGCGCGTGGCGGGGTTCCGGTCGCGTTCGAGGTGGCATCGGCTCTGCGACTACCGTTGGATGTGTTCGTGGTTCGCAAGCTCGGACTGCCAGGCCACGAGGAGTTCGCCTTCGGCGCAATCGCTTCCGGCGGGCGCATCGTCCTCAACGACGACGTGGTGAGGGCAGGTCGAGTCACTCACGAACAGTTGCGACGGGTGATCGAACGGGAGACCCGCACCCTCGAAGATCGAGAGAGCCGGTACCGGGGTGTTCGCGCGCCGGTGGAGATCGCCGGCACGACGGTCATCCTCGTCGACGACGGGCTCGCGACCGGGGCCAGTATGCGGGCGGCGGTCAGTGCCCTCCGGGAACGAGAGCCTTCTGCGGTGGTCATCGCGGTTCCGGTCGCCCCCGAATCGACCTGTCGTGAGCTCGCCGAGTCGGTTGACGAAGTCGTGTGCGCATCCATGCCGACCCCGTTCGCGGCGGTAGGCCAGTCGTACCGGGCCTTCCCTCAGGTCACCGACGACGAGGTCCGAACTCTGCTGTCCACATCCACCACCTCGCCGCCGACGCAACTTCCGGATGAACAGACTCTTGCGGTCGTCGTCACTCGATCGGCAGTCGAGTGCACCGACGGCGTCCCGCCGGATGCCGTACTCGACGACTTCGTGGGGGACGCCCGATTCGTGCTGATAGGTGAGAGCTCCCACGGCACCGAAGAGTTCTACGAGTCCCGCGCCCGCATCACTCAGTGGCTCATCGAGAACAAGGGCTTCAAGGCCGTGGCTGCGGAGGCGGACTGGCCGGACGCCCACCGGGTGAACCGATGGCTTCACGGCGAGGGATCGGATGGCTCTGCCGACGAGGCACTTTTAGGGTTTGATCGGTTCCCGGCCTGGATGTGGCGAAACACCGTCGTGCGAGATTTCCTCGACTGGCTGCACCGATACAACGCCGGCCGGCCCGAGGGTGACGAACGCGTCGGCTTCTACGGGCTCGACCTCTACAGTCTGCACCGCTCCATGCAGGACGTGACCGCATACCTGGACACTGTCGATCGCGAGGCAGCACGGCGCGCTCGGGCTCGGTACGCATGTTTCGACCACTCCACGGCCGCAGATGGGCAGGCCTACGGTTACGCCGCCGCGTTCGGCGCGGGCCAATCGTGCGAGCGCCAGGTCGTCACCCAGCTGGTCGACATGTACGCCGCGACCTTGGATCGAATTCGCAGCGACGGCACGGCGGCTCAGGACGAACTGTTCTGCGCTCGACGAAACGCCTTCGCGGTGCGAGGTGCAGAGTCGTACTACCGCAACATGTTCCGCAGTCGGGTCACGTCATGGAACATCCGTGACCGCCACATGGCAGAGACTCTGGAAGCACTCGCCGAGCACCTGACGACGAGATCGGCGGTTCCAGCGAAGATCGTGGTATGGGCACACAACTCGCACGTGGGGGACGCGCGGGCTACCGAAGTCGGGGCCGATGGCCAGCTGACTCTGGGACAACTGGTTCGCGAGAAGTACGGACAACGCTGCCGGATCCTGGGATTCTCGACTTACCAGGGAACCGTCACGGCCGCCGATGAATGGGGAGGAACTCCACGACGCATGACGACCCTCCCCGCCCTCCCCGGAAGCATCGAAGAAGTCTTCCATCGGGCGCCCATGCGATCGTTCTTCCTGTCGTCGCAGTCGGCCGGAGCAGCCGAGGCGGTCGACTCGATTCGCCTGGCTCGCGCGATCGGCGTGGTCTATCTGCCCGACACGGAACGCCAGAGCCACTACTTTCACGTGCGCGTCCCCGAACAATTCGACGCGTACATCCATCTTGATCAGACGCGGGCGCTACGACCACTCGAACCGCTGGGCTCCTGGGACGACAGCCAGCACCCGGAGACATATCCGACCGGCCTGTGACCGACAGAGGCCAGAGATCTCCGCTCGGAAAGGACCGTGACACATGCCCGTACCAGAACCCGTGCCCTGGCCGCGCGCATTGATCATGCTCGCGCAGTGCGCCCTCGATGTGGCGCGCTCGCTGTGGCAACGACGCCTGCACCAACCGCTCGGTGACCTCGGCCGGGTCATCAGCTTTGCCGACGGAACCGAGGCCGTGGTGTACCGCGAAACCGTCCGCGACGACGACCCGATTACCGAGCCGGTGAACCTCATCGTCGGCTTCCGGCTACGGGCGGTGGGCGGCAACAGTCTGGCACACAGATTCTTTCGCGTGGAAAGTGTATGCAACACCGTCCTGTTCGCAGGGTTCGACGGATTCGTTTCGAAACTGTGGATGACCGCCGACGGAAACAACGTCTATCGCGGTGTGTACGAGTGGGACGGATACGACAGCTCGGTCGACTATGTCAACGTCCTGTGGTGGCCACTCATGGCGGTCAGTGAACGGGATTCGATCCGCTACCACGTCATCGACGACAGCACCCGAGGCAGCCTCTTGTCGGGTGTGCACACCGAAGCGGGCGGGCGCGAGTGGTGGCGGCCGACGGTATGACAAGGTCCGGTCTTCTGAGAGGTCGCAAGCGCACACTCACTCAGTGGCCGTCATCTGACTGGGCAGACCTTCGGTCGGCGAGGATTTGTTCGGTCCATCGGTCGATGTCGTCCCAGTCCCGGGCATCGCCGTATCGGCCACCCATGAGGCGGAAGACAACTCGTCCCAGACCGGGCCAGTCACCCGGGGATATGGCGCCGGCGAAGGCGCGGTGGCCACGCAACGCGCCCGTGTGCTCCATGGCCGCAACCGCACGTGGAACCGGTGTCCGAGGACGCAACCACCGTGCGACCAGAGGTGACAGGAATGTCGATGTCGCACCGATGGACGAGACCGAGAACGCCCACACCGGCGCGGGCGCGGCCTCGGCCAGCGAATCGGCGAGATGCTCGGCGGCGGGCAGCCATTGGCCATTGTGAATCGCGCTGCCGACGACCAGGCGCTCTGCCCGGTCAGGCGTATGGTCACCGCGAAGCGGCCAGAGCTCCACCGAGTCCCCGCCGGCGCGCAAACCTCCGGCAATTCGTTGCGCCACACCCTCGGTGGCACCGTGGGCACTGTCGAACGCGATCACAGTGTGCACGGTGCTGACTCCGACCCACGGGTGCGTGCAGCGGGGACAGCCGCGCGGTCCACCGCGCCAGTCACGTCCGCACCGTCTCCGCCGATGCTCGGGTGTGAATGCGCGCGCATCTCACGGGATAGAAACGCGTCGAGATCGGCGAGCGAGGACATCAACGGTGCCGGAAACACCACTGTCGTGTTCTTCTCGACCCCGATCTCGATCAGGGTCTGCAGGCTGCGAAGCTGTAATGCGATCGGGTGGTCGGCCATGGTCTTCGCTGCGGTGGAGAGTTGATGCGCAGCGACGGCTTCGCCTTCCGCTGCGATGATCTTCGCGCGCTTCTCGCGCTCTGCCTCCGCCTCGCGTGCCATCGCGCGTTGCATCCCCCCGGGTAGCTGGATGTCCTTGAGCTCGACCAGACGGACCTCGACGCCCCATTCCTGCACGGTCATCTCGAGGATTCGCCGGATGTCGTCATTGATGGTGTCGGTATGCGCCAGTGCATCGTCGAGCGAATGTCGGCCGACCACCTTGCGCAGGGTGGTCTGGGCGATCTGGTTGATCGCCGCATGGACGTCCTCGACCTCCACCACCGCCTTCACCGGGTCGACCACTCGGTAGTAGGCCACCGCCGAGATGTCCACACTCACGTTGTCGCGGGTGATGATTCCCTGCGATTGGATCGGCATGGTGACGACACGCATCGACACCCTGATCATTCGGTCGGCGAGGGGGATGATCACACGTAGACCCGGATCACGGGTGCCCGCCAGTTTGCCGAAGCGCAGCACGACTCCGCGTTGATACTCCGACACGATCCGGACCGCGGTGATCGCGACGATCACGATCACCACTGTCACGCAGGCGATCACGACCCACGAGGTTGTCGTCATGGTCCCGCTCCCCTCTCGGAGGTTCGACCACCAGTAGAAGCGATGACGAGAGGCGTCGATAGGGCCGACCGGCTTGGAACCGGGTGGCTTTCGACCCTCCTCACAGCGTCGGCGAGGCGGTGCGATTGTCGTGTCAGATTCGTCTCGCCAACCGGAGGGCCACCATGTCCACACCCACCACTCATCATGCGTCATACTCGTTTCTGCCGGACATCGCAGAGCTGTTCTCCACGTTCCCCGCTGTCGGAATGCTCCGTCCCAACGGGCATCTGATCCGGGTGGAGGAAGAATCGTCCGCCGAGCAGTACGTTGTCCGTGCTGAGCTACCCGGAGTCGATCCGGACAAGGACGTCACGGTGACCATCCTCGATGGGGTCCTCACGATCGCCGCGCAACGCACCGAGCGGTCCTCCCACAACGGTCACTCCGAATTCGCCTACGGTGAGTTCTCCCGGGCCGTGTCGTTGCCCAAGGGATATGTGGAAGACGGCGTGAAAGCGACGTACTCCGAGGGCATCCTGACCGTCACCGTGCCGCTGAGTGCGCCGACCAGCCCCGGCACGCAGGTGCAGATCGAGACCGCTTGACGCCGCGACCACCGCCACACCCTCACTTGGGTAAGCCCTCCCCCGGAGCCGTCCTTCTGACGGCGACCGCTACCGCTTTCGCAGCGGGCGCACTCCTGTGGTCCGCGGGGTCGGGCCGGCTTGCCAACGCCTGCTGGACAGCGGGGATCGCTGTCGCGCTCGCAGCGTCGCTGTGGTGGATCCTGTCGGGGCTTCGTCAGCGCAAGCTCGGGGTCGATCTCATCGCATCGCTGGCGCTCGTCGGGACTGTGCTGGTCGGCGAGTATGCAGCGGGCTCGTTGATCGGGGTGATGCTCGCGACCGGCCGGCTTCTGGACGCGTCGGCGTCGCGACGTGCACGCAAGGACCTCAGTGCGCTCGTGAATCGGTTTCCGACGACCGCGCGACGACGCCGCGGGGCCGAGATCACCGTGATCGACGTCGACGCCATCGAACCCTGGGACATCCTGGCCGTGGCCCCGGGAGAAATCGTCCCGGCGGACGGTCGACTGCGCGACAACGCAGTACTCGACGAATCTGCACTCACCGGTGAGCCGTTGCCACGACACGTCCGGCGCGGTGGCACCATCCGGTCCGGTGCGGTCAACGCCGGCGCAGCCTTCGACATGATCGCCCGCTCCCCCTCGGCCGACAGCACCAATGCAGGCATCGTTCGACTGGCTGGAGCAGCCGCCGCCGAACGTGCGCCCGTGGTCCGACTCGCGGACCGCCTGGCCATCTTATTCATCCCCGTGACGCTGACTGTGGCCACGGTCAGCTGGTGGATCAGCGGCTCGCCGACCCGCGCAGTCGCCGTTCTCGTCGTCGCCACACCCTGCCCGCTGCTCTTGGCCGCGCCGATCGCCATTGTCGCCGGCCTGTCACGGGCTTCTCGATCAGGAGTGATCATCCGCGACGGTGGTGCCCTCGAGACTCTGGGACGCGCCCGCACCCTGCTGATCGACAAGACCGGCACCCTGACCACCGGCCGCCCGGAACAAGTGGAAGTCACCGCGGCCCCCGGAGAGGATGCCGACGGTCTGCTGCGGCTATCGGCTTCGGTCGAACAGATGTCGCCGCACGTGTTCGCGACCGCCATCGTGAGTGAGGCCGCTCGACGTGAGCTGCCACTGACCGTGCCGACAGGTGTCCACGAGAACGCGGGAACGCGGGTACGGGCGTCTCCGGCGTGGTCGCGAACCGTTTCGTCGAGGTCGGTGCGCGAGACGCCCCGGTTTCGGTCTGGGCGCGCGCGGTGGTACGCGGCAGTGAGCTGGACGGGACCGCCATCGCCTGGATCAGGGTGGACCATCGCGATGCGGGCGCCATCACCATGAGCGACCCCGTACGAGCAGATGCACCGCGCACACTCCGTCGACTCCGTGCTGCGGGGGTGACCAAAGTCGTTCTCCTCACGGGCGACCGAGAATCAACCGCCCGCGAGGTTGGTACCGTGCTCGGCGTCGACGAGGTGTACGCCGGGCAGACTCCCGCCGACAAAGTCGCCTGCGTCGAGGAGGAATGCCGCTCGGCAGTCACCGTGATGGTGGGCGACGGCGTGAATGACGCGCCGGCTTTGGCGAGCGCAAGTGTCGGTGCGGCCTTGGGCGCCCACGGCACGACGGCGAGTACGGCTACAGCAGACGTTGTCCTCACCACCGACGGGATCGGGCCGCTCGCTTCAGCGATGGAGATCGCGCGCCGTTCGCGTCGGATCGCCGTTCAGAGCGCGGGTATCGGCATGGCGCTCTCAATCGGTGCCATGCTTGTTGCTGCCTTGGGCTGGCTCCCGCCGACCGCCGGCGCTTTGCTCCAGGAAGCGATCGACGTCGCAGTCATCCTGAATGCCCTACGCGCATTGACCGGTCCGCGGTCGGTCGTACACGTTGATGATCCCACCGGGGCGTTGCTCCGCAGGTTCTCGACCGAGCATGAGATGCTTCGGACGAAACTTCGAGTACTGGTCGATGGCGCGAATGACTTGGCGGGACAGGGCATCGAGGCATCGAGCGGCGACGGAGTGCAAGGGTTACGGCGAGCGGATGATCTACTCGCGGCGGTTGTTCTGCCTCACGAGCATGCTGAAGAATCCTTGCTCTATCCTGCACTTGCCAAACCCCTGGGCACCACCGAGGCCACCGTGACCATGAGTCGGATGCACGCCGAGATCGACAGGCTGGCGAGGAGGGTGCATGCCCATCGTATGCACGCGGATCGAAACGGGCAGATCACCGCCGATCAAAGACTCGACGTGATGGCGACCCTCTACGGGCTCCATGCTCTCCTGCGACTTCACTTCTCCGAAGAGGAGCAGAACTATTTCACTCTGGTAGCTACTCCTGGTACAGGAACGGCCCTTCCGTGATCCTGTCGCTGAGGACTCGAATGAGGTCGTCACCAATGCGTCGGGACAACCATGATCGGTACCTCGATCGAATGCAGGACCGCGCGACTGGTGGACCCGATCACGTGGGCCGAAGGTCCGGTCAAGCCTCGACTGCCCACCACCACCATCGACGATCCCGAAGCATGTTCGGCTATCGCGTCCACTGGACGATCGTGCACGAACTCCCAGCGGACAGACGTCGTGCTGCCCCGCGACGAGGCAGTTCGGGCGTGCTCGATGCCGTGGTCGAGGCCGGCGCGATCGGCGCCCGACATTGCGTGGACGGCAACGACTTCAGTGTGCCGGAGCGCTGCTTCCTCCGCCGCATGCATCAGGACGGCGGTGTCGCCTGTTCCACCGTCCAGTCCGGCAATCACCGGACCGTCCGATCTCTCGTCAGAACGGTCGCGGACAACGACGACCGGGCACGACGAACGCATGGCGACCGTGGTGCTGATCGCGCCGAGTAGTCCGCCGGCGAGGTCGCCGAGTCCGCGCGATCCTACGACGAGTTCACGAGCCGCTCGCCCTGCTGCGACGAGAGCGTCGACGGGTCGCCCTTCCGATATGTGCGTGATGATCGGTACCGCACTGTGGCCGGCGGTCCGGCGGGCCGATGAGCGGGCGTCGGCCAGCACACGCCGCGAGCGACGAGTGCACTGAGCGGAGCAATCCGTTCGGAGGTTCACCGCATCGGCAAACGTCGGACGATGCTCGTGTTGGACGGTGACGATTGTCAGCGACGCACCTCTGAGGACCGCATCGTCCACCGCCCACCGGAGCGCCCCCAGGGACGGCCCCGACACATCCTTCAGCCCCACCACCACTGGCAGGTCGTCGGCGATGCGGTCAGAAGAAGCGCGGTCCGGATGCGACTCACGAGACATGCAACCAGTATCAGCAGCGCCGACGGATTCCGACCAGGGACCAAGGCAATACATAACGCGCGGACGGGGGCGACGTTCGGACGAGCTGGCCGATGCCCTACATCGTGGGGTCGATCGACTCTGTTGCATCCCATTGTCTGCGCGCACGCTTGAGCCATTGGGAGGCAAACGCGGGAGAGGTCTAGATGATGGACTGGGGATTGCCGACGGACGCGCAGACATCGGAATCGGGATCGTCGGCGGTGGCGGTGCCGACGATGCGGGCATGGTCCGTCAGGGCACCCGGTCCGGTGTCTCGGACGCCTCTGCGATTGGAGGAGGTCCCCCGCCCGATTCCGTCGACAGGCGAACTGCTGATCGCGGTCGAGGCATGCGGAGTGTGCCGAACCGATTTGCACGTCTGCGAGGGTGACCTACCCGAACATCGCCCGCATGTCACCCCTGGGCACGAGGTGGTTGGCACGGTCGTCGAGATCGGCATCGACACCGACACCGCGTTCCAGATCGGCCACCGGGTCGGGGTGCCATGGCTGCGCAGCACCTGCGGGATGTGTGCCTACTGCCGGCGCGGGGCCGAAAACCTCTGCATGTCATCGACGTACACCGGATGGGATGCGGACGGCGGATACGCAGAGTACGTCCTCGCCCCCGCGGACTACGCCCTGGCCCTTCCCGAGGGCTACACCGTCGACGAGCTCGCGCCGCTGTTGTGCGCGGGAATCATCGGCTACCGCGCCCTGCGGCGGACCAGCCTGCCCGAAGGGGGACGTCTGGGCTTGTACGGCTTCGGAGGCAGCGCCCACCTGGTCGCCCAGGTGGCCCTCCAGCGCGGCGCCTCCGTACACGTCATGACCCGCGAACCCCACGCTCGCCGCCTAGCACGTGAACTCGGAGCGACATCGGTGGGCGAAGTCCATTCCCATCCGTCCGAACTCCTGGACGCCGCAATCATTTTCGCCCCCGTCGGTGAGCTTGTGCCGGTGGCCCTGTCAGCCCTTGATCGGGGCGGTGTCGTCACACTCGCCGGGATCCACATGAGCGACACCCCACCGCTGAACTACCAGCAACACCTCTTCCACGAACGCGAAATCCGCAGCGTCGAAGCGAACACACGAGAAGACGCGACGGAGTTCCTCCGATTCGCCGGAGAGCATCGACTGCAGGTGACGACAACCTCATACCCGCTCGACGACGCACTGCTCGCTCTCCGGGATCTCAAGGCGGGCCGCTTTGCCGGCGCCGCTGTTCTACGTCCCGATCAGCGCGCGAACTGAGGTCGCCAACGGCCGTCACGACTCGTTGCTGTGCGTGACCATCACCGGACACGGGGCGACCTGTACCACAGCCCGACTGGTGGAACCGAGAAGTAGTCCTCGAAACCCGCCCCGACCGCGCGTACCCACCACGATCAGCTGCGCCGACTGCGCTGCCTCAACGATCTCCTCTGCGGGAGACGCGATTCCAACATGTTTGCGGATCGTTACGTCCGGAAAGTCTTCCACAGGGCCCGCGAGCTGCTCGCCCAACACTTCCTCGGCCTCGTCCCGCATGTTTCGCTCGGCAAGGCGCGCGTCACCGTAGAACGCCGCCGGCGAGAACTCCCCGAACGCGTGAACCGCCACCAACGGGACTCCCAACAGATCTGCTTGGCGAAATGCCTCGGCGATCGCGGCGCTCGACCTCGGTGACGCATCGACCCCGACCACGACGGATCCACTCGCGGGCGGAGTTCCACCCACGATCACCACTGGGCAGTGCGCATGCGTTGCGGCGTCGGCACTCACCGAGCCGAGCAACAATCCGCGGACCCCACCGAGCCCTCGCCTACCAACGACCACCGTGCGCGCTTCAGTGGAAGCCTGCCGGAGTGCGAGTATCGCCGACCCTCCGACGATCTTTCCGTCGACCGGCACATCGGGGTCCACACTTTTCGCGAGCGTCGTCGCCGCATCCACCGCACGCGACGCATCGCCCTGCATGGCCTCGACGACGGCCGGTGACGTCATCATGGCCGTGGGTGCGTACGCCCCGGGCACGATTCCAACTGCGGATAACACTCGCACCGAACATTTCTCGCGAGCTGCAGCACCCACCGCCCAGCGCACCGCCATCAGCGCGCACTCCGAACCATCGACGCCGACAACGATCGGCGCAGTCGCGGTGTCCACCAGTTCAGCCATCCGTATCTCCGTCCGTCGATGCTCAACATCACGTGTCGAGCATTGGTGAGCTCGACAGCATCCACGAGCAGCACAGGTGATACCCGTCGGGCACCTCTCATGGTGGCCCGCTCACGGAGCGTTTTCCGGA
>NZ_JAUZVK010000021.1:0-66067 GCF_031844505.1 Gordonia sp. AC31
TTCGCAGTCCACGACGGCCGTCAGGCCGCAGACACTGAGGTATGAGGAGCGATAGCCGCCGGGCCGAGCAAGGGACGAAGGAGGTCGACGAGCTACGACGGGTCCTCTTGCGCTGTAGCGCAGTCAGTTGCGTGCGAGGTACTCGGCTAGGAATGCTTCGACGAGGGAGGGTCGGAGCTGTCGTTGGCCGGGTCGGGGTGGTCTCACGTCGATGACGTGGCTGGTTCTCGACCATGATCGACGCGCGTCGTCGTGGTGCCGGTTGTTCGGGCGCGCGTGATCGCCGGACCGCGTTGGTGGCCCGTGGATCTGCTCGCGCACGGTGTTCAGGTGTTGTGTGAATCGCCGCGGGATGTCGGGTCGGCGGTTGAGGCGTTCGGGGTTGGGTGGTGCGCCGGGTTCGGCGTTGAGTCGCCAGAGGCAGCGGCCTTCATCGGGTCCAGAGCGTTCGATGTGGGTGGTGTACTGGCCGGGATTGTCGCCGACCATGCGGTTATGACGGGGACAGGCTGGGGCGAGATCGTCGATGTCGGTGAGACCACCCTTGGCCCAGTCCTTCTGGGCGTGATGAAGCTCGACGTGGGTGGCGGGCTGATCACACCCGGGCGCCGAGCACACTTCGCCGTCAGGGCGGGCGAACGAGACGAGGCGTTGTTCGCGGGTGGCGAGTCGTTTCCCGCGCCCGAAGTGCAGGGGGACGGCGGTGGCGTTTTTGAAGATGGCCAACCACGGCTGGACCTCACCGGCCATCGCGATCAAGTCCCGGATGGGAAGCAGGGTGCCGGTGGCGGTGGTGGCGAGTCCGGCTTCGCGGATGAGGTCGTTGAGGTCGGCTTTGATGATCAGTTGCACGGGCAACCCGCGGTGCGACTTTCCAAGGGTCCCGTCGGCGAATCCGGCGGCGAGTGCGGCGTCGAGGGCGTCGTGGTTGACCTGCGCGGGAGTGCGGCTGTCACGGTCGGCCGCGGCTGTCAGGGCGTCGGGGTCGGCGGTGCCGACGGGTCCGGACGGTGAGTGGGGGTCGTCGGGGTTATTGAGTCCTGGTTTGCCCCATACGGCGAACATCATCGACAACCGGGCGGCGAGTTCGGGGGTCAGCGTGCCGGAGATCTTCGCGGTGCCATCAGCGCGTTGGCGGCCGATCCACAGGTTGCGGCGTCGTTTCTGGTCGGTGTCATCAGCCAATGTGCCGTCGGGGTCGAGATGAGCCAGCAGCCGGGCCCCGAGTTGAGTGATGTCGGCGGGTGTGTGGTCGGTGGCGATCTCGGCCATCTGCCGTTCAGCCGCGACTTTCACATCATGGTCAGTTCCATGCGGGATCTGTTCGAGAACATCCAAGGCAGCCTGCACGTGCGCGGAACCGACCGCTCCTGCGGCGAACGCTTCGGCCAGGGTGGGATGTTCAGGTGGTAGGATCTCGCCGCCGAGGCTGGTGCGGGTGGCGGTGGCGTCCATCTGCTTACGGCGTCGCATCGGGTTGGACACTCGTAGCCGGTGGGTCATGTACTGCATGAGTGTTCGGCACCCGGCTTTGCGGGGCAGGTCGCGGGCCTCGACCTGATCGATCTGCCGGTCACCGGCAACAGTCAACCGTGCGATCGCTTTCTCGGTATCGGCTGCCACTTCGGCCAACTCGGCATCGGTGCACGGCCCCAGGTCGACCGTCTGCAACTCGTCCACGATGCGGTGGAGGTCGGCAACCAACTCGACAGCACGCGGCTGCGGCGTCGCTGATCCGTCAGACATGGCCACCCCCCAAGAACCGTAGGTGCGAATGTACGTTCGAGTGTACAGCACAGCCGGCATCTCGCAACTCGAAAGTTTCTGTTGTGCAACGGCATTCGTCGACGACAACTTGTCGGTGCGTTGTGGTAAATGGGGGTGCCGGTTTGCGTTGTCCTCGAATTATGTTGTTACGAGTCCTCTCTCGACTGCGGATGTGCTCGGGGAGGCCAGAGACCGCTCAGACGTCCAGCACTTCGGTCAACTGCGGGACGATCTGCTTCTTGCGCGAGACGACGCCTTTGCCGAAGGCATGGCCGTCCGCCACGGTGACCCCGAGTGCCTGTTCGACCGCCGAGGCGGGTTCGCCGACCACCAGCAGATCCGAGTCGGCCTTGATCACATCGGTGATGAGCAGGAGGTAGAGGTCGTAACCGGCTGCCTCCTTCTCGGCGGCCATCGCCGTGAGGAACTCGTCGCGGCGTGCGAGCACCTCGGCGGAGTCGACCGTGGTGATCTGCGAGACCCGCACCGTCTTCGGGCCCATTTCAAAGCTCTTGGAGTCCCGTCCGATGATCGCCGACACCGGCTCGTCGCCGAGCGCGGTCCCGGCCCGTAGAAGCGCGTCGCCGTACTCGTCGACGTCGACGCCCGCGATCGCGGCGAGCTCCGCGGCGGCCGCACGGTCGGCGTCGGTGCAGGTGGGGGAGTTGAACAACAGGGTGTCGGAGATGATCGCCGACAGCATGATGCCCGCCTCTGGGCGCGGGATCTCGACCCCGTTCTCCGCGTACATCCGGGTGAGAATCGTGCAGGTGCATCCGACCGGTTCGACGCGCATGTACAGCGGCGCCGCCGTCTCGAAGTTGGCGATCCGATGGTGGTCGATGACCTTCAGAACGGTCACGTCGGTGATGTCGGCGACGCTCTGCTGGCGCTCGTTGTGGTCGACGAGCATCACCTCCGCCGGCGCGGCCGTCTCGATGACGCGCGGCGCGTCGAGTCCGAAATGCTCCAGTGCGAACGCGGTTTCGAGACTCGGCCGGCCCAGTGCGACGGCCTCGACATCGCTGCCCAGCGCGGCTTCGAGGTGGGCGAGGCCGATCGCAGCCCCGATGGCATCGGTGTCGGGGTTGCGGTGTCCGAACACCAGGATCTTCGACATGGGACCTCGGCTTTCTCCTCGGCGGTGGGCGTGGGCCCAGACTACGACGATCCCGGCGCCTCGCGGTCTCGTTCCCGGTGAGCATGATCCTCAGCCGGTCGGCGCCCGCCCCGGGGTCGGCGTTCTACATTGGCTCCATGTCCACGACCGGACGTCGACGCGTCATCCTGGTCGTCTGCTGTCTGAGCATGTTCCTCGTCGGCCTCGACATCTCCGCGGTCAACGTGGCGCTGCCGTCGATCGGCGCCGATCTCGACGCCACGCCGTCTCAGCTCCAGTGGGTGATCGACTCGTACACGCTGGTCGTCGCGAGCCTGCTCATCCTCGGCGGCACCACCGGCGACCGGCTCGGTCGCAGACGCATCTTCGGGGTCGGCCTCGCGATTTTCGGAACCGGGTCGGTGCTCTGCGCGGTGTCGCCGACACCGGAGGTGCTCATCGCGGCCCGGGCCGTCCAGGCGGTCGGTGGCTCGATGCTGAACCCGGTGGCCCTGTCGATCGTGACCACTGTGTTCACCGAGCCGAAGGCGCGTGCGCGGGCGATCGGGTTGTGGGGGAGTGCATTCGGGGCGAGTCTGGCCTTCGGCCCGGTCGTCGGCGGTGCGCTCGTCTCCGGCCTGGGCTGGCAGGCGATCTTCGTGCTCAATGTCCCGGTGTGCGTGCTCGCCCTCGTTCTCAGCCGGCGGTACGTCCCTGAGTCGAGGGCGCCACAGCCTCGACGGGCCGATGTGGTGGGTCAGCTGCTGATCCTCGTGCTGTTGGGAACCGTGACGTTCGGGATCATCGAAGGGCACGTGCTGGGCTGGACGTCCGGAGTCATCGTCGGCTGCTTCGCGGTCGCTGCGTGCTCGTCTGCGGTCCTCGCCTGGTACGAGCTCCGCCGCGACGAGCCGCTTCTGGATCCGCGGTTCTTCGGCAGTGTGCCCTTCACCGTCGCGGTCGTCTGCGCGGTCATCGCGTTCGCGGCGACCGGCGGGTTCCTCTTCCTCAATACCCTGTACCTGCAAGAAGTCCGCGGGCTGAGTCCGTTGGGGGCAGGTCTGATGCTGATCCCGATGGCGGTTGCCTCCGCGTGCAGTGCGCCGGTTTCCGGGCGCCTCGTGGCTGCGCGGGGGACGCGGATGCCGCTGATCACGGGCGGGGTCGGCATAGCGGCGGGTGGAGTGCTGCTCCTCGACGTCGGACCCGACACCCCGTTCACCTACCTCGGCACGGCCTACCTCGTGTTCGGCATCGGCTTCGGACTGGTCAACGCGCCCATCACGAATGCCGCGGTCTCGGGCATGCCGCGGACCCAGGCGGGGCTCGCCTCCGCGATGGCCTCCACCGGGCGGCAGGTCGGGACGGCGCTGGGCGTGGCGGTGTCCGGTGCTATCGCGTTCTCCGGACGGGTGGAAACTGTGGCCGACGACCTGAGCGCCACCGCACGACCGTTCTGGATGGTGGTGACATCGTGCGGCGTGGCGATCGCCGTGCTGGCCTACCTCGCTACCGGCGCCTGGGCGGAACGAACCGCCGTGCGCACACGCGACCGCGTCGAGTCCCGATCGGGCTCCTGGACGGCGTGAGATTCCCACCATCGCGCGATCAGCTCGACGATCCCGTCAGGCGTCCGCGTCCATCCGAGGTGCGTCGCGACGCCCCCGGCCGGACCGTCGGAGGCCCGGTAACACAGTTCCGACATCGCGTCCTTGTCGAACGCCGCGTCGTAGGCGTCCGCGGCGCGGCCGGACACGACCTCGTCGTCGTGCAACCGGATCGACAACGCCGGCAACCGCATTCGGGAGTCGAGTGCGAACGGCGCCCACCCGGTCAGCACCATGCGCGCCCATTCCCGCATCAGCGTGCGCGGCGTCGGACCGCCGAAGCCGCGTCGTGGCCACCGGCCGAGAACCGCCGCGACCGGCGTGACCGACGCGGCCAGTGCGGCGAGCGGGATCCCGCGTGCGCCGTAGTGTCGGAAGTGGGGGACCGAGGCGCCGATCGCCACGATCCCGTCGGGAGCACGATCGGTCCGTGACGCCACGATCGCAGCCAGCTGTGCGCCCAGGCTGTGACCGAGCACCAGGACCCTCGTCTCCGGGGTTTCCGTCCGGGCGGCGGTCACGGCGTCGGCCAGATCGTCCGCCTCGTCGGCATAGGACCAGTCGGAACGTCGAGACGGTGGCTCGCTTCCCTCCTCGATCCCTCGCCGAGGGACGATCACGACGTCGAAACCGGCTCTGGTCAGGGCCTCCGTCAAGCGCCGGTACACACGCGCCGGCACTCCCATCGCCGGCGAGATCAACACCGTCGTGTGCCGTGTGCGAACGGGGTCGTTCTCTATGCGGGTCATGTCCCCAACGTCTCGCACCCACGCCGCCGGCACCACTACCTACCAGGTAGTCGTTTCAGGGCGCGGCCCTGTGGATACCAACCAGCGATGGTCGACGCGGACACGAAGGGAGCGACACATGTCGGATGTGAGTGACTTCTCGGAAACCTGCAAGCGCGTGGCGGACGCCGCGATGGAAGCGGGCGTCCGGATCGCGGTCGCCGAATCGCTGACCGGCGGGAACCTGGCAACCGAACTGAGCAAGGCGCCGAACGCGGGTACGTGGTTCCGCGGCGGGGTCGTGGCCTACCACAAGGACGTCAAGTATGACCTGCTCGATGTGCCCGAGGGGCCGGTCGTGAGCGAGACCGCGGCGCGCGCGATGGTGGCGTCGACCGCGAGGTTGTTCGACGCCGACCTCGTCGTCGCGGTGACCGGTGAGGCCGGTCCCGAGCCCGACGAGGCGGCACCGGGAACGGTGTGGTTCGGACTGGACCACCGCGGCCGCGTCAGCGCCTCCCGGGAAGTGTTCGACGGCGAACCCGAAGAGGTCCTCGCCCAGACGATCGGACACTCGTTGGAGTTGATCGAGTCCTGCCTACGGTCCTGATCGCCGGACGACCGTTACCCGTGAGGTAGTCGCCGCGCTCCCGCCCGGGACCTACCATGACCCCCATGACCGTCGAGGTGGGAAGCATGCTGCGGCAGTGGCGCTCTCGCCGCTCGTTGAGCCAGCTGGATCTCGCCTACGAGGTCGGTGTCTCGCCGCGTCACCTCAGCTTCGTCGAGACCGGTCGGTCACGCCCGAGTCCGGCGCTGCTCGAGGCGCTCTCCGAGCGGCTCGATGTTCCGTTGCGAGAACGAAATTCGCTGCTCCTCGCGGCCGGGCACGCACCCCGCTACAGCGAGGAACCGCTCGACTCGGACACGATGGCCCACGTCCGGTCGTCGGTCCAGCGATTGCTCGACGCCCACAACCCGAACATGGGCATGGCGCTCGACCGGACCTGGAACGTCGTGCTGGCCAACGACACCGCGCTCACCCTCCTCGAGTTGCTGCCGCCCGAACTGCAGACCGGACCGGTCAATCTGTTCCGGGTGTCGCTGCATCCGGACGGATTCGCGCGGGCCACGCACAACTTCGACGAGTGGGCGACCTACCTGCTCGAGTTGCTCCGGCGGATGGCGCGGATCACCGGCGACCCGCGCCTCGCCGACCTCGAACGGGAGGTCTCGGGGTATCCGACCGTCGCCGCGCTCGACGGACGCCTCGCCCGCGACCGTGCCGGAGTCGGGGGACAACCGCAGTTGTTGGTGCCGTTCCGGCTCGCACTCGGCGATCAGGTGCTGTCGTTCTTCAGCACCCTCACGACGTTCGGCTCCCCACGCGATGTCACCCTCGAGGAGCTGACCATCGAGCTGTTCTACCCCGCCGACGAGCCCACCGAGCGGTGGGTTGCGATGATGCAGGGGTGACCGACACCGCCCCCGACGTCTCCACCGCCGGCCCCACCTCACCCTCGGGTGCGCGCCTCCCCGCTGCCGTGCTGTGGGACATGGACGGCACGCTGCTCGATTCCGAACCGATCTGGGACGTCGCGATGGCGGAACTGGCCGCACGGCACGGCATCGTCATGTCCCCGGAACTCCGCGAATCCACTCTCGGGAACTCGCTGCCGGACGCATTGGCGAAGGTGCACGACGCGGCCGGTCTGTCCGCCGCGGAGCGCGATCCCGATGCCGACGGACGCTGGACCCTCGATCGGGTCGCCGAACTGTTCGCCGACGACCTGCCGTGGCGCCCCGGCGCACCCGAAGCACTCGACCTGGTGGCCGGGGCAGGGATCCCGATGGTGCTGGTGACGAACACGGTGCGGGAGTTGGCCGAGGTGGCCCTGGAGACCATCGGGCGTGAACGCTTCACCACTACGGTCTGCGGCGACGAGGTGGCGGTGGGCAAACCCGCGCCCGACCCCTACCTGCGCGCGGCGGAACTGCTCGGTGTCCCGACGGCCGACTGTCTGGCCGTCGAGGACTCGCCGACCGGTGCCCAGGCGGCATCGGCGGCCGGATGTCCGACGCTCGTCGTCGAGTCCGCAGCACCGGTCGAGCCGGGTCGGCTGCGCGTCTTCCGGACCAGTCTGGTCGGGCTGGACCTCGACGACGTCGCCGGTGCATGGACCGGCGGTCTCGCGCGCATCTCGACATGCAAAAATGAGGAATCGTGAAGACTTTCGAGGAGCTGTTCGCCGAACTCAGCGACAAGGCGCAGAGCCGTCCCGAGGGTTCGGGTACCGTCGCCGCCCTCGACTCCGGTGTCCACACCCTGGGCAAGAAGATCATCGAAGAGGCGGGTGAGGTCTGGCTCGCCGCCGAACACGAATCCGACGAGTCGCTCGGCGAGGAGATCTCGCAGCTCGTCTACTGGCTGCAGGTGATGATGATCAAGCGGGGACTGACGCTGCAGGACGTGTACCGACATCTGTGACCGGCTGACCCGGTCCGGACACAGTCCACACGACACAGTTCTGCTCCATCCCCGCGCCCGCAGGCGCACTCCACGAAAAGGACAACGAGATGCTGAGAGTGGCCGTACCCAACAAGGGTGCGCTCTCCGAATCCGCGTCGGCCATCCTCTCCGAGGCCGGCTATCGCCGCCGGACCGACGCCAAGGACCTCACGGTCCTCGACAACAACAACGACGTCGAGTTCTTCTTCCTGCGTCCCAAGGACATCGCGATCTACGTCGCTTCCGGCCGGCTCGACCTGGGCATCACCGGACGTGACCTCGCCCGCGACTCCGGCGCCGAGGTGGGCGAACAGCTGGCCATGGGCTTCGGCTCGTCGACCTTCCGTTACGCGGCTCCGGCCGACCAGAAGTGGGCAGTGGCCGATCTCGCGGGCAAGCGCATCGCCACGTCGTACCCGAACCTCGTGCGCGAGGACCTGGCCGGTCATGGCATCACCGCCGACATCATCCGGCTCGACGGTGCGGTCGAGATCTCGATCCAACTCGGTGTCGCCGACGCGATCGCCGACGTCGTCGGTTCCGGTCGCACGCTGCGTCAGCACGGCCTGGTGGCGTTCGGTGAATCGCTGTGCGATTCCGAGGCAGTCCTCATCTCCCGACGCGACGCCGACCTCACCAAGGCCGAGCGGCAGTTCGTCGCCCGAGTGCAGGGCGTGGTGTTCGGACAGCAGTACGTGATGATCGACTACGACTGCCCCCGTTCGCTTCTCGATCAGGCGTCGGCGCTCACACCGGGCCTCGAGTCGCCGACCGTGGCACCCATGGCCGACCCGGACTGGGTCGCGGTCCGCGCAATGGTGCCCCGCAAGGACCACCAGAACCTCATGGACGAGCTGTCCGAGCTCGGTGCCAAGGCCATCCTGGCGACGGACATCCGGTCCTGCCGGTTCTAGCGGAGGCAAATCCACCCATTTTCGGCAAACCCACCAGCTGCGGGCTGGTGGGTTTGCCGATCAGTGGTGGATTTGTGGCTACCGAGCCGCGCTGAGCATCACCGTCTGGGCCGACCGGCCGATGTGCCCGGAGGCGTCGTAGAGGTCGGCGAAGGTGCTGCCGAATCCGTCCGGACCGGCGATCATGTGGGCGTCGATGCCGACCCACGGTCCGCTCGGGACGCGCGTCAGGTGCACGGTGGTGTCGGTGTTCATCCACGTCCACCGATTCGGGCGGAGTCGGGTGCCCAACCCGTTGGCGACGTCGATGACGGTGAACATCGACTCCAGGTCCTCGGTCTTCTCGTCGGCGACGAGCGGGATCGCCGGCCGCAGCCACACCGCGGGAGTCGAGCCGTTGCGCCCCTCGGCCCGGACCGACTCGATGGTGCCGATGAACCCGAGGGTGCCCCAGTCGACCGCCTCGCCGTTGTCGTCGGAGAAGCCGATCACCGCCTTCGACTCGTCCGGTCCGGGCGTCAGGGGATCGGGACCGTTCGCGATCTCGGCGGTGTCGGCGACGCGGAGCCGCCACCCCACCGAGCGGGCGGCGGCGCGGAACGTCCCGTCGGCCTGCTGCACCTGCAGTTCGGTCTCGACGAGGCTGATCTGGCGGCCCGGCCGCACAACCCGGGCGGCGACCCGGTTGACGCCCAGTCCGACCGGGCCGAGGATCTCGGTGGTCACACGCGTGAAGTGCTGCGCCGGGTCGGGCTCGCACCGCAGCAACGACCGCATCAGCAGGGCCGACGGGGGACCACCGTGTTGCATCGTCGGCGACCACACGCTCAGCGTCGCCTCGGTCGGGCGGAAGTACTCGAAGTCGCCCTCGTCACGGGCAGTATTCGACGGGGCATCGATGGGTTCGTAGTACGAGTTCTCCACCCGAGTCACTCTATGACTGCCGACATAATGGGTCGGGGCGGGGGCGTCCCGCGGACGTCGGGGCTGCTCAGGCCGCGAAACCCGCCGGGGGACCGGGGTACGGCGGGATGACGCCCCCGAACTCCGGACACCGGGCGTGGTGCTCACAGAACTTGCACGACCACGACTTCTTCGGCCGGAAGTCGCCCGAGGCCACGGCCGTGCGGATCGCCTGCCAGATCGCGCGCAGGGTGCGCTCGAAGCGGAGCAGCTCGTCACGGTCCGGGCTATAGATCAGCTGTTGCCCGTCGGAGAGGTACATCAGCTGCAACCGGGCGGGAACGACTCCGCGGGTGCGCAGGATCGCGAGCGCGTAGAACTTCATCTGGAACAACGCCTTGGCTTCGTACGCCTCACCTGGCGACCGCCCGGTCTTGTAGTCGACGACGCGTATCTCGCCGGTCGGCGCGACATCGATGCGGTCGATGAACCCCCGCATGAGCATGTCGTCGGCGTCGATCTCGACGTGTTCCTCCACCGCGTCGGCGTCGAAGGCGGTCGGGTTCTCCATCGTGTAGTAGGTGGCGATGAGCTTGTGCGCATCGGCGAGGAACGCGGCCTGGCCACCTTCGCCGATGACCTTCGCGAGCTCCGGGTCGCCCTCGCACATCGCGGCCCAGGCGCCTTCGACCAGCAACTCGGCCGAGTCCTGGGTGCGGAGCTCGGCCGGGAGGTCGAACAGATTCTCCAGCGCGGCATGAACGACTGTGCCCCTGGTCTGCGCGGTGGTGGGGGTCTCCGGGAAGCGGTCGATCGCACGGTAGCGGTAGAGGAGCGGGCACTGCTTGAAGTCCGCAGCGCGGGACGGCGACAGCGCCAGTGGGCGCCCGACGATCCCTCGCGCATCCGAGTCGGGGCCGCCCGGGGTCCCTGTCGGGGTCGTGCTGGGGGAGGCGTCTCCGACTCCGGTCATCGTGCTCACCCTTCGCAGGGTAGGCGCCGGGCCCGACAGTCCGAGGTCCCGACACTCGGGTCCGCTCGCCGGCCACCCGGGCGGCGCCCTCCCCGCAGCGACACGAGGCAGGACCGGGCCACCTCGTCGGGTAACGTCCACACGGCCCACGAACCCCTGCGCCGAGTCGCGCGGGTTCGGATCGTTCACGAGAGGAAGCACCAGTGCCCACCACCGGACCGTTCGTCGTCGGCGACCGGGTTCAGCTGACCGATGCAAAGGGGCGCAAGTTCACGGTGCTGCTCGACGAGGGAAAGCAGTTCCACACCCACCGCGGTGCCATCTCCCATGACGACCTCATCGGTTCGCCCGAGGGCAGCATCGTCTCCGCGACCAGCGGTACCCAATATCTGGCGCTGCGCCCGCTGCTCGTCGACTACGTGCTCTCGATGCCGCGCGGGGCCCAGGTCATCTACCCCAAGGACGCCGCCCAGATCGTCCTCGAGGGCGACATCTTCCCGGGCGCCCGCGTCCTCGAAGCCGGTGCCGGCTCCGGCGCGCTGACGTGTTCGCTGCTGCGCGCGGTCGGTGCCGACGGAGAGGTTGTCTCCTTCGAGATCCGGGATGACCACGCCGAGCACGCGATCCGCAACGTCGAGACCTTCTTCGGGGGACGGCCGGACAACTGGCACCTCACCGTCGACGATCTGGCGAACGTGGATCGGGACGAACGGTTCGATCGCGTCATCCTGGACATGCTCGCGCCCTGGGAACCGCTCGACGTCGTGCGGACCGTGTTGAAACCAGGCGGGGTCTTGACGGTCTACGTGGCGACCGTCACCCAGTTGTCCCGGGTGATGGAGGCCCTGCGCGAGCAGGAGTGCTGGACCGAGCCCCGGGCCTGGGAGACGCTCCTCCGCGAGTGGAGCGCGGTGGGCCTCGCGGTGCGTCCCGAGCACAAAATGCAAGGCCACACGGCTTTTCTGATCACGGCCCGGCGCCTTGCCGACGGCACGACCACACTGCGTCCGCAGCGCCGTCCGAGCAAGGGCTGAGCCCGGTCGCGGAGCAACGGCCAGTCGCCGAGCTGCGCGGTGAAACATCGCGAATACGTTGCGAAGACGCACATTTAACACACCGTCAACACCGGCGATTGCGCGGTGGACGGCGATTCGCCGTCTCGGCCGGTAGCGTAGGGATACGGCGCGAGCATTCCGATCGAGGGATCGGGTGATTGCCGGCGAGAGGAGTCAGCAATGACCGAATCTGACCGCCACGACGCACTGGGGGACCGCGCGGTTCCCGAGGGCGCCAGTGCATCCGACGAGGGCTTCGTCCCCGCCTACACTCCGCCCCCGCCGCGGAGCGGCACCGAGTCGCCGCTGTCGCGGAGCGGCGCGGACTCGTCTGCGCGCGGCGCAGCCGGCCGGCCGGCCGGGGATCTCCAAGAGCGGGTGGACAGCCTCACCGCACGCAACGCGAAGCTGCTCGACACCCTCAAGGAAGCCCGACAGCAACTCGTCGCTCTCCGCGAGGAGGTCGACCGTCTGGGTCAGCCGCCGAGCGGATACGGCGTCTTGCTGGACGTGCACCCCGACGCCACCGTCGACGTGTTCACCTCGGGCCGCAAGATGCGCCTCACCTGTTCGCCCAACATCGACACCGACCTGCTGACCAAGGGTCAGACCCTGCGTCTGAACGAGGCCCTGACCATCGTCGAGGCCTGTGAATTCGACACCGTCGGCGAGATCAGCACGCTGCGCGAGGTGCTCGGTGACGGCAAACGTGCCCTGGTCGTCGGTCACGCCGACGAGGAGCGGGTGGTCTGGCTGGCCGAACCGCTGCTCGGCGAGGTCGACGGCGAGGACGGTCTGCGTCGCAAGTTGCGTCCCGGCGACTCACTGCTCATCGACACCAAGGCCGGGTTCGCGTTCGAGCGGGTGCCCAAGGCCGAGGTCGAGGATCTCGTCCTCGAAGAGGTCCCCGACGTCGGTTACGAGGACATCGGTGGCCTGGGCCGCCAGATCGAGCAGATCCGCGACGCCGTCGAACTCCCGTTCCTGCACAAGGACCTGTTCCGCGACTACCAGCTGCGTCCCCCGAAGGGCGTGCTGCTCTACGGTCCGCCCGGCTGTGGCAAGACGCTCATCGCCAAGGCCGTGGCCAACTCCCTGGCGAAGAAGATCGCGCAGGTGCGCGGCGACGACGCCAAGGAGGCGAAGTCGTACTTCCTGAACATCAAGGGCCCCGAGCTGCTCAACAAGTTCGTCGGTGAGACCGAACGGCACATCCGGCTGATCTTCCAGCGGGCGCGCGAGAAAGCTTCGGAGGGCACGCCGGTCATCGTCTTCTTCGACGAGATGGACTCGATCTTCCGCACACGCGGATCGGGCGTCTCCTCGGACGTGGAGACCACCGTCGTCCCACAGCTGCTCAGTGAGATCGACGGCGTCGAGGGCCTCGAGAACGTCATCGTGATCGGTGCGTCGAATCGCGAGGACATGATCGACCCCGCGATCCTGCGCCCGGGGCGCCTCGACGTGAAGATCAAGATCGAGCGTCCCGACGCCGAGTCCGCGATCGACATCTTCTCCAAGTACCTCACCGAGGAGCTGCCCATCCACGCCGACGACATCGGCGAGTTCGGGGGCGATCGCACGGCCTGTGTCAACGCGATGATCGAGAAGGTCGTCGAGCGGATGTACGCCGAGAGCGAGGACAACCGGTTCCTCGAGGTCACCTACGCCAACGGCGACAAAGAGATCATGTACTTCAAGGACTTCAACTCCGGCGCGATGATCCAGAACGTCGTCGACCGGGCCAAGAAGTACGCGATCAAATCGCAACTCGACACGGGTGCGCCGGGTCTGCGCGTCCAGCATCTCTTCGACTCCATCCTCGACGAGTTCGCGGAGAACGAGGACCTGCCCAACACGACCAACCCCGACGACTGGGCCCGGATCTCGGGCAAGAAAGGCGAGCGGATCGTCTACATCCGCACGCTGGTCACGGGCAAGAGTGCGGGCGCGAGCCGGGCCATCGACACCGAGACGAACACGGGTCAGTACCTGTAGCGACAGTGGTCTCGACCGAGCAGACAGCCGACTCCCACGGGGTCGGCTGTCTGCTCGACAGAACCGCGTGAACAGCGCCGTCAAGCACTAGAGTTGTCGGCGATGAACAGCACATCGATGGCGCGTGGACGAGTGATCGTCGACGGTGGGGCGCCGCATCCACTGGGCGGCGCTCCGCGCATCACCCTGGGGCGTGAGCCCGACAACGACATCGTGATCAACCATCCGATGGTGTCGCGTCGGCATCTCGCCATCGAGTGGCGCGGTACGGCCTGGTGTCTCGTCGACATCGGCAGCACCAACGGCTTCTTCGTCAACGGCCGGCGGATGGCCGAGTTCATGGTGCCCGGTACGACCCAGGTACGCCTCGGTGACGTGAACACGGGTCCGGTCGTCGACCTCGTGGTCGACGTGCCCGCATCCGGCGGCCGACCGCCCTCGAGTGGTCCCGGGCGCAGCGTGCCGTCCCGGCCGGGTCCGCCGGTCTCGCGTCCGATGCAGTCGGGCTACCCGCCGTCAGGTCCTCGCTCGGCGGGGTTCCCGGGCGCGGGCGTCCCGGCCTCCGGGCAGATGCCCGCTCACGCGCCGGGCGGACGACAGTACCGAGTGGACCCGATGCCGCAGGAAGTCCTGAGCGCGCCGCATCTGCAGGCGCTGCAGCAGAACGTGTCGGCGGTCTACCGCCTGCCCGGCGCGCCGACACCGCCCGAGCGCGAGTCGATCTCGCTCCGCGGAGTCCAGCGGATCGGACGCACGCCCGACAACGACATCGTCGTCAGCGACGTCCTGGCGTCCCGGCACCACGCTCAGGTGTCCAGCCGCGGGGCGGCCCTCGTGATCGAGGACCTCGGCAGCGTCAACGGAACCTTCGTCAACGGCCGGCGGGTGTCGAGCGCGCAACTGACCGACGGCGACGTCGTCACCATCGGCAACAGCGACTTCGTGGTGTCCGGCGGCACGCTGATGCGCGGGCAGGAGAGCGCCGCGGTCGCCGACGGCCTCCACGTCCACGGGGTCAGTCTCGTCGTCGACGGCGGGAAGCGTCTGCTCGCCGACGTGGACTTCAGCGCCAGTCCGGGCACGCTGACCGCGGTGATCGGCCCCTCGGGCGCGGGTAAGTCGACGGTGTCGAAGATCGCGGCCGGGCTCAACTCACCGACGAGCGGCCTGGTCACCTTCGAGAGCCGCAACGTCCACGCCGAATACGACGCTCTGCGCACCCGCATCGGCATGGTGCCGCAGAAGGACGTCCTGCACCACAAGCTCACGCTCCGGCAGGCATTGCGCTACGCCGCGGAACTGCGCCTGCCACCCGACCTCTCGAAGGCCGATCGGGACCGGGTCATCGACGGGGTGCTCAGCGAGCTGCAGCTGACCGAGCACGTCGACACCCGCGTGGAGAAGCTGTCCGGCGGCCAGCAGAAGCGCGCATCGGTCGCGATGGAGTTGCTGACGGGTCCGTCACTGCTCATACTCGACGAACCGACCTCCGGTCTCGACCCCGCACTCGACCGGCAGGTGATGGCCACCCTCCGCCGGCTCGCCGACGCCGGGCGTGTGGTCCTCGTGGTCACGCACTCGCTGACCTATCTGTCCATGTGCGACCAGGTGCTGCTGCTGGCGCCCGGCGGCAAGACGTCCTTCTGCGGCCCGCCCGGACAGGTCGAGGGGGAGATGGGCACCTCCGACTGGGCAGAGATATTCGCGTACGTCGCCGATCAGCCGGACACCGCACACATGCGGTACCTGGACCGGCACCGCCGAGCGCCGAATCCGCCGCCGCCCCAGCGTCCCCCCGGTCCGCCGATACCGGTGCCGCACACGAGCTTCACCCGCCAGTCGTCGACCATCGCCCGACGCCAGGTACGGCTCATCTTCGCCGACGTCGGCTATCTCGTCTTCCTCGTGCTGCTACCCGTCGTGCTCGGCCTGCTCACCTTGGTGATCCCGGGTTCGAGCGGGTTCGCCCGCCTCGAGGTGATCCCGAACGCGCCGCCACCGAAGGACGGCGCGGAGGCGATCCAGATCCTCGTCGTGCTCGTCGTCGGGGCCGCGTTCATGGGGGCCGCGCTGACTGTGCGCGATCTCGTCGGGGAGCGCGACATCTTCGAACGCGAGCGCGCCGTCGGGTTGCGGCCCGGCGCATACCTTTTCGCCAAGATCGTGGTGTTCTTCGTCGCCGCGGTGCTGCAGACGATCATCATGGTCGGCATCACCTTCGCCGGTCGGGGGCTGCCCGACTTCGGCGGTCCGATCCTCCCGCCGCCGCTGGCGTTGCTCGTCGCGGTGGCCGTCCTCGCCTGCGTGAGCACGCTCGTCGGTCTCGCGATCTCGTCGGCGGTCAAATCCAACGAGCAGGTCATGCCGCCGCTGGTCATCGTCGTGATGGTCCAGTTGGTGTTCTGCGGCGGCCTGTTCAAACTCGACGGCATCGGACTCGAACAGCTGTCGTGGATCTTCCCGTCGTTCTGGGGGTATGTCGCCGCGGCCGGCAGCGTGGACCTCTACAACATCAATGTGGCCGCGCCGCAGCGCATCACGCTGTGGGAGACATCGGTCGCGCATACCGCACTCGCCTACGGCGTGCTCGCGGTGATCAGCGCGCTGCTGCTCGCCTTCACCTATTCGCGGCTGCGATTGAAGAAGCGCTGACGGCCGAACAGCGGCTGCTCCCTGAAAGACCCAGAGCTTGCGAGGTTCGGCCCCTCTGCTCCCTGAGGAGACCCGGAGCTTGCGAGGTACGGCCCCTCTGCTCCCTGAGGAGACCCGGAGCTTGCGAGGTTCGGCCCCTCTGCTCCCTGAGGAGGCCGGAGCTTGCGGAGGCCGTCACGAAGGGTCCTGGCGAGATGCGTCGCCAAACCCTTCGAGGCTCGTCGACCTCGACGCGCTCCGCTTGAACGCCACAGACCAGCGGTTTTGTTGTTTCGGATTAGGGCGGGGGTCGCACGCGCGCTTCGATCGCTCCTCAGCGAGCGTCTCCCACGCTTGCGTGCTCCCTCCTCAGCGCGCGAAGTCGGCCGGAGGTTCAGGTCCTGTGTGAAATCAACCGGTCGTCGCCGGAAAGCGTACGAACCCGAGTTCGGACTCCGACGACAACTGCGGATGGCGGGGCAGCACCCGGACGGTGTAGCCGAGATGACCGGAGGCCGACGGCGGCACCAGTGCGGTGAACACCATCCGGCCCGACGCATCGCGGTCGGGTCCTGGGGTCATGTCGATGAACGTCGGTGCCAGGATCTCGCCGTCGTCGCCGACCCGGCCGAGTACCACCTGCACCGCGACCGACTCGGGCGCGAGATCTCCCAATGCCACATGGGCGGTGATCCAGAGTCCGTCCTCGCGACGCTCGTCCTCGACCCCGGCCACCTGCACCGACGACCATCCGGTCTCCAGGGTCCGGCGATAAGCCGCGAGGTCGCGCGCACCCGCGTAGGAGTCGGCGCATGCGGACTCGTAGGCGCGGGCGGCCGGGCAGTAGAGGTCGGTCGTGTAGTCGCGGACCATCCGCGAGGCGAGTACCTGCGGGCCGAGCCGAGTGAGAGTGTGGCGCATCATCTCCACCCACCGGCGGGGCACACCGTCGTCCGCCCGGCGATAGAAGAGGGGGATCACCGTCTTCTCGAGGAGCGTGTACAGCGCCTGCGCCTCCAGATCGTCGCGACGATGTTCGTCGGCGATCCCTTCCGCGGACGGGATCGCCCACCCGTTGTCGCCGTCGGCCATCTCGTCCCACCAGCCGTCCAGGATGGACAGATTGAGTCCGCCGTTGAGCGCCGATTTCATCCCCGAGGTCCCGCAGGCCTCCATGGGACGGACCGGATTGTTCAGCCACACATCGCAACCGGCGTAGATGAAACGCGCCATCGAGATGTCGTAGTCGGGGAGGAACACGATGCGATCGCGCAGTTCCGGATCCTCGGTGAACCGGACGACCTGCTGGATCAGGGACTTGCCTCCCTCGTCGGCCGGGTGGGCCTTGCCCGCGATGACCAGCTGCACCGGCCGATCGGGATCGGTGAGGATGGCGCGCATGCGCTCGGGATCGCGGAGCATCAGCGTCAGCCGCTTGTAGGTCGCCGCTCGCCGTGCGAATCCGATGGTCAGCACGTGCGGGTCGAACAAGTCGGCGGTCCATGCCAGTTCGGCGTGGGTGAAGCCGCGGTCGAGGCCGCTCGCGAGTGCGCGCCGCCGCACCTCGTCGACGAGTTCCGCGCGCAGCTCCTCGTGCGTTCGCCAGATCGTCTCGTCGGACAGGCCCGCGTACACCCCGGGCGCGGAGTCCTCGTCCCCGTCGGCGAAGTCGCGCCACGCCGGGGCCACCCAGGTCGGTCCGTGCACGCCGTTCGTGACCGCGCCGATGGGCACATCGGCGGCGTCGAAACCCGGCCACAGGTCGGCGAACATCTCCCGACTCACCGCACCGTGCAGCTGCGACACCCCGTTGCTGCGTTGCCCGAGCCGAAATCCCATGTGCGCCATGTTGAAGACGCCGGGCTCGGCCTCGTCGCCGAGTTCGGCCACCGTCGCCGCGGCCAGCCCGGGCAGCAGGCGGGATTTGCCGTCGGAGTCGGCGTCGAGGTAACGGGCGACGAGGTCGGCGGGGAAACGGTCGATCCCGGCCGGCACCGGGGTGTGGGTGGTGAACACGTTCGAGGCGCGGACCACCGCTTCCGCGGTGTCGAAGTCGAGCCCGCCGGCCACCAACTCGCGGATGCGTTCCACGCCGAGGAAGCCCGCGTGTCCCTCGTTCATGTGGAACACCGTCGGCTCGGGCCGGCCGGTGATCCGGACGTACTCGCGGAGCGCGCGGACACCGCCGATGCCGAGCAGGATCTCCTGTGCGATCCGGTGTTCCTGATCCCCGCCGTAGAGCCGGTCGGTCACCGCGCGCAGGGCGGCGCCTTCGGGCTCGTCATCGTTGCGATCGATGTCGGAGTCGAGGAGCAGCAACGGGATTCGGCCCACCGACGCCACCCACACCTGGGCCGACAGGGTCGCCCCGCCGGGCATCGCGACCTCGACGATCACCGGCTCCGCGCCGTCGCCCGGGGCGAGGAGCGTGAGGGGCAGGTCGGCGGGATCGTTCACGGGATACCGCTCGATCTGCCAGCCGTCGTGATCGAGGCCTTGGCGGAAGTAACCGGAGCGGTACAGCAATCCGACGCCGATCAGCGGCAGCCCGAGGTCGGAGGCCGCCTTGAGGTGGTCACCGGCGAGGATGCCGAGGCCGCCGGAGTAGATCGGCAGGACCTCGGAGACGCCGAACTCCATCGAGAAGTACGCGATTCCCGGGGGCACCACCCGGTCATGCGCCGAACCGTCCTGTCCCGATGACTCGGCCGCATACCTCTGGAACCACTGCGGTGCATCGAGATACTGCTCGAGGTCGGCGTGTGCCTCGGCGACCCGTGCCACGAAACCCTCGTCGTCGGCCAGCTCGACCAGACGGGTGGGGTCGGTGTCGGCGAGAACCCGGACCGGATCGCCGGTCGACGACCACAGGCGCGGGTCGATGGTGGCGAACAGCTCCTGGGTGGGGGTGTGCCAGGCCCAGCGCAGGTTGTGCGACAACGGCGCGAGGTCGGCGATCCGGTCGGGCAGCGGCACTCGAACGGTGAACCGGCGGAATGCTTTCACGGCGTCGACCGTACTCAGCACGTGCGGTGGTTGCGACCGGTGGCAAGTGAACATCTACCCTCGAAGGATGCAGCGAATCATCGGGACCGAGGTCGAGTACGGAATCTCCGCACCCGGCGACCCGACCGCGAACCCGATCATGACGTCCACCCAGGCGGTTCTCGCCTATGCCGCGGCCGCCGGTGTACCGCGCGCGAAGCGGACACGCTGGGACTACGAGGTGGAGTCGCCGCTTCGCGACGCCCGAGGTTTCGACCTCGGCCGCGGGGCCGGACCCGCACCGATCATCGACGCCGACGAGATCGGCGCGGCCAACATGATCCTCACCAACGGGGCGCGGCTGTACGTCGACCACGCCCACCCCGAGTACTCCGCACCCGAGGTCACCGACCCGATGGACGCGGTCATCTGGGACAAGGCCGGGGAGCGCGTGATGGAGGCCGCGGCTCGTCACGTGGCGAGCGTCCCGGGCGCTCCGAAACTGCAGCTGTACAAGAACAACATCGACGGCAAGGGCGCCTCCTACGGCACCCACGAGAACTACCTGATGGCGCGGGAGACCCCGTTCACCGCCGTCATCGCCGGGCTCACGACCTTCTTCGCGTCCCGGCAGGTGATCACCGGTTCGGGACGCGTGGGTATCGGCCAGTCCGGCGACGAGGCGGGTTATCAGCTGTCGCAGCGGTCGGACTACATCGAGGTCGAGGTCGGGCTGGAGACCACGCTCAAGCGGGGCATCATCAACACCCGCGACGAGCCGCACGCCGACCCCGAGCGATACCGGCGACTCCACGTCATCATCGGCGACGCCAACCTCGCCGAGACCTCGACCTACCTGAAGGTCGGGACCACCGCGCTCGTCCTCGACCTCATCGAGGCCGGGGTCGACTTCTCCGACATCGAGCTCGCGCGGCCGGTGCAGGCCGTACACACGATCAGTCACGACCCGTCGCTGACGGCCACGGTCGCACTCACCGACGGTCGCGAGCTCACCGGCCTCGCTCTGCAGCGGGAGTATCTGGAGCGTTGTCAGAAGTTCCACGACCAGGAGCACTCCGACGACCAGCGCGCCGCACACGTCCTGCAGACGTGGGCGGACGTGCTCGACCGCCTCGAGCGCGACCCGATGGAGTGCGCCGACATCCTCGACTGGCCCGCGAAGCTGCGCATCCTGGAGGGCTTCCGCCAGCGTGAGAACCTGTCGTGGTCGGCGCCGCGTCTGCAGCTCATCGACCTGCAGTACTCCGACGTCCGGCTCGACAAGGGGCTGTACAACCGGCTCGTCGCGCGCGGGTCGATGAAGCGGCTGACCGACGAGAACGACGTGCTCGCCGCGATCAGCGAGCCGCCGCGGAACACGCGCGCCTACTTCCGCGGCGAGTGTCTGCGCCGGTTCGGCGCCGACGTCGCGGCGGCGAGCTGGGACTCGGTCATCTTCGATCTGGGCGGGGACTCGCTGGTCCGTATCCCCACCCTCGAACCGCTACGCGGCACCGCGGCGCACGTCGGCAAGCTCCTCGACTCGGTGGACTCGGCCGCCGAACTGGTGGATCAGCTCACCACCTGACCGGCCGCGGCGCCTCGCCGTCTCCGACGGCATGTGCTTCGTTCCGCCACAGTTGTCGTCCCCACAGGTAGTGTGGGAGCACACGATTCCGCAGGGTCGAGACACCGGATCAGCGCCGCGACAGCGACACCCGATCCCGACTCCCTCGACCGCGGTAGCCCGCCAAGGGGCGATCGGTTTCAAGGAGGCAGCAGATGGCGCAGGAACAGACCAAGCGTGGTGGCGGCGGCGACGACGAGGGCGTGGGCCCCGATTCCGGCGCCGGACAGGAACGTCGCGAGAAGCTGGCCGAGGACACCGACGACCTGCTCGACGAGATCGACGACGTGCTGGAGGAGAACGCCGAGGACTTCGTGCGCGCCTACGTCCAGAAGGGCGGCCAGTGAGCGACAGGTTCGGTTCACTGCCCCCGCTGTCCCAGTTCCGCCCCGGCTCGTTCGCCGGCGCCGACATCTCGTCGTTCACCGAATTCCTCCGGACGCATGCGCCGGAACAACTCCCGCAGGCCCAGGTCGACCGGGTGGGGTCGTTCGCCGGCGGCGCCGACGGCGCCGGTGACATCCCGCACGGCACGACGATCGTGGCCGTGTCATACCCGGGTGGGGTCGTCCTCGCCGGGGACCGCCGGGCCACCATGGGCAACCTCATCGCCACGCGCGACGTCAAGAAGGTCTACATCACCGACGAGTACTCGGCGGCCGGGATCGCCGGCACCGCCGGGATCGCGATCGAGATGGTCCGGCTGTTCACCGTCGAACTCGAGCACTACGAGAAGATCGAAGGCGTCCCGCTGACCCTCGACGGCAAGGTCAGCCGGCTGGCGTCGATGGTGCGGGGCAATCTCGGCGCGGCCCTGCAGGGTCTGGCGGCCATTCCGCTGCTCGTCGGCTACGACATCGACCACGACGATCCGAACGAACGCGGACGCATCTTCAGCTTCGACGTCGCGGGTGACCGGCACGAGGAGTTCGGTGGCTACACCGCCATCGGCTCGGGGTCGGTGTTCGCCAAGTCCTCGCTCAAGAAGCTCTACCGACCCGATCTGACCGCCGACGAGGCGCTCGCGATCGCCGTCGAATCGTTGTACGACGCGGCCGACGACGACTCGGCGACCGGCGGGCCCGATCTGGTCCGCAAGATCTTCCCGATGGCCGCCATCGTCGGCGCCGACGGGGCCCGGGAGGTGGACGCGACCGACATCGAGGCGGCGGCACGTGCCGTCGTCGAACGCCGCAGCGCCGAGCACGAGGGGGGTGCCCGATGACCTTCCCGTATTACGCCAGTGCCGAGCAGATCATGCGCGATCGCTCGGAGCTCGCTCGCAAGGGCATCGCCCGGGGACGCAGCGTCGTGATCCTCACGTTCGCCGACGGTGTGCTGTTCGTCGCGGAGAACCCGTCCAACACGCTCCGCAAGACCAGCGAGATCTACGACCGGATCGGTTTCGCGGCGGTGGGCAAGTACAACGAGTTCGAGAGCCTGCGCAAGGCCGGCATCCAGATCGCGGACATGCGCGGCTACAGCTACGACCGTGCCGACGTGTCCGGGCTGTCGCTGGCCAACACCTACGCCAACGCACTGGGCAGCGTCTTCACCGAGCAGGCGAAGCCGTTCGAGGTCGAGCTCTGCGTCGCCGAGGTCGCCCGTCCGGGCAAGCCGAAACGGTCGCAGCTGTACCGGATCTCCTACGACGGGTCGATCACCGACGAGACCCGCTTCCTGGTGATGGGCGGGGCGACCGAACCGATCGCGGCGGCCCTCAAGGACAGCTACGAGCCCGACATGGAGCTCGGCCGGGCGATCGGCGTCGCGGTCACCGCCCTGACGGCGCCGGCCGACAACGGTGGCGGGACCCCGACCGAACGCCGGGTGCTCGCAGCGGGCGATCTCGAGGTCGCCGTCCTCGACCACAACCGTCCGCGGCGCGCGTTCCGGCGCCTCACGACGTCCACGGTCGAAGGACTCCTCCCGCAGGCTGCGGCGGCCCAGTCCTCGAATACACCGTCCGAGGCGGACGAAGCCCCTGGTGAGACGTCATCCTCCGAACAGTGACGAGAACGCCGCGGCGTGCGGCGGCCGGTGCGTGTCGACCGGTCCGCCGCGGCCCGCGCGAGTAGGGTTGGTCAAGTGCAGCGACGAATCATGGGCATCGAGACCGAGTTCGGTGTCACGTGCACCTTCCACGGCCACCGCCGCCTGAGTCCGGACGAGGTCGCGCGGTACCTCTTCCGCCGGGTCGTGTCGTGGGGCCGGTCCTCGAACGTCTTCCTGCAGAACGGCGCTCGCCTCTATCTCGACGTCGGATCGCATCCCGAATACGCCACGGCGGAGTGCGACAGCCTCATCCAGCTGATCAACCACGACCGCGCGGGCGAACTGGTTCTCGAGGACCTGCTCGTCGATGCCGAACAACGCCTGGCCGACGAGGGCATCGGCGGCGACATCTATCTGTTCAAGAACAACACCGACTCGGCCGGCAACTCCTATGGATGCCACGAGAACTATCTCGTCGTGCGGGCGGGGGAGTTCTCCCGCATCTCCGACGTCCTGTTGCCCTTCCTCGTGACGCGCCAACTGATCTGTGGTGCGGGCAAGGTGCTGCAGACCCCCAAGGCCGCGACCTTCTGCCTGTCCCAGCGCGCCGAGCACATCTGGGAGGGCGTCTCCTCGGCGACCACCCGATCGCGCCCGATCATCAACACACGCGACGAGCCGCACGCCGACGCCGAGAAGTACCGCAGGCTGCACGTCATCGTGGGCGACTCGAACATGTCGGAGATGACCACCCTCCTCAAGGTCGGTTCGGCGGCTCTCGTCCTGGAGATGATCGAGGCCGGTGTCGCGTTCCGGGACTTCGCGCTCGACAATCCGATCCGCGCCATCCGCGAGGTCAGCCATGACCCGACAGGGCGACGCCCGGTGCGCCTCGCCGGCGGTCGGCAGGCCAGCGCCCTCGACATCCAGCGCGAGTATCACGCACGCGCCGTCGAGCACCTCACCAACCGCCGACCAGACCCCGAGATGGACATGGTCGTGGACCTGTGGGGACGGATGCTCGACGCCGTGGAGAGCGACGACTTCGCCAAGGTCGACACCGAGGTCGACTGGGTCATCAAGCGCAAGCTGTTCCAGCGCTACCAGGACCGGTACTCGATGGAGCTCTCGGATCCGAAGATCGCGCAGCTCGACCTGGCGTTCCACGACATCAAACGCGGCCGCGGCGTGTTCGACGTCCTGATGCGCAAGGGGTTGGTCGCCCGGGCGACCACCGACGAGGCCATCAAGACCGCGGTCAACGAGCCGCCACAGACCACCCGCGCCAAGCTCCGGGGCGACTTCATCTCGGCCGCGCAGAAAGCCGGGCGTGACTTCACCGTCGACTGGGTTCACCTCAAGCTCAACGACCAGGCCCAGCGGACGGTGCTGTGCAAGGACCCGTTCCGCAGTGTCGACGAGCGCGTCGATCGCCTCATCGCCTCGATGTGAGCGCCGGGTCACCGGCGAACCCAGCGTGCCTCCGCACGCGGTGAACGGCCACGTTCTAACCTGACTCGGTGGCAACCCCCAAAGTCGAGCGTCTGCTCAACCTCGTGATCTGCCTGCTGTGGACGCGACAGTACGTCACCGCCGACTACATCCGCCGCAACGTCGCGGGCTATTCGGACGACGGGCAGTCCGACGAGGCGTTCAACCGGATGTTCGAGCGGGACAAGAACGAGCTACGAGATCTCGGGATCCCCCTCGTGACCGGCCGGTCGCCGATGGCGGCCGGCGCCGAGGGATACCGCATCGACCGCGACTCGTACGAGTTGCCGGAGGTCTCGCTGGAGTCCGACGAGGCCGCGGCGATCGCCATGGCCGCCGCGCTGTGGGACACCCCCGAGGTCTCGACGCTGTCGCAGACGGCGATCCTCAAGCTCCGGGCCGCCGGGCTCGATGTCCGCTCCGAGGACGATCTGGGGATCACCTCGGGCGGGTCATCACGATCGCTCGGCTCCGAAGAGGTCATTGCCGGCCTGCTCGCCGCGGTCCAGGACCGCCGTGCCGTCGAGTTCCAACATCGATCGTCTGCCGCGGCCGCCCCGACCACCCGACGCGTCGAACCGTGGGGGGTCGTGTCACACCGGGGCCGCTGGTACGTCGTCGGCCACGACCGTGACCGCGACGCCACCCGGACCTTCCGGCTGTCGCGGATCACGGCGGTCGCCGCGGTCGGTGCCGCCGACGCGGTCGTGGTCCCGGCCGGCACCGATCTCCAGCAGATCGTCTCCGCGGCGGTCGATTCCGCTGCCGGTTCGGACGGACGGGTCGCGCGGATCTGGGTCGCGGCCGACCGGGCATTCGGCCTCCGCAGGGCCGCGACGACGACTGAACCCGCCGACTTCGACGGCGAACGCGGCGACATCGTGACCCTCGACATCCACTCGCTGACCGCGGTGGCACGGATGGTGCTTGGTGTGGGCCGCGATGCGGTCGTCCTCGATCCGCCCGAGTTGCGCGAGCTCGTCATCGCGAGCCTCGACCGTCTGATGGGGGTGAGCGTCTGATGGCCGCGGCAGCGCCGTCGAGACTCAACCGACTGCTGGCGATGGTCCCGTATTTCCAGGCCCGCCGGGGCATCTCGGTTGCTCAGGCCGCCGACGAACTCGGGGTCACGCAAGCGCAGCTCACGAAGGACCTCGAGCTGCTCTTCGTCTGCGGGCTACCGGGCTATTACCCCGACGACCTGATCGAGCTCGAGTTCAGCGAGGGTTACGTCACGGTCGGGTTCACCGCGGGCATGGACCGGCCACTGCGGCTGACGACCGTGGAGGCGAGCACGCTTCTCGTCGCACTGCGGGCGCTGGTCGAGACCCCGGGGGTCGTCGATGTGGCGGCGGCCAGGCGGGCGATCGCCAAGATCGAGCAGGCGGTGGGTGCGACGGTGCCGGGGGTCGCGGGAGCGTCCGACGCACCCGCCGAGCCGTCGGGGGAGAACCCCACGTACACGACGATCCGCGAGGCCACCAAGAAAGCGCGGGCATTGCGCCTGCGCTACTACTCGGCCGGACGCGACAGCGTCACCGACCGCGTGGTCGACCCCATCCGCCTGCAGGTCATGGACCAGCACACCTATCTCGAGGCCTGGTGCCGGATGGCCGAAGGCGTGCGGTTGTTCCGGTTCGACCGCGTCGACACCGCGACCGCCCTCGACGAGCCGAGCCGTCCGCCGGCCGAGGCGGCGGCGTCGAATCAGTCGGTGCTCGTCGCCGAGGACCCCGACCTCCCGGCCGTCGAGATCGAGATCGACGCCGATCACCTGTGGATTCTCGACTACTACCCGCTCGAACCCCTCGAGACCGTCGAGGACCGGCCCGATCCAGGTCTCCCCGTCCGCGCCCGGCTGGTCTACGGCTCGCCGGAATGGCTCACCCGATTCCTGCTCGGATTCGCCGGCGCCGTGCGGGTCGTCGACGACCCGGCGGTCGCCGCCGCGGTCGCCGACACCGCGGAGGCCGCCCGCGGACGTTATCGCTGAGACCGGCCACGGCTGGGCCCCTCCGGCTCGGCGTGTGTCGGGTAGCATTGGACACTGTCTGCTCCGAACTGAAGGGTGATCTCATGGGCTTCACGTCATGGTGGCACTGGGCGATCGTCGCCATCGTGCTGCTGATCCTGTTCGGCTCGAAGAAGCTGCCGGACGCCGCCCGTGGTCTGGGACAGTCGCTGCGCATCTTCAAGAGCGAGGTCAAGGAGATGCAGAAGGACGACGACAAGGACGCGCAGGCCACCGCCGACGCGGCCGCGACCGATCCGGCACGACGCGAGCTGCCCGCGGGTGACTCGACCCAGCCGGCCACGCAGCGCGACGCCGACGCCAAGAAATCGGCTTAGGGGCGCGTCGGAGCATCGCCAGTGCGCACTCTCCCGATTCCCCGACGCCTCGACCCGCGGCAACGCAAGCGAAAACTCAATCCCGACGGCACCATGTCGTTGGTCGAGCACCTGTACGAGTTGCGCACTCGTATGGTCATCTCGCTGCTGGCCATCATCGCCACCACCATCTTCGGGTTCGTCTGGTACAGCCACGGCTTCCTGGGGATCCCGTCGCTCGGCGACGTGCTGCGCGGGCCGTACTGCGATCTGCCTGCGTCGTCGCGCGCGACGCTGACCCCGGATGACTCGTGTCGCCTTCTGGCGACCGGTCCGTTCGACCAGTTCATGCTCCGGTTGAAGGTCGCGCTGACCGCGGGTGTGGTCCTCGCCTGCCCGGTGTGGATCTACCAGATCTGGCAGTTCATCACGCCGGGTCTGCACGCCCACGAACGTCGCTACGGCATCATGTTCGTCGCGATGGCGACGACCCTGTTCGTCAGCGGCGCGGTGCTCGCCTATCTGGTCGTCGCCAAGGCCTTCGACTTCCTGCTGACGGTCGGCAACGAGGTCCAGGTCACGGCACTCGCCGGTGACCAGTACTTCGGCTTCATGCTCAACGTCCTGGTGATCTTCGGCGTCAGCTTCGAACTCCCGCTCCTGATCATCGCGCTGAACGTCGTCGGCGTGCTGACCTACGCCCGGTTGAAGAGCTGGCGCCGCGGGCTCATCTTCGCGGTCTTCGTCTTCGCCGCCATCGCGACACCGGGCCAGGATCCGTTCACGATGCTCGCACTGGCCCTCGCGCTCACCGTGCTGCTCGAGTTCGCGATCCAGTTCGCGCGGATCTTCGACCGGCGCAAGGCGAAGAAGGCGCCCGCATGGGCGGGCCTCTCCGATGACGAGGCCAGCCCACTGCCGCCGACGAAACCGATCGCCCCGGCATCGCCGATCCCGGCGCCGGCGAACGCGGTCGCCAACGCCACCCGTACGTCGACGCGGGCACGCGAGACCTTCGACGACGTCCTGTGACCCAACTCGACTCGTTCACGTCGAGACTCGCTTTCCACCTCGACGACTTCCAGCGCCGCGCGTGTGAGGCGCTCGAGGGCGGCCACGGTGTGCTGGTGTGCGCACCGACCGGCGCGGGTAAGACCATCGTCGGCGAGTTCGCCGTCCATCTGGCTCTGGCCGGTGGCTCGAAGTGCTTCTACACCACGCCGATCAAGGCGCTCAGCAACCAGAAGTACAACGATCTCGTTGCCGTCCACGGGCACGAGTCGGTCGGGCTGCTGACCGGCGACAGTTCGATCAATCCCGATGCCCCGGTCGTCGTCATGACGACCGAGGTCGTCCGCAACATGATCTACGCCGAATCACGGGCACTGGACGGTCTGTCCCACGTCGTCATGGACGAGGTCCACTTCCTGGCGGACCGGTTCCGCGGGGCGGTGTGGGAAGAGGTGATCCTGCACCTCGAACCGTCGGTGCGGGTCGTCAGTCTGTCGGCGACGGTGAGCAACGCCGAGGAGTTCGGCGACTGGATCCAGACGGTCCGTGGTGACACCTCGGTGATCGTCGACGAACACCGTCCGGTGCCGCTGTCCCAGCACATGCTCGTCGGGCAGCGACTGTTCGACCTGTTCGATCCGGCCGACACCGGTCCGGCCCGCAAGGCCGGCACGCGTCCGCGCGTCAATCCGGAGCTCAAACGCCAGATCCGGCACCGGATCCTGATGGCCGACGACGAGCGGGAGTCGTCGCGCGGCCGTGGCCGAGGACGTGGCGGCGCGCCCCGTCGGCGCGACGGACGCGGGCCCGCGCTCTCCCGGCCGAACCTCGTCACGCGACTCGACCGCGAGGGGTTGCTCCCGGCGATCGGTTTCATCTTCTCCCGTGTCGGGTGCGATGCCGCCCTGGCGCAGTGTCTGCGATCCGGGATCTCGCTCCTCACACCCGCCGAGATCGGCGAGGTCGACGCGATCGTCGACCGCCATCTCACCGAATTGGCACCGGCCGACCTCGACGTGCTCGGGGTGCACGAATGGCGTGAGGGGCTGCGACGCGGACTCGCCTCGCACCACGCGGGCATGCTCCCGACCTTCCGGCACACGGTCGAGGAACTGTTCGTGCGCGGACTGGTCCGGATGGTGTTCGCCACCGAGACGCTCGCGCTCGGCATCAACATGCCCGCTCGCTCGGTGGTTCTCGAGCGTCTCGTGAAGTACAACGGCGAATCGCACGTCGACCTGACGCCCGGCGAGTTCACGCAGCTGACCGGTCGCGCCGGCCGTCGCGGGATCGACGTCGAGGGTCACGCCGTCGTGGTGTGGACACCCGAGGTGGTTCCGGAGGAGGTCGCCGGCCTCGCCGGCGCGCGGACGTTCCCGCTCCGGAGTTCGTTCTCGCCTGAGTACAACATGGCGGTCAACCTGCTCGGCCGATTGGGCCTGGACGGCGCGCGTGAGCTGCTTCATCGGTCGTTCGCCCAATTCCAGGCCGATCGATCGGTCGTCGGTCAGGCGCGAAAGCTGGACGAGGCGCAACGGGCGCTGCGCAAGCTCGACGGTGAGCTGGCCCGCGCCGCGCAGGCGCGGGGGCTGGAACCCGGTGGCGCCGAATCGGATTCGGACGACGGTCCGTACGCGGGCTTCCTCGGTTACATCACTTTGCGCGAGGACATCCGCCGCCGTGAACGAGATCTGAAGTACCGCAAGCGGGTCAATACACACGACGCCATCACCGCTGACCTGGCCGCACTCAAACGCGGTCATGTCATCGGCGTACCCGTCGGCCGGCACCGCGGTCTGGCTGTCATCATCGAACCGGCCACGCAAGCACAGGATCCGAAGCCGCTCGTACTGACCGAGGACGCCTGGTGCGGACGCGTCGGTACCCGCGACTTCGTCAACCCGCCCGAGGTGCTGGGCAACATGCGGATGCCGAAGAACGCCGACCGACGCACCGGGCGCGGTCGCCGCGACCTGGCGTCGGCGTTGCGATCGACCGGCATCGAGATGCCGCGCGGACGTCAGAAGAAGCGCGCCGACGCCGCCGACGACACCGAACTCGCGAACCTTCGGCGAACCCTGCGCGCGCACCCGGCACATCAGCTGTCCAACGGTGACGAGCTGTTCCGGCTCGCCGAACGCCGTAACCGGCTGGTGCGCGACATCGTCAACGCCGAGCGCAGCATCGGGGAGCGGACGTCCACCCTCGGGGTCACCTTCGATCACATCGTCGGCGTCCTCAGCGAGCTGGGATATCTCGAGCGCGTCGCCGAGTCGACCGAGTCCACCGGGCACACGATGATGGTGACCGATTCGGGCAAGCTGCTCGGCCGTATCTACAGCGAGAGCGACCTGGTCGTGACCGAGTGCATCCGAGCCGGGGTCTGGGACGAGTTGTCACCCCCCGACCTCGCCGCGGTCGTCGCCGCACTCGTCTACGAGAGCCGGCGCGACAGTTACAGCGGGGTCGACGCCCTGCCCGGCAGCAGCTCGATGCGTGCGGCGATGGCCGCGACCGTCGAGATCTGGTCGCGGGTCACCGCGGTCGAGCAGCGTCATCGGGTCAGTCCGACACGCGAACCCGACACCGGTTTCTCGGTCGCCGTGGCCACGTGGGCGTCGGGTCGTTCGCTCGGCGAGGCCCTGTTGCTGGCGGGCGAACGCGGACAGCTGCTCTCTCCGGGCGACTTCGTGCGGTGGAACCGGCAGGTCGTGGACCTGCTCGAACAGATCCGACTCGGCGTGGGCTCCGACACGCGCCTCGGTGGGACGGCGCGGGCAGCGGTCAAGGCCATCCGCCGCGGCGTGGTCGCCGCCGAGCTCGGCTGAACCGCGCCGTCGACCTCCGCCGACGAGTGTGGGCCGGTGTCGGTTCACCGGACGACGCGACGCCGGGCCACGCGCGATGTTCGCTGATAGTGCCAGGCCGCTGAGGTAACGTTCATCCCGCATTCGGTGTCGGCGTGTCCTGCCCCGATACTGCCGCGACGTCACAGTTCGCCGGCACCCGTCCGGGTGAACGGCCGAGTGGGAGGGACTCATGACCGACCCGTACAACCCCAACCCGTCCCAGCCGAATCCCTCCGGTGATCAGTCCGGTCCCGACGGCAAGACCGAGATCGTGAACCTCCCCGGCGCCACTCCGACGGGCGCCCCGCAGGCCGACCCGACCACCATGGCCCCCAACCCGGGCTCCGCCAACCCCGGGTCACAGAACCCGGGTTATGGTCAGCCGCAACAGAATCCGTACCAACAGAATCCCTACCAGCAAAACCCGTACCAGCAGCCGGGTGGGCCGACGGGCCAGCCGCCCCAGTCGGCCCCGTCTCAGTCCCAGCCGACTCAGGTCGGTCATCCCGGCGGACAACCGGGGCAGTACGGACAACCGGCCGGTCAGCCCTACGGGCAGCCCGGCGGTCAGTATGGCGCCGAGCAATACGGAGCCGGTCAGTACGGGGGACCGGGTCAGTACGGGGCGGGTCAGTACGGGGCACCCGGACAGTACGGCCAGCAGCCCGCCGGCCAGGACCCGTACGCCCAGAACCAATACGGGCAGAACCAATACGGGCAGAACCAATACGGGGGCGGCGACCAGTTCAGCGGAATGGCGACCGGGAAGTCGAACAAGACCGCCCGGACGCTGATGTTCGTCGGCGGCGGCGCGCTGCTCCTCATCGCCGCGATCGTGCTGATCACCGCATTCCTCTTCCCCGGATGGGCACCGAAGAACCTCGATCAGCAGGCGGCGCAGGACGGCGTGCAGAAGATCCTCACCGAGGACTACCAGGCCAGCGACGTCTCCGACGTCCAGTGCCCGTCGGGGCAGCGGGTGGAGACCGGAGCATCGTTCACGTGCTCGGTCACCGTCGGCGGGCAGCAGCAGCAGGTCACCGTCACATTCATCGACGATGACGGCCGCTACGAGGTCTCGCGCCCCAGGTGACTCGACCGGCTGTGACGTCCGGCCTCAGCAGGCTGTCACGTCCGGCCTCAGCCGGCTGCTACATGCGGCCTCAGCCGGCCTGGGGCCAGCCGAGAGCCTTGGCCAGCCTCCCCACCGACGCTCCGATACCCAGCTCCTCGACGAGCTCCGCGAGGGCCGCGGGGTCGGCGGGCTCGGCCGGGAGGATGTCCGAACCGCTGTCGATCGTCTCGGCGTCGGTGCGCACGGAGACGACGGTCCGCGCCGCCTGCAGGTACTCGACCGAGGCGAGCAGTGCCTTGCGGCTCCGCGTCGGAACCGATGACGACGGGTCGGCGGCAGCCGCCTCCAGGGCGTCGAGGCTGCCGTACTCGGTGATCAGTTTCGCCGCGGTCTTCTCGCCGATACCGGCCACGCCCGGCAGACCGTCCGAGGGATCTCCGCGCAACATCGACATCTCCGCGTAGCCGATACCCGCGCGCTCGACCGGCACGCCGTATTTCTCAGCGACCTCCACCGGGCCCATCATCTCGGCCTTCGCCAGACCGCGGCCGACGTACAGGACGCGCACCGGGACGGGATCGTCGGCGACCACCTGCAGCAGGTCCCGGTCACCGCTGACCACGATCACCGGATCGTTCGCCTCGTCGTAGGCGAGTGTGCCGATCACGTCGTCGGCCTCACAACCGACGGCGCCCGAGGTGGCGATGCCCGCCGCCGACAGAACAGCCATGATCATGTCGACCTGCGGGGTGAGCGTGTCGGGTACCTCTTCGACGTCGATGTCCCGGCCCTCGACGTCGGTCCCGCCGTCGGGGACCGCGACGCGATGGGCCTTGTAGGTGGGGATCAGGTCGGTGCGGAACTCGGGGCGCCAGTCGAGATCGAGGCACACCACCAAGCGTGTGGGGCGTTCGCGCACCACGAGATTGGCGATCGTGTCGACGAAACCGCGTACCGCGTTGACCGGGCGCCCATCCGGGCTGGTCATCTTCTCCGGCAGCGCGAAGAACGATCGGAACCACAGGCTGGCGCCGTCGAGCAGCATCAACGAATCCGTCACCCCCACACTCTGTCATGAGTCGGCGGTAGTGTTCGTCGCATGGCATCTGGGAGCGGGGCAACACGGGTCGCGACGGCGGGCGAGGGGATCGGAGCCGGGCCGCTCTTCGAGGCGCAGGTGTACCGCGACCGGGTCCGCCGCGCCGCCGAACTCACCCGCGCCGCGGAGTTGGACGCGCTGGTCGTCGCCCCCGGGCCGGACCTGCGTTACCTGATCGGTTCCCGGGCGGAGACCTTCGAACGGCTCACGGCGCTGGTGATCCCCGCTACCGGTGATCCCCGACTGGTGATCGCGCGGCTCGAGGTCCCGTCGCTGTCGTCCTCCGCGGTCGGCGATCTCGACATCGAGGTGGCCGACTGGGTCGACGGCGACGACGCCCACGCTCTCGCATTGGCCGGATTGCCGTCGCAGCCGCGGATCGCGGTGTCCGACTCCATGCCCGCCCTCCACGCCATCCCGCTGGCCCGACACACCGGCGCCACACCGCAATTGGCGACCGAGGTGCTCCGCGAACTACGAATGATCAAAGACGCCGCGGAGGTCGACGCGCTCCGCCGCGCGGGTGCCGCGATCGACCGGGTGCACGCGCGGATGGGGGACTGGCTGATCCCCGGCCGCACCGAACGCGAGGTGGCCGCCGACATCGCCGCCGCGATCCTCGAGGAGGGACACACCGAGGCGGCTTTCATCATCGTCGGGTCGGGACCGAATGGAGCCGATCCCCATCACGAGTTCTCCGACCGGGTCATCGAGCGGTCCGACATCGTCGTGATCGACATCGGCGGTCCGGTAGAGCCGGGCTACAACTCCGATTCCACGCGCACCTACTGCTTCGACGATCCGCCCGCCGAGATCGCCGACGCCTACGCCGCTCTGCTCGAGGCCCAACGCGCGGCGGTGGCCGCCGTCCGGCCGGGGGTGAGCGCGTCCTCGATCGACGCCGCGGCGCGTGATCTCCTCGCGGAGCGCGGCCTGGCCGATCGGTTCATCCACCGGACGGGCCACGGGATCGGGCTGTCGGTGCACGAGGAGCCGTACATCGTCGGCGGCAACGACATTCCGTTGCGCCCGGGCATGGCGTTCAGCGTCGAGCCGGGGGTCTACGTGCCCGGTCACTGGGGTGCCCGCATCGAGGACATCGTCGTCGTGACCGATGACGGCTGCGAGTCGCTCAACAACCGCCCGCACGACCTCGTCCGGCTGTAGGACTCACACTGCTGCCGCGCGTCGTCGGTTCATCTCGTACGACAACGACATCGCTCTGACGCCGGGAGGCGGGCACGCCTGTCCGACCGTTGAACGTCATTTCGGCTGCTGGAATTCGATCGAGGTCCGTCGGGCGAGTCGAAGTTCGCTGATCGCGAGTTTGATCTATGGACGCGAACTAGTGGGTGGCGAGAAGCTCGGCGAGGAACGCTTCGACGACGGAGGACTTGGGTCGGGGTGGTCGGACGTCGATGACGTGGCTGATCGTCGCCCATGAGCGGCGTGCGTCGATGTGGGTGTGGCCGTCTGGGCGTGGGTGATCGCCGGGCCGGGGTGGTGGTCCGTGGATCTCGTCGCGCACGGTGTTCAGGTGGTGTGCGAACCGTCGGGGTATGTCGGGTCGACGGTTGAGGCGGTCGGGGTTGGGTGGCGCGCCGGGTTCGGCGTTCAACCGCCACACGCAGCGACCTTCGTCGGGTCCGGACCGAGCGATGCGGGTGGTGTATTGACCGGGCTTGTCGCCGACCATGCGGTTGTGGCGTGGGCACGCCGGGGCGAGGTCGTCGATGTTAGTGAGACCACCCTTGGCCCAGTCCTTCTGGGCGTGGTGGAGTTCGACGTGGGTGGCGGGCTGGTCACACCCGGGTGCCGAGCACACTTCACCGTCGGGGCGGGCAAACGACGCGAGGCGTTGTTCGCGCGTGGCGAGACGTTTGCCCCTACCGAAGTGCAGCGGCACGGTGGTGTGGTCTTTGAAGATCGCCAACCACGGTTGGATGTCGGCGGCCATCTCGATCAGGTCCGGGATGGGCAGCAGGGTGCCGGTAGCAGTGGTCGCGAGGCCGGCTTCACGAATCAGATCACCGAGGTCGGCTTTGATGATCAGCTGCACCGGCAGCCCACGATGCGAGGTGCCGAGAGTCCCGTCGGCGAATCCGGCGGCCAGCGCGGCATCGAGGGCGTCGTGATTGGTCTGGGCGGGGGTGCGGCCGTCGCGGTCGGCGGCGGCTGTCAGGGCGTCGGGGTCGGCGGTGCCGGCGGGCCCGGACGGAGACTGCGGGTCGTCGGGGTTGTTGAGGCCGGGTTTTCCCCAGACAGCGAACATCATCGTGAGTCGGGCGGCGAGTGCGGGGGTCAGGGTGCCCGAGATCTTGGCGGTGCCGTCAGCGCGTTGCCGTCCGATCCACAGGCCGCGGCGTCGTTTCTGGTCGGTGTCGTCGGTCAGGGTGCCGTCGGGGTCGAGGTGAGCGAGCAGGCGGGCACCGAGTTGGGTGATGTCGGCAGGGATGTGGTCGGCGGCGATCTCGGCCATCTGTCGTTCGGCGGCGACCTTGATGTCGTGGTCGATGGCCACCGGGATGCGGTCGAGGACGTCCAAGGCGGCCTGCACGTGCGCGGAGCCGACCGCACCCGCGGCGAACGCTTCAGCGAGGCACGGATGTTCAGGTGGTAGGACCTCGCCGCCGAGGCTGGTGCGGGTGGCGGTGGCATCCATCTGCTTACGACGCCGCATCGGGTTGGAGACCCGCAGCCGGTGGGTCATGTACTGCATGAGTGTCCGACAGCCTGCTTTGCGGGGCAGGTCGCGGGCCTCGACCTGATCGATCTGCCGGTCACCGGCCACGGTCAACCGTGCGATCGCTTTCTCGGTGTCGGCCGCCACATCCGCCAACTCGGTATCGGTACACGGCGCCAGGTCCACGGTCTGCAGTTCGTCGAGGATGCGGTGGAGGTCGGCCACCAGTTCGACGGCACGCGGTTGCGGCGTCGCGGATTCATCAGACATGGTCACCTCCCCCGAGAACCGTTGCTGCGAATGTACGTTCGAGTGTACATCAAAATGGACGCGCGTCAATCTCAAAAGCTATGTCATTCAACGCTATTCGGCGAGAGCGAGTTGTCGGTACCTCGTGATAGAGGGAAACCCCGATGCCGGCGATGCCGAGCGTTGACCCGACGAGGTCGATGCGCATGTGATGGGCCACCGCCCACCCGGCCGGCCGTCGGGAGTAGCAGTCGGTCATCGTGGCTCATACAGGTTGGTGCCGTCAGCGATCGGCAGATACGCGATGTCTCCGACACACGCCCGATTCGGGGCGCAAGCGGCGAAGTCGCGGCTCAGCAAGTCCGACCACGCATAGCATGATCAGCTTCCGTCCGCGCTGCCCGCGCGAGGGCTGCCTTCCGCCACCCGTGAACGATGAGCACGCGATCGTGAAAAGCTCGCATTGCCACCTCACCGGGTAGGTGTCGAGCCGCTTCGGCGACAAACGCCGAACGGCTCACAAGTTCGTCTCCCCGACGAAATACTCGACCGCCAACGGTCTTGCGGGTCAGTGCCGTAGCGGTCGAGCCAGTGACGCAGCGTGCCGCGCTCGTCGCCGAGATCGGCGGCGATATTACGCACCGTGGCCTCGGGGGTCGACTCGTACAAGTCCACCGCGTCCTGACGAAACCGCTCTCACTCGTGTCGTCGAGCCGTAGATCGATCGACTCGCTTCCTCCAGCTCGTTGCCGGATTCAACGTGTCCGAGATCTGGGGTCAGGTCACCCTCGGACCCCGAGCCGGTTGTCCTCGATGTCGCAGATCGCCGGTCACACCAGCGTGCGGAGTGCGTCACCGTTCGGGAAGTTCCGGCCGGCCTTGATGACTATGCGATGAACCGGACCGAACCTGCTGACGACGCCAGCGCCCACGTCAAGCAGCGTCCGACTTCACACGTGGGCACTAGCTGAACAGCGACGCCGAACCCAGTACGCGACTCACGCTTATCTCGATCACGACGCGGCGCGGGTTCGGCCTGGGCTCCCGGTATCGCTGGGCGTAGCGCTGCTCGGCCTCGCGCACGCGCTCGGGCTCACGACGCACCGTGGCGGGACCCTCCAGGGTCAGCCATCGCGGGCCGTCGACGTTGGTGACGGCCGCGTAGCCACCCCGCTCGGTGTTGCGGACCTTCTGATTGCCGTCCGAGGTGATGACCCTCGCCAGGCCGGCGTCGGGATCCCAGGTGAACCCGACGGCCACGGCATGGGGGGTGCCGTCGGCGCGCAGCGTGGTGAGGGTCCCGAGGTGGCGTTCGACGAGGAAGGCGAGCGCATCGGGCCCGAGATCAGCGGCGTTACGAGGCATGACACCAAACTAGCCGCGACGCCGCACACGGTCGGTCGCGGGGCCGATGCGATACTGGCAGCCATGGCGTCACGCAGCAGATGGGCATCAGCGCGTCCGGACACCGACCCGTCCGGTGCCCTCGTGCTGTTCGGCGGCCGCAGCGAGATCGGCGTCGCCACCGCGGCGCGCCTCGCATCCGGGCGGACCGTCGTCCTGGCGGCCCGCCGTCCCGACGACCTCGCGGCCGAGTCCGCACGACTGCTCGAAGCCGGTGCAACCGAGGTACACACCGTCGCCTTCGACGCGAACGACACCGACAGCCACCCAACGCTCGTCGAGTCGTTGGCGCAGCGACACGGTCCGATCGGGATCGCGATCATCGCGTTCGGGATCCTCGGCGACCAGGCTCGCGCCGAAACCGATGTGCCGCATGCACTTCAGATCGCCCACACCGACTACTACGCCCACATCAGCGTGCTCACCCCGCTCGCTTCGGTACTGCGCACGCAGGGCTCCGGAACCATCATCGTCTTCTCCTCGGTCGCCGGTGTCCGGGTGCGCCGCGCCAACTACGTCTACGGGTCGACGAAGGCGGGCCTCGACGGATTTGCGAGCGGACTCGCGGATGCGCTGCACGGCACCGGCGCTCGCCTGCTGCTGGCCCGCCCGGGCTTCGTGATCGGCGCGATGACCCGCGACCTGATGGCGTCCGGGGTGAAGCCGGCCCCGCTGTCGCGGGATGCCGAGCAGGTCGCCGACGCGGTGGCTCATGCCTATCGCAAGGGCCGCGGCGAGGTCTGGATCCCGGGGACGTTGCGTCCGTTGTTCTTCGGGATGCGACTACTGCCGCGTGCCGTGTGGCGGAGACTGCCCCGATGACCTCCGCGGAATCCGCTGCGGTGATGTCCGCATTCGTCGTGGTGGGTATCGGCGCCGACGGTTGGTCCGGTCTGGGCGAGACCGTCCGCAACGAACTTCGCCGCGCCCGCGTGATCTACGGCGCTGCGCGGCAACTGGCGCTCCTCGACGGCGCGGTGCCCGAACTGGACGCCGAACTGCGACCGTGGCGGTCGCCGATGTCTGAACACCTCGCAGAAGTGGTCGAGAGCGAGGCCGCGGACGCCGTTCACCCGGACACGATCCACATCCTGGCGAGCGGCGACCCGATGTTCCACGGCGTCGGTGCGAGCATCATCGCGCGCGTCGGTGCCGACCGGGTACGGGTGTATCCGGCCGTGTCGAGCGCGAGCCTCGCCTGTGCGCGTCTGGGCTGGGACCTCGCCACGACCCGGATCGTCAGTGCGGTGCGCGCCGAGCCGGGAGTCGTGCTCGGCGAGGTCACCGACGGGGCTCGCGTACTGGTCTTGAGCCGCGACGAGACCACACCCGCCGCACTCGCCGGCATCCTGGTCGACGCCGGTTTCGGTACGTCCACGATGACCGTCCTCGAGCAGCTCGGTGGGCCGGCCGAACAGATCGCCGCCGGTACCGCCGAGACCTGGCGCCGTCGGGCCGGCGACCCGCTCAACATCGTCGCCCTCGACTGCGTCGGACCCCGCCGGTCCCGGCTCCCGGGGCGGCCGGACGACACCTACGAACACGACGGACAGATCACCAAGTCGACGATCCGTGCCCTTTCCGTGTGTGCGCTGGAACCGGGCGGCGCGCAGATCCTCTGGGACATCGGGGCCGGGTCGGGCAGTGTGACGATCGAGTGGTTGCGCGCGGACGACCGGGGAGTGGCGGTTGCTTTCGAACGCGATCCCGATCGCGCTGATCGGTTGCGGCGCAACGCCACCCGGCACGGGGTGGCGCATCGGCTGTCGGTGCGGGGCCCGGCTCCCGACGACCTGTCCGACGCGCCGCAGCCGGATGCCGTCTTCATCGGTGGCGGACTGGACGAGGCGATCCTCTCGCTCGTCTGGGCCAGGCTGCCGGACTCGGGGCGGCTCGTCGTGAACGCGGTGACCGTGGAGAACCAGACGCTCGTCACGCGTTGGCACGCCCGACACGGCGGTGACCTACGACGCCTGTCGGTCGAAACCGTCGCACCGCTCGGCACGATGCACACCTGGCGCCCCGCGCTGCCGATCGTGCAGTGGGCCGTCGCGAAGACGGCACCCCACGCTGCCGCCGCGGATTCGCTGGAGGCGCTCCGTTGACCGTCTACTTCATCGGGGCCGGCCCGGGTTCGCCCGATCTCATCACGGTGCGCGGAGCGCGGCTGCTGGGGGAGTGTCAGACCTGTGTCTATGCCGGGTCACTGGTGCCCTCGGAACTGCTCGACCTGTGTCCCGACGGCGCCGAACTGGTCGACACGGCCCGGATGCCGTTGTCGGACATCATCGATGTCATCGCGGCGGCCGTCGATAAGGGGCACGACGTGGCCCGTCTGCACTCGGGTGACCTCTCGGTGTACTCGGCGATGTCCGAGCAGCAGCGGGAACTGATCGCGCGTGGAATCGATCATGAAATCGTGCCCGGTGTCCCGGCGTTCGCGGCTGCCGCGGCGGCACTCGACACCGAACTCACCATCCCCGGTGTCGGCCAGAGCCTACTGATCACGAGGGTCTCCACCCTGTCGACGGACATGCCGCCGGGGGAGGATCTCGCGACCCTGGCCCGGACGGGGGTGACACTCGCGCTGCATCTCGCAGCCCATCGGGCCGAGGAGATCGTGGCGGCGCTAACCCCGCACTACGGCGATGACTGCCCCACCGCCACAGTCGCTTTCGCCAGTCGGGAGAACGAGCAGATCGTGCGGTGTCCGCTGAACCGATTGCCCGAGGCCCTCGACGCCGCCGACATCCGGAGGACCGCGGTCATCTTCGTCGGTCACGTGCTCGGTCCGCGCCGGTCGGACGTCACCGACAGCTATCTGTACTCGCATGCGCGGATGACCAAACTCCGCGCTGATCGCCACTCGACGTCGTGACCGACCAGAGCCCGCCGGATCCTGTTCCGCACGTCCTGATCCTGGGCGGGACCGGGGAGGCGCGTGCGCTCGCCTCGACCCTCGCTGACACCGACATCGCGTTCATCAGTTCCCTCGCCGGCCGGGTGAAACACCCCCGTCTACCGGTCGGTCCGGTGCGCATCGGCGGGTTCGGCGGATCCGACGGACTCCGGGAGTGGTTGCAGAGCAACCGCATTCAGGCAGTGGTCGACGCGACCCATCCGTTTGCCGCGACCATCACCCGCAACGCGGCGCGAGCCACCGCCGATGCGGGTGTCCCGCTGTTGCGGCTGCGCCGGGATCCGTGGGTGCCCGGCGACACCGACACGTGGATCCGTGTGCCCGACCTGCCCGCTGCCGCGCGGGAGGTGGCCGCCCGGGGCCGCCGCGTCTTCCTGACCACCGGGCGCCAGGACGTCGGTGTCTTCGCGGGGATCGATTCGGCGTGGTTCCTGATCCGGGTCGTCGACGCCCCGACCGGAGCGCTTCCGCCGCATCACGAGGTGTTGCGCTCGCGGGGGCCCTATGATCACCGGTCGGAGCGAGAGCTGCTGCGTGACAACGACATCGATTTGCTGGTCACGAAGAACAGCGGCGGAACGCTGACCTCCGCCAAGCTGGCGGCCGCGGCCGAACTCGGCATCGCGGTCATCATGGTCGACCGGCCCGCCGAACCCGACACGCCGGTCGTTTCAGATGTCGGTGCCGCCCGGAACTGGCTCGAGGAGCTGTCCGGCTGAGTGGTCGGCGGTGTGATCGTCGCTGTCGACCGGGTGGTGACTGCGCGGCGTGAACACCAACGTTCCGGCCGCGCGCGGCACGACCTTTGTGGCCGACGACCCGATGATGATCATCGTGCGCATGTCGACGACCGCGGGATCGAAGTCCGCGACAGTGGTCGTGATGAGTTGCTGCTCCGGACCACCGACGTCCCGTCCGAGGATGACGACGCGATCGGGCGACACCGTCTGCGAGAGAGTGTGTTTGAGGGCCCCGACCTGCCAGGTGCGGCTCGCCGAGCCCGGGTTGTAGATGGCGATCACCAGGTCGGCGCCGAGTGCGGCTCGGATGCGCCGTTCGATGACCGACCACGGCTTCAACCGGTCGGAGAGCGAGATGATCGCGAAGTCATGCCCGAGGGGCGCTCCCACGGCAGCGGCGACCGCGGTCGCCGCCGTGACGCCGGGCACCACACGGACGGGCACCTCGTGCCACCGGGGCTGTGCGGCGACCTCGGCGACCGCGGCGGCCATCGCGAACACGCCGGGATCACCGGACGAGACGACGACGACGCGAGCGCCGCGTCGAGCGAGGTCGAGCGCGAACTCGGCCCGCTCGGCCTCGACCCGGTTGTCGCTGGCGTGTACTCGCTGCCCCGGCCGCGGGGTGACGCGCTTGAGATAGGTGGTGTAACCGACGAGGTCGGTGGCCGTGGCCAGCTCCGCGCGGACCTCCGGGGTGGTCCAGCTGTCGTGACCCGGTCCGAGCCCCACGACGACGAGCTCACCGGGGACGGGCTCCGGCTCGAACCTCGGATTGTTGCGACGTCCCGGGACGACGAGGATCGAGAAGTACGGCACCTCCGCGGGATTCACGTCGGCGGCCGGCAGCACCCGCTCGACGGTCGTCGAGGCGCGCTCGACGTAGAAGGCCTCGTCGAGACGCCCGGCCTCGCGGAGTGCGTCGCGCACCCGCTCGAAGGTCCGACCGAGTTTCATGACCACGATCGCGTCCGCGGACCGGAAACGGAAGAGCAGCTCCGAGGTCGACGCGGTGCCGGGCACGACGGTCAGCGTCTCCTCGCCCTCGACGAGCGGGACCCCGGACGCTGCGGACGCCGCGCTCACCGAGGTGACGCCGGGCACGATCTCGGCGTCGAAATGCGGTGCCAGGCGTTTGTGCATGTGCATATAAGAGCTATAGAAAAGTGGATCGCCCTCGGCGAGCAGGACGACATCGCGACCCGCGCGCAGGTGCACCGCGAGACGTTCGGCGCTCTCGGCGTAGAAGTCGTCGAGCGCGCCCTGATACCCGCCGGGGTGGTCGGTCGTCTCGGTGGTGACCGGGTACATGAGACGTTCCTCGGTCTGGCCGTCACGCAGGTAGGGTGCGGCCACCGATCGCGCGATGCTGTTGCCGTGTCGCGCAGAGTGATACGCGATCACGTCCGCGGTGCTGATCAGGCGGGCGGCCTTGACGGTCATCAGCTCGCTGTCACCCGGGCCGAGTCCGATGCCGTAGAGCGTGCCCGGACCTGACTTCTGTCCGGCTGCGGTGCTGTCAGAGTTCATAAGGTCCACCATCATTCCTGCGGGGTCGCGAGCGCGTTGACCGCGGCCGCGGTGATCGCCGACCCGCCGCGCCGGCCCGTGACCGTGATGAATTCGAGGTCGTCGCGTTCGGCCAGTGCCGCGCAGGATTCGACCGCGCCGACGAAACCGACGGGTGCCCCGACGATGGCGGCGGGACGCGGTGCGCCGTCGTCGATCATGTCCAGGAGCGCGAACAGTGCGGTCGGCGCGTTGCCGATCGCGACCACCGCACCTTCCAGGCGCGGCCGCCAGAACTCCAGTGCCGCAGCGGTCCTCGTGGTTCCCATCTTCTCGGCAAGAGCCGGAAGAGTGGGTTCCGACAGGTGGCAGAGCACCTCGTTGTCCGCGGGGAGACGCTTACGCGTGATCCCGGACGCCACCATGTTCGCGTCGCAGAGGATCGGGCCGCCGGCTTCGAGGGCCCCGCGCGCGGCGGCCACGACACCGGGCGTCGCGACCACGTCGCGCGTCAGGTCGGTCTGGCCGCACGCGTGGATCATGCGGACGACAACGGTCGCGACGTCGGGTGCGAACGCGGAGAGATCGGACTCGGCGCGGATCGTGGCGAAGGACTGGCGGTAGATCGCGGCGCCGTCACGCAGGTACTCGGTCATGGTGGGAACGAGCCTAACGGCGCCGCCGTTCGTATCCGCCGTCGGGCGTGGCCTGCACCGACAGGTGCGATTCCGCCGGCGACCCGCAGCCACGGGCGCAGCCCACCCAGTGTTCACGCTCCTCGACGGGGTCGCCGTCCTGCACCCGGGCCATCAGGTCGTCCCGGACCGGCGCGTGCGCGGACGAGCAACCCGGGGCTCCCACGCAGCAGCTGACCTGCGCCCATGGCGAAGCGGCGTCGAAGATCAGACCCATCGGTGCGAGCACGCGGACAACGGTTTCGGCCACGCCTTCGCCGAGGTCGCACAGGAGGATCTCGCGGTCGGGGGTGATCACGACCGGCGCCTGCACACCCGCGATGAATTCCGCCAGTCGGGCCGGCAAGCGTCCGAGTTCGACGACCGCGCCGAGCAGCACCGCGCCGTCGTCCTGGTCGAACCAACCGACGATCGGTTCCCCCGCAGCGACCGGTGCCGCGTCCGGGTCGGCCCCGATGACGGGATCCAGCGTCGAGGCGATGAGTTCCGTGAGCCGGCGCCGGGAGACGTCGTCGAGGTCGCGGACCCGCCAGGCGCCGGGCGAGACCTCGCCCAGACCCGCGGCCACCGCGATGAGCGCGCGCACGATCGCCTCCGTACCGGTGGCCGATCCGACGGCCGTCCCGCCGATGAGCACATCCGCGGCCAGGGGAGTGCCGCCCCGGATCACCGCGCACGCATCGGGTCGTCGTCCGGCGATGTCACCGCGCCCGTCGTCGATGCCGAACAGGAAGCGGCCGGACAGGTTGGCGGCGGCCGGGTCGGCCCGCAGGGCGTCGTCGAGGGCCGCGGCGAGCGCACGCGCATCGGCGACGCCGCCGATGCGGCCGGTCAGGGGGCTGAGCTCGATGTTGCGCACCTTGTCGTGGCTGCTGCTCGGCGCGAGCCCGGCGGCGACGACGGCCTGCGCGACGGCTTCGACGTCGGTGATCCCGCGCAGCTGGAGGTTGCCGCGCACCGTCAGCTCCAGGTGCCCGTCGGCGTGGTCGGCGGCGGCCCGGGCGAGCATCTCCAGCTGGTCCGGACGGATCCGTCCGCCCGGCAGCCGGACACGGGCCAACGCGCCGTCGGCCGCCGGGTGCGTGTCGAAGACGCCTGGGCAACGGTCGGTGGCGGCCCGGGCTGGCTGGTTCATCCCACCAGCCTACGACCGGCGGGCGCGGTGGCCGTAGGCTGAACGCACCGCGAGCGGGCTGAAGCCGGTGCGATTCCGGCGCGGTCGCGCCACTGTGACCGGGGGTCGGCATCGGCCGGACATCCGGAAGTCAGACCAGTCCCTCGCACTGCACCCGCCACCCACGGCACCGACACGCACCGGGCGCGACAACCCGGCGAGGAGACACGATGATCCTGCTGCTCTCGACCTCGGACACCGACCTGCTCACGGCCTCGGCGGCCGACGAGGGCAACGCGTCGCCCGACGCGTCGGTGTCCTACCGCGGCGCGAATCCCTCTCGCATCCTGATCGAGGACATCCCGCGTCTCGCCGCCGACGCCGACCTCATCGTCGTGCGCATCCTGGGCGGTGTACGCGCCTGGGAGGACGGGCTGGCTGCGGTCGAGGCGACCGGCAAGCCGCTCGTCGTCTGCTCCGGTGAGCAGCAGCCCGACCCCGATCTGATGGCGCACTCCACGGTGCCCTCCGGCGTCGCCGCCCAGGCCCACGACTATCTCGCCGCGGGCGGCGTCGCCAACCTCGTGAATCTGCACCACTTCCTGTCCGACACCATCCTGCTCACCGGCAACGGTTTCGAACTCCCGCAGCAGACGCCCGCGTGGGGCGTGCTCGAACGTTCTCCGGCCGCCTCCTCTCCGCTCCCTGAGGCGCGAGGAGCGGAAGCCGACCCTTCTTTGCTCCCTGAGGTGCGAGGAGCGCAAGCGACGAGCCACGAAGGGCCCGACGCCCCGACCATCGCGGTCCTCTACTACCGCGCCCAGCACCTGGCGGGCAACACGCGGTACATCGCCGCGCTGTGCGATGCGATCGAGGACCGCGGGGCCCGTGCGCTGCCGATCTTCTGCGCCTCGCTGCGGACTGCGCCCGACGACCTCCTCGAACTGCTCGGTACCGCCGACGCCCTCGTGGTCACGGTGCTGGCCGCCGGTGGCGCCACCCCGGCCACCGCTTCGGCCGGCGGCGACGACGAGGCGTGGAACATCGAACGTCTCGCCGCCCTCGACATCCCGATCCTGCAGGGTCTCTGCCTCACCGGGTCCCGCGCGGACTGGGAGGACAGCGATGACGGCCTGTCGCCACTCGACGTCGCCACCCAGGTGGCGGTGCCCGAGTTCGACGGCCGCATCATCACCGTGCCGTTCTCCTTCAAGGAGTTCGACGACGACGGATTGCCCTGGTACCAGCCGGATCTCGAGCGCTGCGCACGGGTGGCGGGGATCGCCACCGCGCACGCCCGGTTGCGTCGGACCCCGGCCGCCGACAAGCGGATCGCGGTCATGCTGTCGGCCTACCCGACCAAGCACGCGCGGATCGGCAACGCCGTCGGTCTCGACACCCCGCGCAGCCTGCTGCGCCTTCTCGCCGCGATGCGCGATGCCGGCTACGACATCGGCCCGGAGGCCGGCCCGGACGCGATCCCCGGTCTCGCCGACGATGATTCAGATGCGCTGATCCACCAGATCATCGCCACCGGTGGTCAGGATGCCGACTGGCTGACCGAGGAGACCCTCGCCGCCAACCCGATCCGCCTGTCCGCGCGCGACTACCGGTCGTGGTTCGACACCCTGCCCGAAGGACTGCGCGCGGCGGTCACCGAGCACTGGGGACCCGCTCCGGGCGACCTGTTCGTCGACCGCACGCACAATCCCGACGGCGACATCGTCATCGCGGCATTGACCTTCGGCAACATCGCGATCATGGTGCAGCCGCCGCGCGGGTTCGGCGAGAACCCGGTCGCGATCTACCACGATCCGGATCTGCCGCCGTCGCACCACTATCTGGCCTCGTACCGGTGGATCGCGGCGCACGACACCGGCTTCGGCGCCGACGCCATCGTGCACGTCGGCAAACACGGCAACCTCGAGTGGCTGCCCGGCAAGAACCTCGGCATGTCGGCGGACTGCGGGACCGACGCCGCCCTCGGCGACCTCCCGCTCGTCTACCCGTTCCTGGTGAACGACCCGGGCGAGGGGACGCAGGCCAAGCGCCGCGCTCATGCGGTTCTCGTCGACCATCTGATCCCGCCGATGGCACGCGCCGAGTCCTACGGCGACATCGCCCGGCTGGAACAGCTTCTCGACGAGCACGCCAACATCTCCGCACTCGACCCGGCGAAGCTGCCCGCGATCCGCCAGCAGATCTGGACACTGCTGACCGCGGCGAAGATGGACTCCGATCTCGGGCTCACCGAACGGCCCGACGAAGAGGTCTTCGACGACATGCTGCTGCACGTCGACGGGTGGCTGTGCGAGATCAAGGACGTGCAGATCCGTGACGGGCTGCACGTGCTCGGCGAGCCCCCGCGCGACGACGCCGAGGTCGACCTCGTCCTCGCCATGCTGCGCGCACGCCAGCTCTGGGGTGGCACGTCGGCCCTGCCCGGCCTGCGCGAGGCCCTCGGACTCGTCGAAGACGGCTCGGCCGAACGCGGTTCCGTCGACGCCGTCGAGGCGCAGGCCCGCGAACTCGTCGCCGCCTGCGCGAAGGACGACTGGTCGACCGAAGCAGTTGCCGCGGCCACCGCGGGACTGCCCAGCGCGGTCGGGGATGTTCTCACCTTCGCGGCGACCGAGGTCGTCCCGCGCCTGCGTCAGACGACCGGCGAGGTCCCGCGGGTGCTGCACGCCTTGGACGGCGGGTTCATCCCGGCCGGACCCAGCGGGTCACCGCTGCGCGGGCTGATCAACGTGCTGCCGACCGGACGCAACTTCTACTCGGTCGACCCGAAGGCCGTGCCCTCACGGCTGGCGTGGGAGACCGGCCGCGCGATGGCCGACTCCCTTCTCGAGCGTTATCTGACCGACCACGGCGAATACCCGGCGTCGGTGGGGCTGTCGGTGTGGGGGACCAGCGCCATGCGCACCTCGGGTGACGACGTCGCCGAGGTGCTCGCGCTGCTCGGGGTCATGCCGGTGTGGGACGAGATGTCGCGGCGGGTCTCCTCGCTCGAGCTCATCGGCCTCGAGGAACTCGGACGTCCCCGCATCGATGTCACCGTCCGCATCTCTGGCTTCTTCCGGGATGCCTTCCCGCACGTCGTCACCATGCTCGACGACGCGGTCGCGCTCGCCGCGGCCGCTGACGACGAGTCCGACGAGCAGAACTTCGTCGCGGCACACGTGCGCGCCGCGATGTCCGAGCACGGCGACCGGCGTCGGGCCGTGACACGTGTCTTCGGTTCCAAGCCCGGCACCTACGGCGCCGGCATCCTGCAACTCATCGACTCACGGGACTGGCGCAGCGATGAGGACCTGGCCCGCGTCTACACCGAGTGGGGCGGTTACGCCTACGGACGCGACCTCGACGGGGTGCCCGCGGTCGACGACATGCGCGCCGCGTACAAGCGGATCGCCGTGGCGGCCAAGAACACCGACACCCGCGAACACGACATCGCCGACTCCGATGACTACTTCCAGTACCACGGCGGCATGGTCGCGACCGTTCGCGCTTTGACCGGCTCCTCGCCGGAGGCCTACATCGGCGACAGCACCCGCCCCGACTCCGTCCGCACCCGCACGCTGTCGGAGGAGACCAGCCGGGTGTTCCGCGCCCGCGTCGTCAACCCACGCTGGATCTCGGCGATGCAGCGCCACGGATACAAGGGTGCGTTCGAGATGGCCGCCACGGTCGATTACCTCTTCGGGTACGACGCGACCACCGACGTCGTCGCCGACTGGATGTACGAGAAACTCACCGAGTCCTACGTCCTCGACGAGACGAACCAGCAGTTCATGCAGCAGTCCAACCCCTGGGCACTGCACGGCATCGCCGAACGTCTCCTCGAGGCCGTCGAGCGCGACATGTGGCGCGAACCGCCGGCCGAGCTCCTCGACGCCCTGCGCACCGTCTACCTCCAGACCGAGGGCGACATCGAGGGCCGCGGCGAGGACGCCTCTGCCGGCTGAGCCGCCCACCGCCGGCTGAGCCGCCCACCGCCGGCTGAGCCGCCCACCGCCGGCTGAGCCGCCCACCGCCGGCTCAGCCGCCCAGCGCTGGTTGAGCTTGTCGAAACCACCCCCCGGGACAAAACCGCGTCGTCGTTCGTTGTCCACGCAGACCCTGACGTCAACGGGTGCCGAAGGGCACCGAAGGACAGGTGAAGCATGATGGCTCTCCGCTGGTTCGCGGCCTATGCCGTGCTGGAGATCGCCGCATTCGTCGCGATGGTCATGACCCTCGGATTCGGCTGGGCGGTGTTGATCAGCCTCGCCGCCGTGGTCCTCGGATTCGTCGTCCTGCGCTGGCAGGGCGGCAAGGTCTTCGACGAGCTGCGCCGCGCGTCGAGAAACGAGGTCGACGCCCGCGCCCCGCTGGCCGACACCGCGCTCGTCGCCGTGTCGACCATCCTTTTGGTCGTTCCGGGCGTCGTGTCGACCGTGGCCGGGACCCTACTGCTGTTCCCGCCCACCCGTCGGGTGATGCGTCCGGCCGTCGCCGCGGTGGGTGCCCGCCGTGTGGCGACCGCGATGGACCGGGCCGGGATGTACGCCACCGGTGTCTACGGCGCAGGACGTGGCGGAACCGTCGTCGAGGGCACGGTCGTGGAGTCCGACACGCCCGAGCCGGGATCTTCGTCGTCCCCGTACGGGACCCGAGGTCTGCCGCAGGGCCACTGAACAGGTCCTGATCTGCGCCCGAGCGCAGCACAACCCACCGCGGTCCCGGAACACACGCACCCGGACCCCTCGCCACCCTCCTCCGACGGCAAGGCACACTGAACGATCGTGGCAACCCAACTGCTTCTCGGCGGCGCCGTGTACTCGCCGGCGGCCCCCGACGCGACCGCGATGGCCGTGACCGACGGAATCGTCGTCTGGGTCGGGACCGACGACGTCGGCCGCGCACTCCATCCCGACGCCGAGGTCATCGACCTCGCCGGACACTTCGTCAGTCCCGGGTTCGTCGACTCCCACGTCCACCTGACGTCCACCGGGCTCGGACTCGACGGCCTCACCCTGAACGAGGCGTCGAGCCGCACGCACTGCCTGCGGCTGGTGGAGAAGGCCGTGGCCGCCGAATCCGCCCATGACGGAGGCGACCTCATCTGGGGTCTCGGCTGGGACGACTCGACCTGGGCGGGCGCCGAACCCGACGACGGTCGCTTCCCGACGACCACCGAGCTCGACGCCGTCGTCGGGACCAGGCCGGTCTACCTCGCCCGGATCGACGAGCACTCCGCGGTGGCTTCCACCGCGCTGCGACGCCTGATCCCGGACCTGGCCGACGCCGTCGGGTATCACCCGGAGGAGCCGCTGGTCGCCGAGGCCCACCATCTCGTCCGCGGCGCGGCCCGCCTGCTGGTCACCGCGGCGCATCGTGAACGTGCACAACGCCGCGCGCTCGACGGGGCCGCCGCCCACGGGGTGGTGGCCGTGCACGAGAACGGCGGACCGGACATCAGCGGCATGGACGACTTCCTCGCGCTCGCCGAACTCGACCATCCCGTCGAGATCCGGCGCTACTGGGGCCAGGCCGTCACCGACGCCGACCACGCCCGCGAACTGATGTCGATCACCCGGGCCGATGCCCTGGGCGGTGACCTGTTCATCGACGGTGCCATCGGCTCCCACACCGCGTGGCTCTCGGAGCCCTACACCGACGATCCGCACACCAGCGGTATCAGCTACCTCGACGCCGAGGCGATCCGCGATCACCTGCGCGCCTGCACGATCGCAGGCATCCAGGCGGGCTTCCACGTCATCGGCGACGCCGCGACCGGTGTGGTCGTCGGCGCACTCGCCGAACTCGCCGACGAACTCGGCACGCCCGCGCTCGCCCGCTGTGCGCACCGGCTCGAACACGCCGAGATGGTCACCGCCGCCGACGCCGAGGTCCTCGCCCGCTGCGGCGTCATCGCCAGCATGCAACCGTTGTTCGACGCCGAATGGGGCGGTCCCGGCGACCTGTACGACGCCCGTCTCGGGGCGAGCCGCGCGGCCACCCTCAACGACTTCGCGATGCTGGCCAAAACCGGTGTTGCGCTGTCGTTCTCGTCAGACGCGCCGGTGACGGCCATCGACCCGTGGTCGACCATCCGGGCCGCTGTGCACCATCATCAGCCGACCAACGCGATCTCGGCGCGCGGCGCGTTCGCCGCGACGACCCGCGGCGGCTGGCGGGCCGGGGGAGTCAACGACGGTGTCACCGGGACCCTGACGCCCGGCGCCCCGGCGAGTTACGCGGTGTGGGAGGTCGACGAGCTCGTCGTCGCCGGATCCCACGAGAAGGTCCAGCGCTGGTCGACCGATCCGCGGTCGCGGGTGCCCGCGCTGCCGGACGTCTCACCGGGGGCCGCGCTGCCGCGCTGCGTACGCACCGTGCACCGGGGCCGGACCCTGTACGACCGGGACGCCGGGTGAGTCCCCCGCGGGTCTCCCGATCCCGGATCTCACGGTCCTGGCTCGCACGTACCGGGACCGTCGCCGCCGCGGGTGTCGCGATGTGGGCCGCGTTCCCACCCCGCAACTGGTGGTTCCTCGCGGTCCTCGGCCTCGGCCTGTTGTTCGCCGCACTCTTCGTCGGGTCGCCCCGGGTGCGCACCGGCGCGTGGATCGGCTTCGTCTTCGGGCTGGCGTTCTTCGTGCCGCTGTTGCCGTGGATCGGCGTCTACGTCGGTCCGCTCCCGTGGCTCGCCCTGGCCGCGGTGCTCGCCGTCTACCTCGCGCTGTTCGGCGCGATCGCCACCCTGACGATGCGGCTTCCGGTGCCCCCGGTGTGGTTCACGCTGTCGTGGGTGCTCGTCGAAGCGCTCCGTTCCGCCTTCCCTTTCGGCGGGTTCCCCTGGGGGAGAACCGCATTCAGTCAGGTCGACGGGCCGCTGCTGCCGCTGGCCTCGGTGCTCGGCGCTCCGGGGCTGTCGGCCGGTGTCGCGCTGTTCGGCTCCGCGGTCGCCTGGCTGCTCGTGATCCTCACCCGGGCGTACCGGCGCACGACGACCGCCTCCGACCCCGAGTACGCCGACGGCCCGGGGCCGTCCACCGAACGTTCCTCGGGCGTGGTGCGCATCGCGACCGCCGCGGTGGCCATCGCGCTGCTCGCACCGATCGCGGCCATCGCGGCGACCCCCGCCAGCCTCGACCGCAACATCGCGACGTCCTCGGCCCGGATCGGTGCCATCCAGGGCAATGTCCCGCGACTGGGTCTGGATTTCAACGCCCAGCGGCGCGCTGTCCTCGACAATCATGTCCGCACCACGATGTCCTACGGCCGGGCGATCGACACCGGGCAGACAGAGCAGCCCGACTTCGTCCTGTGGCCGGAGAACGCCTCGGACATCTCGCCGCTGGACAACGCAGACGCGGCCGCCGGGATCACCGCGGCCTCCGAGGCCGTCGACGCGCCGATCCTGGTCGGCACGCTCATCCGCAACCCCGATGGCCGACCCACCAATTCGGTCCTGGTCTGGGACGGCGCGCAGGGCCCGGTCGACCGCTACGACAAGCACATCGTCCAGCCGTTCGGCGAATACCTCCCGTGGCGGCCGTTCTTCCGCCTGTTCTCGTCGTATGCGGACATGGCCGGAGACTTCCGCCCCGGCACCGGACCCACGGTGGTCGATGTGCCCGGTCGCTCGGGGACGGTGACCGTCGGTGTCGCGACCTGCTGGGAGGTCGCCTTCGATCGGGCCGCTCGGCAATCCGTCCGGGACGGCGCGCAGATGCTGTTCGTTCCCACCAACAACGCGACCTTCGGCCGGACCGAGATGACGTATCAGCAGTTGGCCATGTCACAGGTCCGGGCCGTCGAACACGGGCGGTCCGTGGTCGTCGCGGCCACCAGTGGGGTGAGCGCCGTCATCGAGCCGGACGGATCCATCAGCCAGCAGTCCGGCATATTCACCGCGGACGTGCTGACCGGGCGTCTGCCACTCCATGAGGACATGACCCTCGCGACCCGCCTGGGCCCCTGGCCGGAGGTGATCGCGATCATCGCGGCGGTGGCCGGGCTTTTGTTTGCGCTGCGCTCGCGTACTAGGTTCTCACTCAGGCCACGCAGGGTCGCCGCACGGGCGACCGGTGACACGAAGGAGCTCGATGGCATCGGGGATTGACGCCACGGCAGGGCAGCGGCGGCCCGACGACGCGCCGCAACGCGTGGTCGGCGCCGACGGCACGGGCGCACTCGTCGTCGTGCCGACGTACAACGAGCGCGACAACCTGCCGCTCATCATCGGACGTCTACAGGACGTGCTGCCAGGGGCGCATGTCCTCGTGGTCGACGACTCGAGCCCGGACGGCACGGGCGATGTCGCCGACGACCTTGCTCGCGCCGACGCGGCGACCCGGGTCCATGTCATGCACCGCGTCGACAAGGACGGCCTGGGCAAGGCGTACCTCGCCGGCTTCGCGTGGGGACTCGACCGCGACTACGCCGTCATCGTCGAGATGGACGCCGACGGCAGCCACGCGCCTGAGCAGCTGCACCGCCTGTTCGACGCCGTCAACGACGGCGCGGATCTCGTGATCGGGTCCCGTTATGTCCCGGGCGGCAAGCTGGTGAACTGGCCGAAGCGCCGGGAGTTCCTCTCCCGCGGTGCCAACACCTATGCCCGTCTGGCTCTCGGTGCGGGCGTCCACGACATCACCGCCGGGTTCCGCGCCTATCGCCGCATCGTGCTGGAGAAGATCCAGCTCGACACCGTCGAGTCCGCGGGTTACTGCTTCCAGATCGACCTGGCGTGGCGCACGGTGCGTGCCGGCTTCGACGTCCGGGAGGTACCGATCACCTTCACCGAACGTGAGATCGGGGTGTCCAAGATGAGTGGCGGCGTGATGTCCGAGGCGTTCACGATGGTCGCCCGCTGGGGAGTCCAGAGCCGCCTCGAGCGCTGGGGACTCGTCCGGACGCGATGATCCGCTGAGCAGACGAACAGACCCGGCAGGGATGTCCTGCCGGGTCTGTTCGGTTCCGGGCGTCGGGCGCCCGGCGGGTGTCAGTTGGTGATGCCCTTGCGCCGCTGCTTGAGCAGGTCGAGGCGCTCGTTGAGCAGCACTTCGAGCTCTTCCTCGCTGCGACGCTCGAGCAGCATGTCCCAGTGCGTACGCGGCGGCTTGGTCTTCTTCTCCTCGGGCTCGGCGCCCTCGAGGATGGTGCCTTCCATGCCGTTCTTGCACGGCCACTTCGACGGGACCTCCGCGTCGTCGGCGAACGGCACGTCGAAGATCTCGCCGTTGTCGGTGCGGTACTGGACGATGCGTCGTGGCGCGAGGTCGTGGTCACGATCGGTCTCGTAGCTCACCGCGCCGAGGCGGCTACCCCGAAGTACTCGATCTGCCATGAAGGGTTCCTCTCAACTTCGTCGGATCTCCCGGTCTGCCGGGAGATCTCTGTTGCATTCCAGGTTCGCGCGCAACGCTGCGCGCGACTTTCGGGTCGTCAACAGGAACATTCTACGCGCATTCCTGCGTGGGTTCGCCACCGGCGACGACCCGTGTTGTCCACCGCGGTCCGCGGGGCCGCCGCCGGGAGCGCAGCGAGCGGGGCGAGTGTGTGCCGCCGCCGGGAGCGCAGCGAGCGGGGCGAGTGTGTGCCGCCGCCGGGAGCGCAGCGAGCGGGGCCGGTCGTGACAGCGGTACGGTCTCGGTGTGGAACCAGGCACTACGCACGGCGTACAAACGGGCGCATCGCGTCGGCGTCGGCCGTACGCCTGCGCCTGGTGCGGCCGCACGATGGTGGACTCCGAGATGGGGCGTCGGCGGAAGTACTGCAAGCGATCGTGCAGGCAGCGTGCTTACGAGCAGAGAACGCTGCTGGAGGGCACGTCCATTCCCGACGACGCGGTGATCCTCTCCTCGGCCGAGGCCGCCGACTTCGGCGACCGGATGTTCGCGCTGCGGTGCGCCGCGGAGGACCTCGGCACCGCGGTGGCCGAAGGTGCCGGACACGACGTGCTGGCCGACCTCACCGACACGCTGCTCGAACTCGCGCGGGAAGCCGAGAAGCTGCGGTGACCGCGCGCATCTTCGCGCCCTCGCTCGTCGTCACGCTCGTGGCGCTGGTCGTCGCCTACCTCTACCTCGGCTGGACCGGCCTCGCCCTGTGCGCCATCCTCGGCGTGCTCGAGGTGTCCCTGTCGTTCGACAACGCGGTCATCAACGCGACGATCCTCGAACGGATGAGCGCGTTCTGGCAGAAGATGTTCCTCACCGTCGGCGTGCTCATCGCCGTGTTCGGCATGCGTCTCCTGTTCCCGCTGGTCATCGTGTGGATCACCGGAGGTCTCAACCCCGTCGAGGCGCTCGACCTGGCGATGAACCCGCCGCCCGAGGGGCAGACGCATTTCGCCGACGGCCAGCCCAGCTACGAGACGATCCTCACCGAGGCCCACCCGCAGATCGCGGCGTTCGGCGGGATGTTCCTCCTGCTCCTGTTCCTCAACTTCGTGCTGGCCGAGCGCCCGCAGACCTGGCTCACGTGGCTCGAGAAGCCGCTCGCCACGCTCGGCAAGCTCGACCAGCTCGCGGTCGTACTGGCCGCCCTCGCGCTGGTTCTCACCGCCGAGTTCCTGGCGCCGGACGAGAGCCGCGCGACCGTCCTGATCGCCGGGATCCTGGGCATGGTCACCTACATCACCGTCGACGGGCTCAGCTCGCTGTTCATGGCCGAGCCGGGATCGGACGGGCCGGAATCAGACGGGCCCGACTCACACAGGTCCGGATCGGACGGCTCCGGTCCGCACCCGGTCACCGTCGCCACCGGCAAGGCCGGGTTCTTCCTGTTCCTCTATCTCGAGCTCCTGGACGCGTCGTTCTCCTTCGACGGGGTGATCGGCGCCTTCGCCATCACCTCCGACCCGATCATCATCGCGTTGGGGCTCGGATTCATCGGCGCGATGTTCGTGCGGTCCATCACGATCTACCTTGTCCGCAAGGGCACGCTGGGGGAGTACCGCTACCTCGAATACGGTGCGCACTGGGCCATCGGCGCGCTGGCCGCAATCCTGTTGATCAGCGTCGAGATCGAGATCAACGAGGTGATCACGGGGCTCGTCGGCGTGGCGTTCATCGGCGCGTCGCTCGCCAGCAGCATCCGCGCGAACCGGCGCGAAGCGCGTGCCGGGACCGGCGATCGACTGGCGGTCTGAGCTTCTCCGCGGCCGTCTTCGAACGTGCGATGAACATCTGCGGGACCTTTGGAATCAGCATGGGCCGCCTGCTGTCTTCTGTCGGTCGACAGGTGTAGAAATGACGACGTCGGTGACGTGTGTCACGCAGGAGCCGAAGCCGAGTGGCTCCGCGGCACAAGTCCGGGTTTCAGGTCGAAAACGCAGATTCGGTGGTCTTCATGGACAGCAAACAGCAGCAGATGATCCAGTTCGAGACGGACTGGTACTCCCTGGGCGGGGGCTCCTCCCGGCAGATCGTCGAGGAGTTCGGCCTCACCGATCGGGACTTCTTCTCCCAGGTCGACCGCCTCGTCGACTCCGACCCGCCGTCGGGATTGACCGCTGCGGAGCTGCGCCGCATGCGCCAGGTCATCCGCCGTCGGCTGTGGATGGCCCGCTGATCCCAGCCCGCACGCGGCTCGGGGGATAATCGACGGGTGCCCTTCTCCGATGACGATCTCGAAGCGTTCTATCGCGATGTCGAGGCACGCACGGCGTTCCGCGAGCAACCTCGACGCCGGCGCCGCGCCGGCATCGACTATCCGGCCTGCCCGACGCCTGACAAACTGCCGTTCGCCTCACCGGCCGACGCTCGTGAGGGCATCGATCGACTCCGTCGCCACCTCGTTGGTACCGCCCCGGAGCTGCGCTACTACGAGTGCTCCTGTCGCGCTTGGCATATCACCAGCTCGGCGCAACTGATCCATCGACGGGTGCCGCCGGCGCCGGCTCGTCGTCGGAAGGGTAAGAAGAAGCGGTGACGATTCCGCCCGCCGGCCCGCACGCACTCGTCGATCTCGCGAGCGACGACCCGTCGACGACCGCCGAGACCTACCAGCGGTTGCTCGGACACGAGGTCGGTACGGGCGCCGACGGCCGGCGAGTGGTGAACCTCGGCAACGTCGCCCTCTCGATGCGGCTGTCGGCCGGCGAGCCCGACACCCACGACGTGTACTTCACGGTCGACGACATCACGGCGTCCCGGCGTCTACTCGGCCGGCGCGGGTATCCGCTCGCGGACACCGTCCTCGGAGCGCTGGGTGAGACCAGTCCGGTCGGGATCGCCGAACGACCCGAATCCGGGGCGGCCGTTGACGGCGATCTGACCGGCCTCGACCATCTGGTCTTCACCTGCGACAACCGCGATGTCGCCGTCGCGCTGTTCGCCGGCACCTTCGGCCTCGATTTCCGTCTCGACCAGCCGATCGGGCAGGACGCCCGTCAGCTGTTCTTCCGGCGCGACGACCTGATCGTCGAGGTCGTCGCCGCGCCCCGCCCGCCGGCCGACCCGGTGCCGTCGTCGCCGGTCTTGCTCTGGGGTGTGGCATGGCGGTCGACCGATGTGGACACGACCCACGCGCGTCTGACGGCCGACGGACTCGATCTCAGCGAGGTCCGCAGCGGACGCAAGAAGGGCACGCGGATCTTCACGGTTCGCCACCGCGAACTCGCCACGCGGACCGTGGTCATCGGCCCCGACGCCGGAGCCGACTCGCTTCAGTAGCCGAAATCCGACAAAAGGTGGGTTTTCGGGAACGCCTGCGCTAATCTGACTACGAATGTTGTCGAATTAGTAGTATCCGAGACCGATGTTGGGGGCACCATGACCGCGGTACACGAAGAACGGACAGCGTCCGAACCCGCAGCGAGTGACTTCGTGGCGGGCGAGCCGCTGCTCAACCACCGCGACGACGAGATCGAACTGATCCCGCCGGACTCGCTGACCGCCAAGCTCACCGGCATGTACACGTTCCTCCCGATCAACGGGGCGGCGTTCGTGATGCAGGTGATGCACCCCGTCATCGGCGATGTCGTCGACAAGTATTCAGTCTTCCGCACCGATCCCGTGGGACGTGCGATCCGCTCCGCCGACTCGGTGCTGCGCTGGACCTACGGCGGTCAGGAGGCTCTCGAGGAGGGCAAGCGTCTCCGCAAGCTGCACCAGCCGCTGCAGATGCGCAACTCGGAGGGCAAGCACATCAGTGCACTCAACCCGGAGGCGTACGCCTGGGTGATCGCCACCGCGCTACCCACGATCGAGACCGCCGCGCCGCTGGTGCTGGGCCGGCACTTCACCCTCGAGGAGCGCAAAGAACTCCTGCGGGACAACCGCCGCATCGCCAAGATCGTCCAGGTACCGATGAAGAACTACCCCGAGACCCTCGAGGAGTTCGACGAGTACTTCGACGATTTCATCGAGAACAAGCTCGTCCGGCACCCGGTCGCGCTGGAACTGATCGGTCAGATGCGCGCCGCGCCCGTCGTCCCGAAGTCGGTGCCCAAGGCGTTGCGCCCCGCCGTGAAGAAGGCCGCTGCCACCGCGTCGGTGCCGTTCCAGAACTTCAACTACCTGACCACCGTCGGCGTCATGGATCCGCGCGTGCGGGAGATCCTGGGCCTGAGCTGGTCCGACGCCGAGCAGCGTCACCTCGAGCGGATTCATCGCAATCTACGATTCGCCTACCGCACCCTGCCGGAGCGGCTGACGTACTTCCCGCTGGCCTATCACGCCCGGCGTCATCACGACGCGATCCAGGCCATGAAGGTTCGCGAGAAGGCAAGCGCTGCCTACCAGTACCACCCCAAAGAGGGTGCGGCGCACCAGGGCTGAGCGCTCCCGGTCGGTCTGGTCACGTCGTCGGGGGCGTGACCAGACCGACGACATGGTCGGCAATCGCCAACGATGACGTGATGCCCGGCGACTCGATACCGAAGAGGTTGACCAGGCCCGCGATGCTGTGTGACCGCGGCCCCTGGATCACGAAGTCACCGGCACCGGCACCCGGCCCGGCGACCTTGGGCCGGATCCCGGCGTAGGCGGGCACCAGGGCGTTGGCCGGCAAGTGCGGCCAGTACGTGCGGATGGCTCGTTCGAATGCGTCGGCGCGCGCCTCGTCGACGGCGTAGTCGAGTACCTCTCCGGCAATCGTCTCGTCGGGGGACGAGTTCAGCCATTCGACGTCGGGGCCGAATCGGGCCTCGCCGGCGAGATCCATCGTGAAGTGCACGCCCAATCCGCCGTCGGCGGGGATCGGGTAGACGAGGTGACGGAACGGCGCCCGGACGCCGGACAACCCGAAGTAATTCCCCTTGGCGAGGAAGCGCGGCGGGATCCGGCCGCCGAAGCCGGCCAGCGCCCGGGCCACCTCCCACGCGCCGATCCCGGCACAGTTGACGAGCGTCCGGGCGGAGGCCGATTCGCCGTCCGATGTCTGCACGGTGACGCCGTGTGCGTTGATCTGTCCGCCGATCACTCTGCTGCGCAACGCGATCGCGCCACCGTGTGCCTCCAGGTCACGCACCAGTGCACGCACCACACCGTCGACGTCGACGATCCCGGTCGACGGTGAGAACAGTGCCGCGACGCCTTCGACCGCCGGTTCCCGGTCGCGCAGTTCGTCCACTCCGATCCGTCGAAGGTCGGAAACGCCGTTGGCCAGACCGTGTCGGAGCAAGACGTCGAGGCGTTCGCTCTGAGTGCCGTCGGTGGCGACGATGAGTTTGCCCGGCCGCGCCCACGAGACGCCGTGCTCGTCGCAGAATCGGGTCAACTGCTCGCGACCGCGGACGCACAGTTCCGCCTTCAGGCTGCCCTCGGGGTAGTAGATGCCGGCGTGGATCACCTCCGAGCTCCGCGAGGTCGTCTGCGCGCCAACCGAATCGGTGGCCTCGAGAACGACGACGTCGCGTCCTCGCCGGGCGAATGCCCGCGCCACCGCCAGCCCGACGATGCCGCCGCCGATCACGAGGCAGTCGACCTCCACACGCTCCGTCGTCGCGTGCTCGGCCCGGTGGATGTGCGTCACTGCTCGTACCTCCTCGTCGCTTGTCGTCGAGTTCCGTCGGCCACGGTATCCGGGCAAACCCGGCGGCGTGGGGCAGACTGGGGTGATGCGGTATTCGGAGGTTCTTGCGATCGTGCAGGCCGGTGGACGTGGTTCGCGGATGGAGGTGCTGACCGATCGGCGGGCGAAACCCGCGTTGCCGTTCGCGGGCAACTATCAGCTCATCGACTTCCCGCTCTCCAACCTGCACCACAGTCACATCGACGACGTGTGGTTGTGCGTGCAGTACGAGGCCGAGACCATCACCCAGATCGTGGCGGGTGGCCGTCCCTGGGATCTGGACCGCACGAGCGGCGGGTTGCGCGTGGTGATGCCGGAGCAGACCGACGCCCCGGAAACCGAAGACGGCTTCGCGACCGGCAACGCCGACCTGCTGTATCGCATCCGCGGCCGCATCGCCGCCCACGCACCGGCCGAGGTCATCGTCATGAGCGCCGACCACGTCTACGACTTCGACTTCCGCGACGCCATCGAGACCCATCGCCGCCATGGCGCCGAATGCACTGTTGTCACCACGACGTGTCCGCTGGACGAGGCCACCCAGCACGCCACCGTGAAGGCCCGTCGAGACGGGATAGTCCGCGAGTTCCGCTACAAACCCGAACGCGCCACCACGCGCACGATCGCCACCGAGATCTTCGTCTACGACCCGGCCGTGCTCATCGAGGGCCTCGAGTACCTGGAGAGCCGGACGACCGAGGGATCCCCGAAGGACGACACCGGCCTGGGGGACTTCGGCGAACACCTGGTGCCCTGGTTCGTCGACCGCGGCAAGACGGTCGCCCACGCGATGCCTGGCTATTGGATCGACGCCGGCCGTCCCGAGACCTACCTGCAGGCGCACCGCGACCTCATCGACGGGTCCCTCGACGTCTTCCGCGCCGACCGGCCGATCCTCACCAACCAGCCGCAGCGCCCGGCCGCGCGTATCGAGACCGGGGCGGTCGTCGAGGATAGTCTCGTCAGCAGCGGCGCCCACGTGCACGGAACGGTCCGACGCAGCGTTCTCGGACCGGGGGTGGTCGTCGAAAAAGGTGCGGTCGTGGCCGATTCGGTGATCTTCGGTGACGTTGTCATCGGCGCCGGCGCGTCGGTCGCATGGTCTGTCCTCGACGAACGGGTGCGCGTCGGCCCGAATGCGGTGATCGGCGGGCACCCGCGGACACGCCCGGTCCCGACCGAGAAGATCACGTTGGTGGGGATGGACACGCAGATCCTGCGTGGCGCCCGGGTGGCACTGGGTGACCGCGTCGAGCCGGGTCGCCGCATCCGGTGACCCGGGCCGAGCTGTTCGCGGCCGCGCGGCGCTGGCGGGACCACGATCCGGATCCGTCGACCCGAGCCGTGCTGACCGATCTGATCGACGCGGCGGTGACCGGTGACGTCGCCGCTGCCGACGATCTCGCGTCCCGCTTCCGCGGACCGCTGACCTTCGGCACCGCCGGCCTGCGCGGGGAGGTCGGTGCGGGCGAGTCACGGATGAACGTCGCCGTGGTCACCCGCGCCACGGCCGGTGTCGCGCGGTATCTGCTCGACACGGTCGGTCCCGACGCGCGTGTCGTGGTCGGGTGCGACGCCCGGCACGGATCGGCCGAGTTCTTCGACGCGGCAACCGAAGTGCTTGCGGCGCAAGGGCTCACGGTGTTCACGCTACCTCCTCGGTTGCCGACGCCGGTCACCGCTCATGCGACGCGTGCGCTCGACTGCGACGCCGGGGTGATGATCACCGCCTCGCACAACCCACCGGCCGACAACGGTTACAAGGTGTATCTCGGCGGCCGTGCCACCGACGATGCGGGCAGGGGAGTGCAGATGATCTCGCCGGCCGACGCCGACATCGCGGCCCGGATCGCGCAGGCGCCGCCCGCTGACGAGGTGTCCCGCGACCCCGCGGCGGTCGTCCACCTCGACGACGAGACCGTGCGGACCTATGTCGAGCGCACCGCGCGGCTTCGACCCGGCGGCAGTCCGTCGCCGGTGCGCGTCGTACTGACGCCGATGCACGGGGTCGGGGGTACGGTCGCCCGAGATGTGCTGCGGGCCGCGGGAATCGGCGACGTCCACGTGGTGGCGGCGCAGTCCGCTCCCGATCCGGACTTCCCGACGGTGCCGTTCCCGAACCCGGAGGAGCCCGGTGCCCTCGACCTCGCGCTCGACCTCGCACGCGACGTCGACGCGGACGTCGTGATCGCCCTCGACCCCGACGCCGACCGCTGCTCGGTGGCGACGGTCGGTCCCGATGGACAGTGGCGGCAGCTCACCGGCGACGAGATCGGCGCGCTGCTGGGGGAGCAGGCGGCACGGGATGCGACGCGCCCCGGTGACACCCTGGCGTGTTCGATCGTGTCGAGCCGGCTGCTCGGCCGGATCGCCGCGGACCACGGGCTACGTTTCGCGGCGACGCTCACCGGATTCAAGTGGATCGCCCGGACTCCCGGCCTGCGTTTCGGTTACGAGGAGGCGATCGGCTACTGCACCGACCCCGACACCGTCCGCGACAAGGACGGCATCGGTGCGATGATCCGGGTCATCTCCCTCGTCGAGGAACTCGGGCAGGATGGCCGCACGCTGACCGACGAACTCGACCGGCTCGCCCGTCGCCACGGCCTGCATGCCACCGCACCGTTGACGATCCGCGTCGAGGACACCGCGCTGATCGCCGAGATGATGCAGCGCCTGCGTTCGTCGCCGATCGAACGACTGGCCGGCTCGCCGGTGGTGGAGAACCGCGACCTGGCAGATGGATCCGCTGATCTCCCGCCGACCGATGGCGTCCTGGTGCGGACCGCCGCCGACGACCGCGTCGTCGTGCGTCCCTCCGGCACCGAGCCGAAACTGAAGTGCTATCTCGAAGTCGTCCTCGACTGCCCGGACGGCGCCGTACCGCGGGACGAGGCCGCACGCCGTCTCGACGCCCTCGGTGCGGACATCTCGGCGGTGCTCGGGGTCTGAGCACACTACGATCGACTCGTGCCGCGAACCGATTCCGATCAGCGCCTGCGCGACCTGACCCTGCTGCGTCAGGTCCGCGACCGGATCGACCGCGAGTACGCGCAGCCGCTCGACGTCGAGGCGCTCGCGCGCGGGGTGAACATGTCGGCCGGTCACCTGAGCCGGAAGTTTCGCCAGACCTACGGCGAATCGCCCTACTCGTACTTGATGACTCGCCGCATCGAACGGGCGATGACGCTGCTGCGGCGCGGCGACCTGACCGTCACCGAGGTCTGCTTCGAGGTGGGTTGCTCGTCACTGGGCACCTTCAGCACCCGGTTCACCGAACTCGTCGGGGTCCCGCCGACGGTCTATCGCGAACAGTCGGCCGACGCGACGGACGGGATACCGGCGTGCCTGGCGAAGAACATCACGAGACCGATCAGGAATCGAGAAGCACAGCGCGGCTGAGACTGCCTAGCCTGATCCCATGAACATCACGATCCAGTACACCTTCCTCCCACACACCGATGGCGACGCCGCCTTGGGCTTCTACCGTGACCTCCTCGGTTTCGAACTCCGCAAGGATGTCGGCTACGAGGGCATGCGGTGGCTGACCGTCGGCCCGCCCGGACAGCCGGGCACGTCGATCGTCCTGCATCCGCCGGCTGCCGATCCCGGTATCTCCGAGGAGGAACGCCAGACGATCCTCGAGCTGATCGCCAAGGGGAGTTACGGCGCGCTGACGCTGGCGACCGACGACCTCGACGGGCTTTTCGAAAAATTGCAGTCCAGCGGCGTCGACATCGTGCAGGAGCCGATGGATCAGCCGTATGGCGTGCGCGACGCCGCCGTTCGTGATCCGGCGGGCAACCTCATCCGTATCGACCAGGCCGGCTGAGAGATGTGCGGCCCCGGTCGATACCCGCCCCCGGAAGCACTCGGCGCGGTCGTCGACCGACAACACCCCGCGCCGGCGCCCTCCACCCTGGTTAGATCGACCGGGAGTCCGCGCACCGACCTCGCGGCGACGGACCTCCGGAATGACACGAGCACCCCGAACGCCGATGACCGCCCATCCGCGGTCGCGCCAGTGATGGAGAGACGATGAGCCGAACCGCCACCCGTCCCGCACGGAAGGTCGACGCCGTGCGGGCCGACGGCATCCACCCCGCCGACACGCACGACATCATCCGCGTCCACGGAGCCCGGGAGAACAACCTCAAGGACGTCAGCGTCGATCTGCCCAAGCGTCGGCTGACAGTCTTCACCGGGGTGTCGGGTTCCGGGAAGAGCTCACTGGTCTTCAGCACCATCGCCGCGGAATCCCAGCGCCTCATCAACGAGACGTACAGCGCATTCGTGCAGGGCTTCATGCCGTCGATGGCTCGTCCGGACGTCGACATCCTGGAGGGTCTGACGACGGCGATCATCGTCGACCAGGAGCGGATGGGGGCTAACGTCCGGTCGACCGTCGGCACGGCCACCGACGCCAACGCGATGCTGCGTATCCTGTTTAGTCGCTTGGGATTTCCGCACATCGGATCGCCGCAGGCGTTTTCGTTCAACGTCGCCTCGATCAGCGGGGCGGGTGCGGTGACCATCGAGAAGGGCGGGCAGAAGGTCAAGGAGCGTCGGAGCTTCTCCATCACCGGCGGGATGTGCCCGCGATGCGAGGGACGTGGCGACGTCTCCGACTTCGACCTCACCGCACTCTACGACTCGTCGAAGTCGCTCAACGAGGGCGCGCTGACGATCCCCGGCTACTCGATGGACGGCTGGTACGGCCGGATCTACCGCGGTTGCGGCTTCTTCGACCCCGACAAGCCCATTGCGAAGTACACCAAGAAGCAGCTCAACGACCTTCTCTACAAAGAGCCCACCAAGATCAAGGTCGAGGGCATCAACATCACCTTCGAAGGTCTGATCCCGAAGATCCAGAAGTCGATGCTGAGCAAGGACCGTGAGGCCATGCAGCCGCACATCCGTGCCTTCGTCGACCGGGCGATCACCTTCGCGAACTGCCCGGACTGTGAGGGCACCCGCCTCACCGCCGAGACCCGTTCGTCGAAGATCAAGGGCATCAGCATCGCAGACGCATGCGCGATGCAGATCAGCGATCTCGCCCAGTGGGTGGCCGAACTCGACGATCCGTCCGCGGCCCCGCTGATCACCGCGCTGCGAGACCACCTCAACGCGTTCGTCGACATCGGCCTCGGCTACCTGTCCCTGGAACGCCCGGCCGGCACCCTGTCCGGCGGAGAGGCGCAGCGCACCAAGCTGATCCGTCACCTCGGTTCGTCGCTGACCGACGTGACCTATGTGTTCGACGAGCCGTCGATCGGTCTGCACCCGCACGACATCACCCGGATGAACGATCTGCTGCGCGCATTGCGGGACAAGGGCAACACGGTGCTGGTGGTCGAGCACAAGCCGGAGGTGATCGCGATCGCCGACCGCGTCGTCGACATCGGCCCTGGAGCGGGCACCGACGGCGGCACGATCGTGTTCGAAGGCACCGTCGACGAACTGCGGGCCGCGGACACGCTCACCGGGCGCCATCTGGAGGACCGCGCCGCCGTGAAGGACGAGGTCCGCACGCCCAGTGGTCATCTCGAGGTCCGCGGGGCCGACGCCAACAACCTGCGCGATGTCGACGTCGACATCCCCCTCGGTGTGCTGGTCGTGCTCACCGGCGTCGCGGGCTCGGGCAAGAGTTCGTTGATCAACTCGACGGTCGCCAAGGAGGACGGGGTCGTCTCCATCGACCAGAGCGCCATCAAGGGGTCGCGGCGCTCCAATCCGGCGACCTACACCGGTCTGCTCGAGCCGATCCGCAAGGCGTTCGCCAAGGCCAACGGCGTGAAACCCGCCTTGTTCAGCGCGAACTCGGAGGGTGCCTGCCCCAACTGCAACGGTGCAGGTGTCGTCTACTCCGACCTCGCGATGATGGCCGGCGTCGCCGCGCCCTGCGAGGTGTGCGAGGGCAAGCGATTCCAGGCCGAGGTGCTCGACTACACCTTCGGCGGCCGCAACATCAGCGAAGTGCTCGAGATGTCGGTCGCCCAGGCGGAAGCCTTCTTCGCCGACGGCGACGCCAAACTCCTGACAGCACACAAGATCCTGCACCGGATGGTCGACGTCGGGCTCGGCTACATCAAGGTCGGTCAACCGCTGACCACCCTGTCCGGCGGCGAACGCCAGCGCCTGAAGTTGGCCGGTCACATGGGGGAGAAGGGCGACGTCTACATCCTCGACGAGCCCACCACCGGCCTCCACCTCGCCGACGTGGAACAGCTCCTCGGGCTGCTCGACCGGCTCGTCGACTCCGGGAAGTCGGTGATCGTCATCGAGCACCACCAGGCCGTGATGGCCCACGCCGACTGGATCATCGACCTCGGCCCGGGCGCCGGCCACGACGGCGGCCGGATCGTCTTCGAGGGCACACCCGCCGATATCGTCGCCGACCGGTCCACGCTCACCGGCGAGCACCTCGCCGAGTACGTCGGTGCCTGACCCGAGGGCGCAGCCGGCGCGAGCGAGAGCTTCGCTCCCGCTCCCTATCCGAAGGAGCGCCCCCACCGCTCCCTATCCGAAGGAGCGCCCCGCCGCTCCCTGAGGTGCGAGGAGCGATAGCGACGAGCCACGAAGGGTCCAGCGACCGAGGCTCCCAAACCCTAAGTGACGAGCCTTCTTCCGCTCCCTGAGGTGCGAGGAGCGCAAGCCGCCGGGCCGAGCAAGCGACGAAGGAGCGCGTCGAGGTCGACGAGCCTCGAAGGGTCCAGCAACCAGCCCCCGCGACCGACAGACTTCAACTCGACCTATGGACTTCGATCGAGGTCTACCGGTCGAGTTGCAGTCTGTCGGTCAACAAGCGAGCAGGATCGCGCGAGCAGTACCGGGGTTCAGGTGCGCCAGTAGGTGGCTGTTGGTCGGGCGGTCATCACTGTGCGTTGTTCATGCGTACTTCGTGACAATCCCAGCCGGAGTCGTGACGTGTGGCCCCGTCGAGTTCGAATCCGTGTTTGCGATAGAAGGCCACTGCCCGCGCGTTGTCGCGTGCAACCCAGAGGTAGGCCGGGATATCCGTTCCGCCGAGCACTGAGGTCATCAAGTCCATCGCCACACCGGTGCCGTGATAGCGGAGAACGACATTCAGAGACCAC